>NZ_JASZ02000004.1 GCF_000735695.2 Kaistella haifensis DSM 19056
CCCGAGTAATTTTGTTCATTTCCGAAAAAGAATTGGCGAAAAAGGTATCGAAAAAATCTTTGCCTACAGCGTAAGAATGCACGATGCCAAGACGAACACCTCAAATTTTGTTTTGTCCGATACTACCGTTCAGGAGAATAATACCTCTTTTCCTACCGATGCAAAATTGTGCAAAAAAGTGATTGATTATTGCAACAAAATAGCCGGAAATGAAGGCATAAAACAAAGACAACGCTACACAAAAGTCAGCAAACAAATGGTGCGCAACACCTACAACGGAAAACATCCCAAGCGGGCAAAAGCGGCAAGGAAATCTCAAAGACAGCTCAAAACCATCGCCATGAGACTGATTCGTGAATTGCAACGGAATTTTAATGCAGAACAGCAAGAATTTTATAAAGATTTAATGACATTGTACACCAAGGTTGTCACACAAAAAAGAAACGATGCCGATAAAATTTACAGCATTCACAAGCCTTTTACCCGATGTATTGCCAAAGGAAAAGCGCATAGCCAGTATGAATTTGGGAATAAGGTAGGTTTGATAACCACCGCCAACAAAGGCAAGAAAATCATTCTCGGGATTAAAGCATTTTTGCAAACTCCTTACGATGGTCACACCATAGAACCACTTTTGGAACAGATGGAAACCGGTGGTCAAAAGCTCCCAAAAGAACTCCTTTACGATAGAGGTGGCAGAGGAAAATCAGAAATAAAGGGCGTGAAAATCTCCATCCCAAGCACTCCAAGAAAAAAAGACACTGCTTATCAAAAGCAGACAAAGCGCAAAAAATTTAGAACCAGAGCGGCAATAGAACCTAT
Source organism: Kaistella haifensis DSM 19056 (assembly GCF_000735695.2). GTDB lineage: Bacteria > Bacteroidota > Bacteroidia > Flavobacteriales > Weeksellaceae > Kaistella > Kaistella haifensis. The sequence continues at coordinate 823 of NZ_JASZ02000004.1, forward strand.
CATCGGACATTTAAAAACCGATTTTAGGCTGGCAAAAAATTACTTCATGGGAGAAACGGGACCACAAATCAATGCATTACTAGCTGCAACCGCTTGGAACATGAAGAAAATGATGGAACTACTGAAACAGAAAATTATTTTCTTATTTTATAAGATACAAATTATGCTGTTTTCTAATCCTGTTTTTAAATATAAATTAAATAGTGGGTTTTGTTAAGGAACGACTAATTAAGGAAGATTTCAGAGAGGAATTACAAAAATATATTTCCGGAATAATTGGAAATAAAAAACACCACCTAATTTCTATCTATGCCAATCCGGATCATATTCACATCTTCTTAAGTTTAAAAGATTTATCTTCCTCCATTTCTCAGCTGGTAAAAGAAATAAAAGTTTCCTCAACAAATTTCATCAATGAAAAAAAATTCTTGGATACTCCATTTTATTGGCAAGAAGGTTATGGATGTTTTTCATATTCTAAAAGTCAAAGAGACAGTGTAGTAAATTATATTCAAAATCAGAAACAACATCATGCAAAGAAAAGTTTCAGAGAAGAGTATATAGAATTTTTGACAAAATTTGAAGTGAATTTTGATGAAAAATATGTGTTTGAATTTTATGATAACCCCGGTTAAAAGACATAGCGTTCCTACGGAACGCCCTTTCACTAACTGATCTAACCTACTACACACATTCGGTTCCTCCGGAACCGCTCACTCTTTTGTCAAAAAACCAATCGACACAAAGCAACACGTTCAGTTTCTAACGAAAGCTTTTATAAACTTCCACTTTAAGCCTTCAAAGCAGCAATTTCATCTCGCAATTTCGCAGCTTTGATGAAATCTAGATTTTTGGCGGCAGCTTCCATTGCTTTTTGCTTTTCTTCGATCATTTCTGTGACGTCTTTTCCATAGTTTGCTTTCTCTTCTGCAACTTGTTTTAAGATTTCTTTCTGGGTGTATTTCGGATCCGGGAAATCTTTGGATCTTCCGACTAGAATTTCAGAAATTTTCTTGTTCAGTGCCATCGGAACAACACCATTTCTTTCGTTGTACGCCATCTGCTTTTCCCGACGATAATTGGTTTCATCAATCGCTTTTTGCATTGAACCGGTAATCTTATCTGCGTACAAAATCGCTTTTCCGTTGACGTTTCTTGCAGCTCTACCAATGGTTTGAATTAGGGAACGGCGAGAACGAAGCATCCCTTCTTTATCTGCATCGAGTATCGCAACCAGCGAAACTTCCGGCAAATCAAGACCTTCTCTCAACAAATTGACGCCGACCAAAACATCAAACAAACCGACACGCAAATCCTGCATAATCTGAATTCTTTCCAAAGTTTCCACATCGGAGTGGATATAACGAGTCCGAATACCGAATTTCGTAAAATATTTGGTGAGTTCTTCCGCCATTTTTTTTGTTAAAGTCGTTACCAAAACCCGTTCATCAACTTCGGTTCTTTTTTGAATTTCTTCAATCAAATCATCAATTTGGTTCATAGAAGGACGAACTTCAATCACAGGATCTAAAAGTCCTGTCGGTCGGATGATTTGCTCCACATATTCGCCGCCGGTTTTTTCCAATTCATAATCTGCGGGAGTTGCAGAAACATAAATCACCTGATTCTGCATCGCTTCGAATTCTTCAAACTTTAAAGGTCGGTTGTCCATCGCTGCCGGAAGTCGGAAACCATGCTCTACTAAAACTTCTTTTCTGCTTCTATCACCTCCGTACATCGCATGAACTTGCGGAATTGTTACGTGACTTTCATCAATGACCATCAAAAAATCTTTCGGAAAATAATCTAAAAGACAGAATGGTCTGGATCCAGGTAATCTTCGGTCGAAATAGCGTGAATAATTTTCAATTCCGCTACAATAACCAAGTTCTTTCATCATTTCCAGATCGAGTTCGGTTCTTTCCTGAAGCCTTTTTGCTTCAAAGGGTTTCCCTATTTCATTGAAAAATTCAACTTGCTTGAGCATATCGTCCTGAATTTCACGGATCGCGTTGTTTTGTGTTTCTTTAGAAGTGACAAATAAATTGGCGGGATAAATATTCATCTCATCAAACTCAGCCATGACATTTCCGGAAAGAGGATCGAAACTTTGGATTCTTTCAATTTCGTCTCCGAAAAACTGAATCCTCACTGCATTATCCGCATAGGCCGGATATACATCAATCACATCACCTTTCACACGAAACGTACCTCTCGTAAACTCTCCCAATGTTCTAGAATACAATGCGTTTACTAATTTATGAAGAAAAGCCGTTCTGGTAATTTTTCCATTTTTTTCAACTTCAATTAAAGACTTGTTGAACTCCGTTGGATTTCCAATACCATAAATACAAGAAACCGATGCGACGATCAACACATCTCTTCTCCCCGACAGCAAACTTGCGGAAGCTGAAAGTCTCAGTTTTTCCACTTCTTCGTTAATGGAAAGATCTTTTTCTATATAGGTGTTCGTAGAAGCAATAAATGCTTCCGGCTGGTAATAATCGTAATAACTCACGAAATATTCTACGGCATTTTCAGGGAAAAATTCTTTAAATTCCATGAAAAGCTGCGCTGCCAAAGTTTTGTTGTGTGCCAAAACGATGGTTGGTTTCTGAACGTTTTGTACCACATTGGCCACGGTAAAAGTTTTCCCGGAGCCGGTAACGCCCAAAAGCGTTTGATATTTATCCCCACCTTCAATAGCTTTCACCAATTTTTCAATGGCTTGAGGTTGATCTCCGGTTGGTTTATATTCTGATTGAAGTTTGAATTGCATATGTTTTAAATCCCGAATTCACTGATGTTTGGTTAAATAAAAATATTCAAATAATAAAATGTACGTGATTGGGTGTACAAAAATACGAAAAAGAAAAATTGCGTTATTTCAATTTCTGAATGCTATTCAAAAGAAATTCTAGATTAGAAGGCGAGCTTTTTTCTCCAGACTTTATTGCGATGGTTATTTTTCTGTCATCAATGATCGTGTCCCTATAAATGAAATTATTTTTCTTTATTTTATTATTTAGTAGAAGATAGTAATCGGTTTCAATGGTGGAAGAAGTTCCAAAAAGAATAATATTTTTAAATTCCAAATTTCTTTTCAACTGAAACTTTCTGAACTCTTTTTTACTGTTTGCAACTTTGAAAGCACCAAAGGAAGTAAACTTTATATTTAAAGAATCGTTGCTTATACACACATAGCCTCCACAACTTTGCGTGCTATTATATTTTGAAAATTTACTAAATGAATTGCATGAACACAATAAAATTAAAACAATGATTATTAAAATGCTTTTCATTTTGGATAAGTTATTTTATGGTTAAGTTCAACAGGATTATTGTTTTCACGAATTTTTTTCTGTTCCCTTTCATTCATTTCTTTAAAGTTCGGAGTGAATTCTCTTCCGTTTTCATCCTGCCATTTTATAATTTGCATAGAACCACCTGTATTTTTACCATTTATTTCTCTGGTAGGATCTGAAAAATAATCCAGCGCTAATTTTTCATATTGCTTCCAACTAATTGGAAGCGCTTTATCTTTATCATATAATTTACCATCACTATTTTTAATCTGAACCAATGAAAAATGATAATCATTATTATCATCGTAAATTTCTAATATTAATCCTGGTAAAGATTGGAACACATAAGGACCGTCCGAAATTGGAATTTCATTTGTAAACCATGCTGTCCAGTTCCTCCCCCCATAAATAACTTTTGCTTTTTGAGTTTTCATCTGCAGGATTTCTCTTGTTTCTTCTTCGATTTTCCAATTCAGTTCTTCTTCAATCTTGATTGTAAAAAGATTTTTAAAATTATGGATAAATTTATGGGTATGACCTGATTTCAAATCTTTATCTACGCTTAAAAAATCTTTAAAAGACGTCGTGGTAAATGAACGTCTCCTTGTGGCATGAAAAGTTGAATCTGACTTCTTCTCTTCTATCGTTCTAAATATTGATTTTCCGTTTAGAACATCTAATACAAATCTTTCCTTTGCAATGCTGTCCTTAGTGAGGCTGGGCCTAAATTCGAGTTCGTATATAAAACTTTTATTCTGTGAAAAAACAAATCCGAAGGTAAAAATAACAACAAAAAATAAAATCTTTTTCAACATTTGCTTAGCGTATTTATTACCAAAGATAGTAATTTCTCGGCGTAATTTTTGTTTCTTAACCTTTACCAAACCGCCAAAATTCTCATTATGAAAACATTGTCAATAAAAACTCTGCCTCTTGTGGGACTGCTGCTAGTGCTTTCCTGCACCGGAAATTCCAAAACCGCAAATCAGCAGAATGAAGTCGCTCTGGAAAACGGAAAACTGCCAAATCCTGAAACTTACGATAAAAACTCTCCGGAATATCAACCCGCCTTTGCCGGACAAACACGAATTGAAGGTTTAAAAACCAAAACTCCCTACCAAGTTGATGTAATTAATTCAGATTTAAGAAATCCATGGGGAATTATAAATTTACCTGACGGTAGATTTTTAATTACTTCAAAATCTGGATACTTCAATATTGTTTCTGCGGACGGAAAAACGATTTCGAAAGTGGAAGGTTTACCAAAAGTTGATGCCAAAGGTCAAGGAGGATTATTAGATGTCGCTTTGGATCCCGATTTCCAAAATAATAGAATGATTTTCTGGAGTTTTTCGGAACCTTATTCTGGAGGTAATCATACCGCGGTCGCAAAAGGAAAACTTTCTGCAGACGAGAAAAAAATTGAAAATCCAACGGTAATTTTCCGGGCAACGCCAACTTATGATGGTGATAAACATTATGGAAGTCGCCTTGAGTTTGATAAAGATGGCTACCTTTTCGTTAGTACGGGAGAGCGTTCCGATCTGGAAACCCGACCGTATGCACAGAAACAAGATTCTTATTTGGGTAAAATTTTAAAAATTACCAAAGACGGAAAACCCGCACCTGGAAATCCAAACCTTGCAGGCTGGAAACCCGAAATCTATTCTACAGGTCACCGAAATCCTCAGGGAATGGCGATTGATGAAAAAGGACAGATTTGGGAAGCTGAAATGGGTCCAAGAGGCGGTGATGAAATCAATTTAATTCAACCCGGCAAAAATTACGGCTGGGGCGATGTAACATACGGAACCGAGTACAGTGGTAAAAAAATCAACAACGGGACCACAAAAAAAGAAGGTACAGAACAGCCAGTTTATTATTGGGATCCATCAATTTCGATGAGTGGAATCGCTTTCTACACCGGCAATATTGACGAATGGAAAAACAATTTGATGATTGGTTGCCTTAGTGGACAAAAAATTATTCGGTTGGTGATTAAAGACAATAAAGTGGTTGGTGAGGAATGGCTATTGGAGGATAAAAACGATCGAATTCGAGACGTGCTCAACGGAAACAACGGCAATTTGTATGCAGTTTCGGACAGCGGAAAACTTTACAAAATTTCTAAAAATTAGAAAAACTATTCTTCCAGATAAACCAAATGATTATCGTGGTCTTCTTCTAAGTTAGTGAGAATTTTTGCAGTTTTTATCTTTTCAAAAAGGCGATCGACGATAAATTTTTTCTCGAAAAATTGTCGGTGAATGCCTGGAAGCATTTCCATAAAAAGATTCATGCCGACTTGGTTGTTGTGCAAATCCATTTTCTTTTCCAACGGTTCATTAGGAAATAATTCTTCGTGCAAATCCGTCATTTCTTTACAGAATTTTAAAGCTTTCTGAGGCGAGGAAATTTTGCAGCAATACATCATGATTAACGCTGACCATAATCCATGTCTGAAAGAATTTCCCACTCCATTAGTAGAGCTACTGTTCGGGAAGAATTTTTGAGCGAGGGTAAAACTTTTTACCGTAGCATAAAATCCTAAAATAGAAAACAGAGGATGTGGAACAACTAATTTTAAAAGCATCAAAAGCTTTTGAAAACTCAGCGTTCTTAAAGTATTGAAAAGTATTTTTACAATTTTTCTCATAATAGAAATCTCTCCTAATTAGGAGAGATTTTCAATGATTTGTTACTTTATTTTTTCTTAATGCACCAAAAGATTCACCGTTTTAGAAACTTTTTCTTTGATTTCTGTTCTTTTCACGATGAAATCTACAAAACCTTTTTCCTGCAAAAACTCGGAAGTTTGGAAGCCTTCCGGAAGATCTTTTCCGATGGTTTCGCGAATCACTCTTGGCCCTGCAAAACCGATCAAAGCGCCCGGTTCTGCCATAATAATATCGGCAGTCATTGCAAAAGACGCGGTAATTCCACCAAAAGTAGGATCGCATAAATAAGCGATGTACAGCAATCCGGCTTCTGAAAGTTGAGCCAATTTAGCCTGAACTTTCGCCAATTGCATTAAGGAATAAGTTGCTTCTTGCATTCTGGCACCTCCGGATTGACAGATTATCATGTAGGGAAGCTTGTGTTCAATACAATAATCTACTGCTCTTCTTATTTTTTCGCCCATTACAGAACCTAAAGAACCTCCGATAAATTCGAAATCCATGCAGGAAACTACCATTTCGGTTCCGTTAACTTTTCCTACCGCATTTCGAATAGAATCTGTGAGTTTGGTTTTTGCTTTTACTTCTTTCAGACGGTCGGTATAAGACTTGGTATCTTTAAAATTAAGCATATCCACACTTTCTACGTCCGCGTCAAGCTCAGTATACTTATTATCATCAAAAAGGATGGAGAAGAATTCGTTACTTCCAATTCTAACATGAAAACCATCTTCCGGAGAAACGTAATTATTTGCTTTAAGTTCCTCGTGCTCAATTATTTTACCGGTTGGTGTTTGATGCCAGAGACCTTTCGGCACATCTTTTTTATCCTCGGTGGAAGTAGTAATATTTTTTGTTTTTCTTTTAAACCAGTCGAATGCCATTTCTTAGAAAATTTTGATTTCAGGAGTGCAAATTTATGGTATAAGTTCTAAACTTTCGTGTAATTTGAAACTTATCCTTTAAAATTTGAAAAATTAGTTCAAAGTATTTACGTTGTTCAGATCTTCGAAAGCTTGTACCAATCTTTTGCTGAAGGTTTCTTCGCCCTTTCTCAACCAAACTCTAGGATCATAGAATTTCTTGTTTGGCTTTTCTTCACCTTCTGGGTTTCCGATTTGAGTTTTCAAATACTCCACATTATTAACCATATAATCTCTGATACCTTCGGTATAAGCAAACTGTAGGTCTGTATCGATATTCATTTTTACTGCACCATAACTGATGGCCTCTCTGATTTCTTCGACAGTAGAACCTGATCCACCATGGAAAACGAAATTCACAGGTTTTTCGCCTAATCCGAATTTCTCTTGAACATATTTTTGAGAGTTATCTAAGATTTTCGGTGTCAATTTCACATTACCTGGTTTGTAAACTCCGTGAACGTTTCCGAACGCTGCTGCGATGGTAAAATTAGGAGAAATCGCATTTAATCTTTCATAAGCATAAGCAACTTCGTCCGGTTGGGTATATAATTTAGAAGAATCTACACCTGAATTATCAACACCATCTTCTTCGCCACCTGTTACCCCCAATTCGATTTCCAAGGTCATTCCCATTTTTGCCATTCTTTCGAAATATTTGCAAGAAATATCAAGGTTTTCTTCGATTGGCTCTTCAGACAAATCAATCATGTGAGAAGAGTATAAAGATTTTCCGGTTTGCGCAAAGAATTCTTCGTTAGCATCCAGCAATCCATCAATCCAAGGCAATAATTTTTTAGCACAGTGATCAGTATGAAGAATTACGGTAGCTCCGTATGCTTCAGCCAAAGTGTGGATGTGTTTTGCACCAGCAATTGCGCCTAAGATAGCCGCTTTTTGTCCATCATTACTTAAGCCTTTTCCTGCATTGAAAGCAGCACCACCATTAGAGAACTGAATAATTACCGGAGAATTCAATTTTGCTGCAGTTTCCATAACCGCATTTACGTTACTTGATCCGATAACATTTACCGCCGGAAGCGCAAAGTTATTTACTTTGGCATAATTAAAAATGTCTGTAACCAATTGACCTGTGGCAACACCTGCCGGAAAACGTCTGCTCATAATAAAATTATTTTTGTAAATTTTGAATAGGTAAAAATACAAAAATAATGATGATTATCACGAAAGCTTGGCAATGTATTTTAAATAATGATGTTCATCATTGCAGAATTCATTATCCGAAAAAAAAGGAGTTTTGTTTTGAAAATGGGGTTTTAGTTTCGTTTGTCTTTTCCCCAAAGCAATTTCTGGCGGATGGTTTCGAAGAAACTCAAATTATTCGGAAGAACAAGCAAAATCTGGAAGCGGGCTTTTTTCAGTACAATCTCCACATTGGTTTCCATGTGAATTAGCCTGGAATCCAGCGATAAGGAATACTGCGGAACGCGGCTTTCAACTTTTAATCGAATTTCAACATCGTCATTTAAAATTAATGGACGGACATTCAAATTATGTGGAGCAATCGGTGTGATGACAAAATTTTCGTTATTAGGAGTGATGATTGGCCCACCGCAACTCAATGAATAAGCTGTAGAACCGGTTGGTGTAGAAATAATGACTCCATCGCCCCAAAAAACATTTAAAAATTCCCCATTAATATAGGATTCCACGGTAATCATGGCGGTAGTTTCCTTACGCGAAATAGTAATATCATTTAGAGCATAGGGAAAAAACATCGATTTGTTGGGCGAAACAACTTCTATAACAGATCTTCTGCTGATTTTCACTTCTCCTCTGATGATTTCATCGAGTTCCAGGAAAACTTCTTCTTTGCTGAAACTTGCTAAAAAACCAAGCCGTCCGGTGTTAACTCCTACTACCGGAATTTCCAAATCTTGTACAAATAAAATAGAGTTTACGATGGTTCCGTCGCCTCCAAAAGTAAAAAAGAGGTCAACTTTTTTCTCTTTCAGGTCTTCTTTTCGGGTAAAAGTTTCGAAAATTTTCGAGAATTGCATAGCATTGGCCATTTCATCGTACAACACGGCTTGCACTCCCCGTTTTTCTAATTCAGAGACAAATTTACTCAGATACAAAAAGGTATCGAGATCGTTTTTTTGGGAATAGATCGCTGCCTTCATTCTTAAAATTCCAGGTATTTTTGGAAAAATCCGAATCTGTCTTTCAACAAATCTTCTTTTTCATCATCATAATATTTTTGTACAACGGTGTAGCCATAACGCTCGAAAGTCTCATCAATAGAGCTTGGATTTTCGGTGCTGATTTTAAGGGTGATCTGTATGAAATCATCACCAATTAAATTGATAAAGCATCCGTAAACTTTGCCATTATTGGATTCCACAATTTTGCAAATTTCAGTCATCGAATAATGTTTTCCATTTGTTTGAATCGTCAGAATAGCGCCGCTCTCCGAAAAAAGCGGGTATTTCGAAAACTCACAAAAAATATCATCGCAGGAAATATATCCTAAATATTTTTCGCTTTTGGAAACAACGGGGACAACATTGGAATTAAATGTATAAAATAGCTTGATGGAATCCAACAAATTACCATCATCGAAAATTGCGAATTTTTCATAATGCATCTCCAAACTTGCCAAATTACCTTCCGGACTTTCTTCTAGAAAAGACTGACTGATTGCGCCTTGGTAAACTCCTTTTTTCTTGACAAAAATGTGTGAATAACCGAATTCTTTCGCCATTTCATTAGCATCTTCTATCAAATCCGTTGAATTGAAAACTGGATAATCTTTGGAAATATATTCTTTGATAAACATTAGGCTAATTTAGGAAAATATTAAAGACCTGAAGGAATTTATGAAATAATTTAAAAATATTAAAAAAATTTCTTGCATGATATGGAAACAATTATATATCTTTGTCGCCTTTCATTTTTACTTTTTATTAGATTTATTTCAAACTGCAACGCTCACAAGGCTTTGCGGTTTTTTTATTTCTGTTTGGAAGGCATTTGACGGAGAAAAATAAGTCCCGCGAGGATAATTACCGCGCCGAAGACTTGCATAGAGGTCAATTTTTCACCATCCAATATCCCCCAAATTATCGCAACGATCGGCATCAACAAAGTAACCGTTGAGGCAAACAATGGTGTAGAAACGCTCAACAATCTATAATTCAGCATCATCGCCAATCCGGTTCCGAAAACCGATAGCAAACTCACAAATCCGAGTCCCACCAATAGATTATTATCCATTTTTAATTCATTAAAAAAACCAGCAAAAACCAAGGCAATTAATGATGGAAAAATTAAAACAAACGAAAAAACAAACGCAGATAAAATTTTTGCCGGAATATCGCTAAGTTTCGATTTCACGGTGGTTGTACTAATGGCATATAGCAATGTTGCCAATAACAGTAATAGAATAGGAATCAGCTTGAACTCCCCACCTTCGCCTCCTGAAAAAGCAAGAATGCACGCTCCGGAAAAGCTAATCAACACTCCAATAATTTGTCTTTTGGTGGTTTCAAATTTCCACAAAAGCGCTCCTACAATAATAACGAAAATCGGCATCATCGAATTGATAATTCCTGCAATACTGCTGCTGACTTCTGTTTCTGCAATCGGGAAAAGAAACATCGGAATAAAATTTCCGGTAATTGCAGCGAGAATCAGCCATTTCAAATTTTTCTTGGGAAATTTTCGGATATTCTTAATGGCAACCGGAAGCAAAACGAGTCCGGCAATTAATACTCGTAGCGCTCCGACTTCGTAAGGATTAAAATGATCGAGCGATTTTTTGATTAAAATAAATGATGAACCCCAAATCAAGGAGAGTAAAGCCAATAAAATCCATTTTTCTTTTTCGGGATTCATGAGGTTTGTTTTTGTAAAATTTTTAAATATTCTTTTTTAGGAATCATTTTGGCCCCCAAACTTTCCAAATGCGCAGAATGTATTTGGCAATCAATAAGTTCTATATTTTCATTATTTAAAATAAAATGAATAAAGCCGGCTTTCGAAGCATTGCTTACTTTCGCAAACATACTTTCACCGCAAAAAACGTTTCCGATTTGAACTCCATAAAGTCCGCCAACCAATTCGTCATTTTGCCACACTTCGATGCTTTTAGCAAAACCATGTCGATGAAGAATACTGTAGGATTCGATAAAACAATCCGAAATCCAAGTTCCGTCCTGATCTTTTCGGTACGCATTTTTACACGCCAGCATTACCTCTTGAAAACATTGATTTTCAGTGAAAGAAAAAACCCCGTCACGCAAGATTTTCTTCATCGATTTTGAAACTTTCAATTCTTCAGGAAAGAGAACAAAGCGGGGATCGGGACACCACCATAGAATTTCCTCGCCTTCATTAAACCAAGGAAAAAGGCCTAGCTGATATGCAAACAGAATTCTTTCCGGTGACAAATCTCCACCAACAGCTAATAAACCATCTGTAGAATTGATCAACGCCGGATCCGGGAAAGAGATATCATCGGGATCGAGAAGAACCATATTATTTAGGAAAAATTAAATCCCGCCCTTTAAAAAAAGCAGGATTCTATTACAGTGTGTTTTTCGAAATTAAAATGGCAGATCATCATCTTCTTCTGCGAAAACATCGGTTTTATTTTCAGAAGAAGCACTTCCGCTCTGTTGAGGTCTGGCCTCTACGGGCTCATTAAAATTACCACCTTCAACTTTTTCAAGTCTCCAACCGGTAATTGAGTTGAAATATTTCACTTCACCTTGCGGAGAAGTCCATTCTCTTCCTCTGATATTGATGCTTACCTTCACTTTATCACCTTCTTTGTAGGCATTTAGCAAATCGCATTTATCTTGCAAAAATTCCACATTAATCGGTTGTGGATATTGCTCTTCGGTAAGGATTACCATTTCTCTCTTCTGAAAACCGCTTGCAAATGTCTGAATATCAGATATCTTTTTGATTGTTCCTTGTAATTCCATAATTGATTGTTAAAGGTGTAAAAGTAATAAATAAAGAAGAGAAAAAGAAAATAGAAGATCAAAAAAATAAAAAAAAGTAAAAAAATTAAATTTTTCTTGTTTTAAAAAATAAAAAGTCATTATATTTGCACTCACAAAAAAAGAGAAGAAGATATTTGCGGATGTGGTGTAATTGGTAGCCACGCCAGACTTAGGATCTGGTGCCGTGAGGCGTGGGGGTTCGAGTCCCTTCATCCGCACTTTTTTTTGCGAAAATAGCTCAGCTGGTAGAGCACGACCTTGCCAAGGTCGGGGTCGCGGGTTCGAATCCCGTTTTTCGCTCATCCACTTGCCTTGGTGGTGGAACTGGTAGACACGCAGGACTTAAAATCCTGTATCCGCAAGGATGTACGGGTTCAAGTCCCGTCCGAGGTACATAAACGCTGTTAATCTTTATGATTTTCAGCGTTTTTTGTTTTTAAATTAAATGCTTCGGCAAACATTTTGTTGCTTAATTAACATTAAAATCATACAACATTATGTCAAGTCACAATTTAAAAACACTTTCTCAAGTTCTCGATATTCTTCGTGAAAGAGGAATTACTAGAGAAATACGGATGAATGAAGAAAAACAAATCGTTCTGGAAGGAACCAATACCACGTACAAACCCGACGATTTGTGTATTATAAAAACCTATCGTTTCGAGGGCGACAGTGATCCTGAGGACAACGCAGTGCTTTATGTTTTGCAGGACAAGGATGGTTTACAATCAATCATCATTGATTCGTACGGAGCTGAAACAAATTATGGCGGTGAATTTGATGATTTTATAAGGCAAATTCCAGTCGAAGAAAGAGACGATTTTAATATTGATTAAAAAAAATTATCCGAAATTTATTTTTCGGATTTTTTTCTGAAAACATTCTTGAGCAAGGGTTTTCCTTTGATATTTTCTTTTACGTTTTGTACTTTTTCCTTCACTTCCTGTTTGGTTTCCTTCAGTTTCTTTTTGTTTTGTTCCAACGCAGTTTTAGTGTTTTCAACCGTATTTTTCACTTTCTTTTCGGTGACTTCAATATTTTTTCCGATTAGTGTTTTCTTCAAACCCTCTTCGATTCCTTTCCAAAAAAGGTTGAAAAATGATTTCGTTTTGTCGCGCGGCACATCATCCACAGGAACCGATTCGGGATATTTTCCCGAATCTGTTCTCACGAAAATATTGGCTACCGCAGAAAGCAACTTGTGTTTTTCACCGGTTTCTTTCAATATCGAAACCCGCAAATTTTTATGTTTCATTTTCAAGAGACCATTCAAACCTTTATAATTTCCTTTAAAATCAAAAATCAAATCAGAGATATATCCAGTAGCGCGGATTTTCAAATAAGGTTCAATAAACGGATTAATTTCAGCAGCCGGCAAATCTGAAATATTCCCGGAAATTGCAAAGGCATCATCCATTTTGGCGGTATCGAAACTCCATTTTACATTCATTGGTGAAACATTCATGAATTTGCAATGAATTTCAATCGGAACATTCGTGGGCTTTCCATTCATTTTTCCAGAATTCAGGTTTTTCACATTCATATTAAAATGATTGAAAGTCAATTTTCCAGGCCCGTCACTTTTTTTGGTGTCTTCCTCGTATTGCAAAAACGAATTCTTCACTTCCATCTGCTCAATAAACATCGGCATTTTGATACTTCTCAATAATTTGGAATACAGAGGCTTTTCCGAAAGATCATCTTTAGGAATCTTACTTCTGAAAATTTCCGCATTCATTCCATTTAAAGTCAGTTGAGAAGCGTTTAAATAAGGATTTGAAGACTCAAAATCCCAATTCCCATTCATTGTAATTTGATTGACTTTCAAATTGTAAAGATCTTTTTCAGTAGGAATTTTCCTGATAAATTCTGCTCGCGAAAGTGTGGGTATCATTTCGAAATTGGAAATCTGTGCAGCATTTTTATTCAATTTCAGCAACGAAGCTGAGATACGATAAAATTGCGTTTTGTAATTGAAATTCCTGGTCGAAAATCCATAATATCCAACTTTAAAAGGTATTTTACCTTTTATCGTCGATTCGTTCATTTCAAGATTTTTTAAAGTAGCATTTAAATCATTTAACTGTAACGGATTATTTTGTTTTCCCAGAATAAGATTCGAGTTTTTCAGCTGCACATTTCTTACCATTAATGGGAAAGCAATTCCATCAAAAGTTGGTTTCTTATTTTTAGGATTTTCAGGAGACTTAATTTTTCCGTTCAGGTTGGAAATCAACACATTATCGACATCTATTTTAAGTTTGTTATCAATAAATTTCCATTTATTAACCTTCAAAAAAACTTGTTGCGAACTCAAATCCATTAAAGTTTTATCGGATTTTGAAACCGTTGGCTTAACTGAAATACCCCGAAGATTTGCAGATTCCGAATTGAATACTGCAGCTGCAACTTTCACGTTTTGAGAAGTCGTTATATAATTGATTTTCTGTGCATTAATCTTAAAATCATTATACTCAAACGGAATATTTCCCTTCGCTGTTTGGTCGTCCATCAGCAACTTATTGATGCTCATATTAAGTTTTTCAGTGGCAAATTTTGGTGTTCCGTCGGGTTTCAAAATCAGGATTTTCGCTTCCTCCATGATCACATCTTCTAGGTTCACCACATAAGTAAAACTTTTTTCTTTTTCGGCAGGTTTCACATCGGTAGTGTACATCTTGAGATCTGGATTTACAAAACGAACCTTATTTAGTGCAATTTTATCATCTTTTAAAATGAAATCTTTAAACTCCATTTCAGAAGTTTTCAAATCGAAAAGATTACGTTTTTTTGGATAAAATCGTCTGAAATTAGTGTAAGACAACAAAGGATGCATCGCAAAATTCTTAATGCTGAGTTGGCCAGTTTTGGTGGTAATATTAGTCGCTGTGAACGCATAAACATTATCGGGACGAAAAAAAACATTGTTCGCATTAATGTCGTACTGATCGAAGATGACGGGCAATTTACCCGCTTTCGGATCATTATTCAGTTTTAATTTTTCAAGCTGAAGATTAAGATCTTTTACCGACAAAAATTTTTGCTTATCGTGTCGAAAAATCTCTAAATTACCTTTCCTAATATTGATGTTCTCCAGGACAAACGGATTTTTCTTCGTACCTGTATTTTTATCTGACGGTTTTGGAAGATTAATTTTCAAATTAGGATTATTCAATTCAAAATTGTTGGCGCTAAATCTTTTATTGACAATTACATCATAAATCCCGATTCTGGAAACGGAAAGCGTATCCACGGTTCCCTGAAGTCCTATTACGCCTTGGTTTTGCGGGTTTTTACTATTCACAGAAATTCCTGTGGCGAAAATCGCACCCGTTCCTAAATTAACCTCGAGTTTTTGGTAAGAAATTTTGTAATCGGTATTGTTTTTAATGAAATTCGGAAGTTGATATTTTAACCAAAAATTCATTCCGAAATTGGCGATTAAAATCACAAGGAATATAATTCCCAAAGTAATAGACAAAATTTTCAGGTAAACTTTCTTCATTATGCTGAGGATTAAAATTTTGTGCCAATAAATTTATTTAATGAATAAAAACTATTTCTCCTTACTTATTTGGAAACCTCCAATTCGACCACATATCCTTCGTGACCTCGTACATTGATGAAATTACCGCCTTCAAAACAGAGATATTGACCTTTAATTCCTTTTAAAACACCTTCAAATTCAGGCTTTTTATCCAAAGTAAAAGAATTGATTTTTTCGGGTGCTTGGTACGGATAATCGAGTCGAGTCATTTCCTGTTCCATCAAATAAAAGCTCTTGAAATCTTCCGGAAAATAGTCTTTAATTTTCTCCCGAAAATTCGCCATATCCAAATCATCTTCGAATTCATCTTCAAGCATTTTTCTCCAGTTGGTTTTATCTGCAAGATGTTCTTTCAAGGCAACTTCGATCATTCCTGCTTCGTATCTATTTTCAGTTTTGGCAATAGGAATCGCAAAAGTCGCTCCTTGATCGATCCACCGGGTCGGAATTTGGGACTCTCGCGTCACCCCCACTTTCACATCTCCTGTATAAGCCAAATAGACTACATGCGGTTGCAATTGTATGGATTTTTCAACCTCCAAATCCCGTTCTGCAATTCCAAGATGAGCGGTTGAAAGCTCCGGACGGATAATAGTATCGCTAGCATACGGGCTTTCGAAAAAGCATTTTTTGCAGAAACCCATTCGATAAATTTTCTCATCATTTCCGCAGTTTACACATTGGTAACCGATATGTTTTATGCGTAGATTTTTGCCGATCAGCTGGTTCATATTGATCAAATCATCCGAAAGATTCAGAAAATATTGAATCGGTTTGCCGTTTTGGGTAATCATTTTTCGAATTTGTCCGGAGAATTGCATAATTAAATATTTTCGTAAAAATAATGATTTGATTTTAATTAAATTTGTGGGAATTAAAAACCACAAATGAAATATTTGGTCACCGGCGGAAGTGGATTCATAGGATCTCATCTGGTAGAATGTCTATTAAAAAATGGACATTCTGTCATTAATATTGACAACTTTGATGATTTTTATGACTATAAAATTAAAGTCAAAAATACTTTCGATTCAGTCAACAAAACTTCAGAATTTACGTATCGCGACAAGGAACACGACATTCAGAAATTAATTTTTGAAACTTCCAGCAAACATTATCAACTTTATTATCAAGATATTAGAGATCTAGATGGCCTAAAAAATATCTTCTCGAAACATCAGATCGATATCGTGATTCATTTGGCTGCTTTAGCGGGAATTCGCCCCTCTATCGAAAACCCTCTCGATTATGAGGAAGTAAACGTTCGCGGAACCATGAATCTTTGGGAATTATGTAAAGAATTTAAAATTGAAAAATTTATATGTGCTTCCAGTTCAAGCGTTTACGGAAACAACAGTAGAATTCCATTTACAGAAACTGATAATGTTGACCGGCCTATTTCGCATTATGCTGCAACCAAAAAATGTGGCGAAATCATGGGACATGTCTACCATCATTTATATGAAATCGACATGATTCATCTACGTTTTTTCACTGTTTACGGACCTCGGCAACGTCCGGATTTGGCGATTCATAAGTTTGCAAAAATCATCCAAGAAAATGGAAAAATCCCTTTTTATGGTGATGGTTCCAGCGCTAGAGATTACACTTATGTTGATGATATCATCGATGGAATCCTGAAATCGATTCATTATTTAGAACGAAACAAACCCGTTTATGAAATCATCAATTTAGGTGAAAACGAGGTGATTAATTTGAATGAAATGCTTTCGACTTTAGAGGAAAATCTGGACAAAAAAGCCCACAAAAATCACCTACCCTCACAACCTGGCGATATGCCAAAAACCAATGCAGATGTACAAAAAGCTAAAAAATTAATCGGCTATCATCCTACAATTCGTTTCCAAAATGGCATAAAAAAGTTTGTGGAATGGTTTTTGAGAAACGCTACTTGAAAAATTTAAAATTAAAAATCTAAGTTTATTGAAAATCAGCGGCAAATTCCCTTTTTTATGTCGCCTATTTTTATACTTTTGCAAAAAAATAATTATATGTATTGGACATTAGAATTAGCTTCTTATTTAAGCGACGCGCCTTGGCCGATGACTAAAGCGGAACTTATTGATTACGCAATTAGAACAGGTGCACCAATGGAAGTAGTTGAAAATCTTCAAGCGATTGAAGACGAAGGGGAAATTTATGAATCCATAGAAGAAGTTTGGAGCGATTATCCGACGGATGACGACTTCCTATGGAACGAAGACGAATATTAAAAAAAATGCAGTCGGTAGTCGGCAGCGATTACCAACTTTTCATATTTTAGAAAAATTCTAAAACTAAATTCTTTTAAATGGTCACGCTTTTTCAGCTGGCCGAAAGCAAATACTTATGGGTTTTATAGACAAAGTTCTTAAGGGTTTCTTGGGCGATAAAAATGCGACCGACCTGAAAGAAGTAAAAAAAGTACTGAATAAAATAAAAGCGGTTGAACCAAAAATTCAAGAATTATCTGATGATGTGCTAAGAGGAAAAACAGCGGAATTTAAAGAGAAATTAAAAGCTGCTACCACAAACTTTACCTCTCAGATAGAACAAAACAAAGAACAAATTAAGAATTCAACCAATGTTGATGAAAAAGAGGAACTTTTTACCAAAGTAGAACAGCTTAAAAAAGATTCATACCAGGTAGAAGAGAAGGTCCTCAATGAGATCCTTCCGGAAGCATTTGCATTAATTAAAGAAACAGCCAGAAGATTGGCGCAAAACGGAGAAATCCGCGTTACTGCGACCGATTTGGATCGTGAATTGGCGGCAACTAAAGATTTCGTTGAAATACAAGGCGACACTGCTATCTGGAAAAACAAGTGGGATGCTGCCGGAACTGCCGTACATTGGGATATGGTACATTACGACGTGCAATTCATTGGTGGTATCGTTCTTCACAGCGGAAAAATTGCCGAGATGGCAACCGGTGAAGGTAAAACTCTAGTAGGAACTTTACCAATTTACCTCAATGCGTTACCCGAAAGAGGTGTACATGTAGTAACCGTGAACGATTATTTGGCAAAAAGGGACTCCGCTTGGATGGGACCACTTTACCAATTCCACGGTTTAACAATCGATTGTATCGATTTGCATCAACCCAATTCGGATGCAAGAAGAAAAGCTTACAACTCCAGTATTACTTACGGAACCAACAACGAATTCGGATTCGATTACCTTAGAGATAATATGGTAACCAACCCAAATGAGTTAGTACAGCGCGAGCTGAACTTTGCCATTATTGATGAGGTAGATTCTGTTTTGGTGGATGATGCAAGAACACCATTGATTATTTCCGGACCTGTTCCACAGGGTGACCGACAAGAATTCGATGTTTTAAAACCTTCAGTAGATAGAATCGTTGAAATTCAGAAAAAAACGGTTTCAGCTATTTTTAATGAAGCTAAAAAATTAATCGCCAACGGAAATACAAAAGAAGGTGGTTTTAAATTATTACAAGCCTACAGAGGTTTACCAAAATCCCGACCTTTAATTAAATTCCTGTCTGAAAGCGGAAACAAAGCCCTTCTTCAGAAAACTGAAGGACAATACATGGCAGACAACAACCGCGATATGCCGATTGTTGACAAGGATTTATATTTCGTAATCGACGAAAAAAACAACCAAATCGATCTTACTGACCGAGGAGTAGAATATATGTCAGCCGGTAACGAAGACAAAGATTTCTTTGTACTAAACGATATCGCTACCGAAATTGCTGAGCTTGAAGCTAAAAATTTATCTAAAGAAGAAGAATTTGAAGCAAAAGAAAAACTTTTCACTGAATTTGCTGTAAAATCTGAAAGAGTTCACACCCTTAGTCAACTTTTGAAAGCCTACACCCTTTTCGAAAAAGACGATGAATACGTAGTTATCGATGGGGAAGTAAAAATCGTAGACGAGCAAACCGGCCGTATCATGGAAGGTAGAAGATATTCCGACGGATTGCACCAAGCAATTGAAGCGAAAGAAAATGTAAAAATTGAAGCCGCTACCCAAACTTTTGCAACCATAACACTTCAGAATTATTTCCGTATGTACAACAAACTTGCGGGGATGACCGGAACCGCGGAAACTGAAGCAGGGGAACTTTGGGAAATCTACAAACTCGATGTGGTGGTAATTCCTACCAATAGACCAATACAACGCGAGGACAAACAAGATTTAGTCTTCAAAACAAACCGGGAAAAATACAATGCAGTAATCGAAGAAATCGAAAGATTAACCGCTGCTGGAAGACCAGTGTTGGTGGGTACAACCTCAGTGGAAATTTCTCAATTACTTTCTAGAGCTCTTCAACTTAGAAAAATAGAACACAACGTATTGAACGCAAAACTGCACGCCAGAGAAGCAGAAATTGTTGCAATGGCAGGTGGACCAGGCGTTGTAACCATCGCTACCAACATGGCAGGTAGAGGTACAGATATTAAACTACAAGGCGATGTAAAAGCCAACGGTGGTTTAGCAATCATC
Organism: Kaistella haifensis DSM 19056; assembly: GCF_000735695.2. GTDB lineage: Bacteria > Bacteroidota > Bacteroidia > Flavobacteriales > Weeksellaceae > Kaistella > Kaistella haifensis. The sequence goes on from NZ_JASZ02000004.1 coordinate 20,725, forward strand.
GGTACCGAAAGACACGACTCCCGAAGAGTCGACCGCCAGTTACGTGGTAGAGCCGGCCGACAAGGAGATCCGGGTAGTTCGCAGTTCTATGTTTCTTTGGAAGATAATTTGATGCGTCTTTTCGGTTCGGAAAGAATTGCGAAAATGATGGACAGAATGGGACACAAAGAAGGCGAGGTAATCCAGCACGGAATGATTTCCAAATCCATCGAAAGAGCACAGAAAAAAGTAGAAGAAAATAACTTCGGAATCAGAAAAAGATTGCTCGAATACGATGATGTGATGAACAAGCAGCGTGATGTAATCTATAAAAGAAGAAAAAATGCGCTCTTCGGAGATCACTTGAAATATGACATTTCGAATATGATTTTTGATGTTGCCCAATCTATTGTTACCAAAACAAAATTAGAAGGCGACTACAAAGATTTTGAGTACGAAATCATCAAAAATTTCACCATGGAAGCTCCCGTTTCTGAAACGGAATTCAAAAACAAAACCGTTGCGGATATTACCAATGCTGTGTTCAAAGCAGCTTCAGAAGATTACCGCATGAAACTAGAACTTTTGAAAGAAAAAGCGTTCCCAATCATTGAAAACGTGTACCAAAACCAAGGTTCTATGTTCAAAATGATTCAGGTTCCTTTCACCGACGGAATCAAAACAATGACCATCATTACCGATCTGAAAGAAGCTTACGAAACCAAATGCGAATCTCTTATTAATGATTTCGAGAAAAGTATTTCACTCGCTATCATCGATGAAAACTGGAAATTACACTTGCGAGAAATGGATGATCTAAGACGTTCTTCTCAAGGTGCAGTTTACGAACAGAAAGATCCATTGGTAATCTACAAACAAGAATCCTTCTACCTTTTCAGCGAAATGATTGAAAAAGTAAACAAAGAGATTATTTCTTTCTTGTACAAAGGCGAAATCCCTGCATAAAACAGGAAAATAAAATTTAACAAAAAAACTTCTCCAACTTTGGAGAAGTTTTTTTGTTAACGTAATGTGAATTTGTTGTACTTTTAAAGTCTAAATTTTATTTTGAATGGCACTAATAGATTTGTCAAAACAGATTGCTTTAGGAATCGATATCGGAGGAACCAACACCAAATATGGCTTTGTGAACCACCGAGGAGAAATCCTGGAAAAAGGCAACATCAGAACCGATGAATACGAGAAAGTTGAAGATTTCATCGATGCGTTATACCAAAAAATATCGCCTTTGATGAAGAAACATAGCAACCAAACAAGACTCGACGGAATTGGTGTGGGTGCTCCCAACGCAAATTATTATACAGGAACCATAGAACAGGCTCCGAACCTCCGCTGGAAGGGCATTATTCCCTTTGCAGAACTCATGACTAAAAAATTCGGACTTCCCTGCAAAATGACCAACGATGCCAACGCTGCAGCACTAGGCGAAATGATGTTTGGCGCAGCAAGAGGAATGAAAGATTTCATCATGATGACTCTCGGAACAGGCGTTGGAAGCGGAATTGTTTCAGGTGGAAGTTTGATATACGGACACGATGGTTTTGCAGGGGAATTGGGACACACCATCATCAAACCGGGAGGACGAAAACACTGGAGTACCGGTTCCGAAGGTTCTTTGGAAGCTTATGCATCGGCAACAGGAATTGCGATTACCGCCAAAAAAATGCGTGCAGAATTTCCCGATTCTATGCTAAATCAGTATCCTGAAGAAGAAATTAATTCTCTGGTTGTCCATGAATGTGCAAAAAAGGGAGATCCAACTGCCATCGAAGTTTTCCGGTATACAGGGCAAAAATTAGGGGAAGCATTAGCAAATTTCGTGATGTTTTCTTCACCCGAAGCGATTCTTCTTTTCGGTGGGGTCATCAAAGCGGGAGATTTTATTTTAAAACCTACCAAACTCCACATGGAGCGAAACCTTTTCCCAATTTTCAGAAATAAGGTTAAATTAGTTTTCAGTGAACTAGACGAAGCTGACGCAGCGATACTCGGTGCAAGCGCTTTGGTTTGGGAAAAGTAACCTAAATCTACATTAAATATAAAAACGAACATCTCAATATTGGGATGTTCTTTTTAATTATGGTTACCAAACCAATTTTTTGAGGTTCCATCGCTCATGGTTTAGGTTGTTTACCGAAAATTTGCGGCTTTAAGGCTCAAATTTGGGGTCGGGAGGCTTATTTTTGGGGTTCCGAACCTCATGTTTGGGGTTCAGAACCTCATTTTTGAGGTTCAGAGGCTCATTTTTGGGGTTCAGAGCCTCATTTTTGGGGCTCATTGCCTCATTTTTGGAGTCCAGAGCCTCATTTTTGGGGTTCGAAACCTCAAGTTTGGGGTTCAGAGCCTCATTTTTGGAGCTTGGAGGCTCATCTTTGAAGTTGCATATTTGGAATTTGAACCTGTTGACCTCAATTTGCATCTATCCGCAATTCGTCATTAAACATCATTATGAATTAAAATTTTTATGATAGAAAAGCGTTATTAAAAAATGAATAAGATTTTAGTATTTTTGATGGGTCTAATGTTGATCTCCTGCAACGGTCAGGAGGCGAAGAAACCTTTAACAAATAAAAAAAAAATGGATAAACAGAATTTAGAATATATCACCTTCGGTGGCGGCTGTTTTTGGTGTGTAGAAAGTTGTTTCAATATGCTGAAAGGTGTAGATGCAGCAATTTCAGGATATTCCGGAGGACATAAAGCGAACCCGACGTATGAAGAGGTTTGCACGGGCGAAACCGGTCATGCTGAAGTGGTACAGATTGCGTACGACCCAAAAATTATTTCTTACGAACAGCTGATGGATGTTTTCTTTTTCCTACACGATCCTACTCAGCTCAACAGACAGGGAAATGATATCGGAACCCAATACCGGTCAGTAATTTTCTATAAGGACGAGGCTGAAAAACAGAAAGCTGAAGCTGCGCTAAAGGCATCTGAAGCTTCCGGAAGATGGCAAGGAAATTATGTAACCGAGCTTGCTCAATTTGAAAAGTTTTGGCCTGCAGAACAGTACCATCAGGGGTATTACAACGCAAACCCTACTCAACCTTATTGCAGCGCAGTTGTAGGACCAAAAATTGCCAAGTTCAAAAAACATTACGGAGAATTGGGAATGTTGAAATCAGAAGTCACAAATTAAATAAATAGTCTCTCCTTAAACCACTTATAATTTACTGATTATTAGTATTTTGGGTTTAAAATAGCTTGTTTTTTATTGCAAGAATTTGTATATTAGAGCTTTAAAACCTTGCAAATATGTTAGGAAAAAATCCAGAAAAACTGCCAGAATTATTCCGCCCGATGTTGGTTGATTTTATTGATGATAAACACGAACTCGTTTTGCTTTCAGATAAAATAGATTGGAATTATTTCGAGAACGAATTTTCGCCGTTGTACTCTAAAGTGGGCAATCCGAGCCATCCGATTCGTTTTATGGTGGGCTGTTTGCTTCTGAAACATCTTTATAATTTGGGCGATGAGACTTTGGAAAAAGCTTGGATCATGAACCCTTACATGCAGTATTTTTGTGGAAGAGTTTTCTTTGAACACGAGTTTCCTTGTGACCCGAGTAATTTTGTTCATTTCAGAAAAAGAATTGGAGAAAAAGGCATCGAAAAAATCTTTGCCTACAGCGTAAGAATGCATGATGCAAAGATGAATACCTCGAATTTTGTTTTATCGGACACGACCGTTCAGGAGAATAACACCACTTTTCCTACCGATGCAAAATTGTGCAAAAAAGTGATTGATTATTGCAACAAAATAGCCGAAAAAGAAGGGATAAAACAGAGACAACGCTACACGAAAGTCAGTAAACAAATGGTCCGCAATACTTACAACGGAAAACATCCCAAGCGAGCAAAAGCGGCAAAAAAATCTCAAAGACAGCTCAAAACCGTCGCCATGAGGCTGATTCGTGAGTTGCAACGGAATTTCAATGAAGAACAGCGGACTTTTTATCAACCCGAGATGGATTTATACACGAAAGTAGTCAACCAAAAACGAGGAGATAAAGACAAAATTTACAGCATTCACAAACCTTTTACCCGATGTATTGCCAAAGGAAAAGCCCATAAACAGTATGAATTTGGCAATAAAGTAGGTTTGATCACCACTGCCAATAAAGGAAAGAAAATCATTCTCGGGATTAAAGCATTTTTGCAAACTCCATACGATGGTCACACCATAGAACCACTTTTGGAACAGATGGAAACCGGTGGTCAAAAGCTCCCAAAAGAACTCCTTTACGATAGAGGTGGCAGAGGAAAATCAGAAATAAAGGGCGTGAAAATCTCCATCCCAAGCACTCCAAGAAAAAAAGACACTGCTTATCAAAAGCAGACAAAGCGCAAAAAATTTAGAACCAGAGCGGCAATAGAACCTATCATCGGACATTTAAAAACCGATTTTAGGCTGGCAAAAAATTACTTCATGGGAGAAACGGGACCACAAATCAATGCATTACTAGCTGCAACCGCTTGGAACATGAAGAAAATGATGGAACTACTGAAACAGAAAATTATTTTCTTATTTTATAAGATACAAATTATGCTGTTTTCTAATCCTGTTTTTAAATATAAATTAAATAGTGGGTTTTGTTAAGGAACGACTACATAAGGTTGATCGCCATCGCCCAAAGCCCATTCTGCCTCTATATTATCAGAACCAAAGGTATTGTTGTTGTATGAAGCGCTTAATACCGCACCCAATTTACTATTCAAAAATCGGTTACCATATACAAATCCGGAAGTATAGTTGCCATGCTCACGAATAGGAGAATACCCACCTGCTAAAGTAGCCGAAATACGCTCTTTGTTTGGTGCAGCTCTCAAAATAAGATTTACAGATCCACCAATCGCATCAGCATCCATATCAGAAGTCAAAGTTTTATTCACTTGTATGGTAGAAATCATATCAGAAGGAATAAGATCCATTTGCACATTTCTATTATCGCCCTCTGCAGAAGGGATTCGATCTCCGTTTAATGTTACCGAATTCAAGTGTGGAGCCAAACCTCTTATAATGATATTTCTCGCTTCACCCTGATCGTTTTGCATCGTAATTCCTGGAACTCTTTTTAAAGCATCGCCCACATTCGCATCCGGAAAACGCCCGATTTGATCTGCCGAAATAATGTTGGTAATATTCGCATTGGTCTTCTGTTGGTTCATCGCTTTTGCCTGCCCACGAAGATAATCACCCAATACCACCACCTCTTTTATGTCTTGAAAACGAGCTTTCAACTGAAAATCAGCCGATGAGGTTTGGTTTTGAGTAACCACAATTTGTTTCGATCCCGAAGTGTACCCAATATAATCCACATAAACGGTATAAGTTCCTACGGGCAAATTCAAAAATTCATAACTCCCGTTTTGGTTGGAAATTGTAGTTCGGTTAGAATTTTCAATCTTGATTGTAGCACCCGGCAATGAAAACAGGTTGCTTTCATCCACAATTTTACCCGCAATAACACCCGATTGAGCATAAGACCAGACACTAACAATAGAGGTAAGCGAAACAAATAAATACTTCAATTTCATAATTACATTTTTTATTAAATGCGAAAATACAGTTTAAAATATCCCATGTTATTAAGTCAAGGTTATATTTTTATCAACAATTTTTAACAAAAGAGTTCCCTATTGATCATTTAGAAATGAAGGGTGAAAAAATTGGTAACCACAAACGCTGCTACAAAAAAATTCTCATTATATTCTTATTAACCTCTTTTCACCTTTGTTTTTCTTTAAAATCGAAAATAGAATAGAAATGATTGAAAGAATTATTCAAAATCAGATATTGGAGCCATTGACAGAAAACTTCGCGTGAAATCGCCTTTTTTTGAAGGAACATAATGCCCTAAAAACAACAAAGGTGAAACCGAAGCTTCACCTTTATTTGAGTATTTAGAAAACAGATTAATATCCGAAAATTTCTTCCAAAGTTACTTCATGGAAAGTTCCCATTTTGTTGATGGCCGACATATCCAAGTTCTCTTTTTTGCCGATGATTGCGGTGTTATACTTCATCGGTTTCACTTCGTTATTGTAGAAATTGGTCACATCCGCCAAAGTCAGTTTTTCAATTTCCGCATACATATCTTTTCTTAAATCATAATCGATTCCCAGTTTTTTAAGGTTCATTTGATTGAAGAAAATGTTCGTTCTGTTGATCCTTCCGGAAGCAATTTGTTTCAAGGCTGCATTTTTAGCATTTTCGAATTGAGCAGGAACTTGTGGTAAATTCGCCATCAATTCATCCATTGCGTTCACCGCTTGCGGAAGTTTGTTTGCTTGCGTTCCGATATAAGTCGTCACATAATCCGGGTGATTCAGCTCACCATTGGCAGCATAAGAAACATACGCAGAATACGCCAAACTCTTGCTCTCACGAATTTCTTGGAAAACGATAGACGACAATCCTCGACCAAAATATTCATTGAAAACATTGATTTTTCCTAAATTTTTCAAGTTCACATTGTTCCCCTTTCCTACTTTGCTCATTTCGGTTTGCACCATGTCGTAGTTGGTGAAGAACACTTTGCCTTCAGTAGCCGGTTCCGGGTAGTTTTTCTTTTCTGGAGCTTTTATGGTTTCCTTTTCTACAAAAGGTTTCGCATATTTTTTGAACGCATTGAAATCATTTCCGTAGAAGAAGATTTCATAAGGCATATTCAACAGGTTTTTGATTTTCGCAGTCATTTCTTCAGACTTGATGGATTTCAGTCTTTCCGCAGAAACTACATCCGAAAACCTTGAAACTTTTCCGTATTTCGCATAGTTAGAAAGTGCAGCCATGATTCTCCCTTTGTCTTTTTTGGCTATTTCACGGCTTTCGAGAATGGTTTTTATGTTTTCTTCGTAAACTTTTTGGTCAGGTTTTGCGTTTTCCAACCAATTTTTCAACAATTCGATTCCTTTCGGCATGTTTTCTTCCAAACCACTTAAAGAAATAATCAACTGATCGGGAGCAGTACGGAAATCGTTGGAAATTCCCAATTTGAAGAATTCTTTTTTCAAATCTTCCGCAGAAAGTTTGTTGGTTCCAAGATACTGCAACACCTGAGTCGCCAATCCCAATTCCTTGTCGTTATCGCTACCGAATGGGAAAATGAAGTACGTTTGCGCAATATCGTTGTATTTGTTCTTTACAAAACTCGCTTTTTTACCTGCAATTTTATCGGTTTTAATAGCTTTGGAATAATCAATAAATTCCGGTTTAATTTCGGAAGATTTTTCGCTAATGATTGATTTTAAGAATGGCGATTGATCTTCTTTGTTGAGTTTAATTGGCGTAATTCCCGGATTTTCAACTCGAACCAACTTATCGTTTACCCCTTTTTCTTTCTTAATGATTACGTAATTATCCTTGAAAAACTCATTGGCAAATTTCACCACATCATCTTTGGTAATTTTCTCGTACTCATTAATTTGGTTGAGTTCGCTATCCCAATTTTGATTGTTGATATAGCTTCCGTACAGTGCAGTTGCCAATCCATCGGCAGTTTCCAGAGATTTCATCTGCTGAATTTTCATATCATTAATGATTGCCGGAATTTGCCAATCCTGAAATTCTCCTTTTTTGATAAGTTCAATTTGATCGAGCAATAATTTTTTGGCTTCATCTAAAGTTTGTCCTTTTTTCGGAATAATCATCATTGAAAAATTCCCATAAGTTTTGAATGGAGACGAATAAGCCATCGCACGAAGGGCTTTTTGGCTTTGGTTGATATTTAAATCGATCAAACCGGTTTCTCCGGAATTGGAAAGCAAGTTGGCTACAATTTCCGCAAGTCTTGCATCTTTAGTTCCGTAAGAATCTGTTCTCCACGCCATTTGCAAACGCTCTGATGAAGGACTTTTCACAGTTCTTTCCACGATTTTAGTCATAGGATCTTCCGAAACCATTTTCTTCATTGGCAATTCTTTGTATTCGAAAGAACCGAAATATTGATCCACAAGTTTGATGGTTTTATCGAAATCCAAATCACCCACCAAAACCATCGCATAATTATTCGGAACATAATAAGTATCAAAATACTTATGAATCGCTAGCATTGAAGGGTTTTTCAAGTGTTCGGATTTCCCGATGGTGGTTTGCTGCCCATTCGGATGTTTCGGGAACAAAGCGTCCATCAGTTCATAATTTACCAAGCGAGAATCGTTGTCTTGCGCACGATTATACTCTTCGTAAACAGCCTCTAATTCTGTATGAAACAACCTCAGAACCAATTCAGAGAATCTTTCTTTCTCCACTTTCAACCATTTTTCCAGTTCGTTGCTGGGAATATTGTTTTTGTAAACTGTTTCGTCGAGCCAAGTGTGCGCATTGGTTCCTGTTGCTCCCAAAGACGAAATTGCTTTATCGTACTCGTTCGCAATCGCATATTTGCTGGCTTCTTGGGAAACCTCATCAATTTTTTTATAAATTTCCTTTTTCTTCTCAGGATTTTGTTCAGCTTTATGTTGTTCATAAAGTGCTGAAATTTGGTCCAAAAGCGGTTTTTCTTTAGCCCAATTCGCGGAAGCCAATTTGGAGGTTCCTTTGAACATCATGTGCTCCAAATAATGCGCTAAACCGGTATTATCAGAAGGATCGTTGTTACTTCCTGTTCTTACCGGAATATAGGTTTGGATTTTTGGCGCATCAAAATTTTGAGCGAGATAAACTTTTAAGCCATTTTTTAAGGTATAAACTCGTACTCCACTTTTATCGTTGACTACTGTTTCATAGGTATAGCCGGCTTTGTCGGTCATTTTTTTTGTTTCAAATTGTTGTGCATTCATCATTGTTAGCGCTCCTATTAATGTTAATGTAGTGAGGATTTTCTTCATATATAAATTGTTAAAATAGTTGTCTTTAATTAAAACTGATGCGGTTTCAGCATGTTTTCCGGATCGAGAATTTCATCTAATTTTTCTTGAGAAAGAAGGCCTTTTTCTAAAACCAGATTGTAAACACTTTTTCCGGTTTCAAAAGCTTCTTTGGCAATTTCAGTAGAGTTTTTATAACTGATATACGGGTTCAGTGCCGTTACAATTCCGATGCTGTGTTTCACCATATTGAGGCAAACTTCTTTGTTAGCGGTAATTCCGGTGATGCATTTTTCTCTTAAAGTATCCAAAGCATTTCCCAAGAAGTTGATACTTTCCATGATGGAATGCGATAAAACCGGTTCCATCACGTTGAGTTGTAATTGTCCGGCTTCTGCGGCAAAAGTCACTGTCAAATCATTTCCTATTACTTTAAAACACACTTGATTTACCACTTCCGGGATTACTGGGTTTACTTTTCCGGGCATAATCGACGAACCAGGTTGCATCGGCGGAAGATTGATTTCAAAAAATCCTGCGCGCGGACCCGATGAGAGCAGTCGTAAATCATTACAAATTTTAGAAAGTTTCACTGCAAGCCTTTTCATCGCAGATGAATAAATTACGTAAGAACCTGTATCCGGTGTAGCTTCCACTAAATTTGGCGCGGAAACAATGGGATAACCGGTAATTTGAGAGAGATTTTTTGCGCAAAGATTTGCATAACCAACCGGTGCGTTAATTCCTGTGCCAATCGCCGTTGCTCCCATATTAATTTCTACAAACAAATTTGCATTGCTGTTGAGTTTAGAAATATCTTCTTCCAAAGTTGCTGCAAAAGCTTCAAATTCCTGTCCTAAAGTCATCGGAACCGCATCCTGAAGCTGGGTGCGTCCCATTTTTATTACCTTGCTGAATTCCTGTCCTTTTGCTCTGAAAGCAGCAATGGTTTTCTTGAGTTTTTCTACAAGCTCCTCATTCATCTGAATAAGCGCCATTTTTATTGCAGTTGGATACGCATCATTGGTCGATTGGGAAAGATTGATATGGTCATTTGGTGAACAAAACTGATAATCCCCTTTTTCTTTTCCTAATTTTTCCAATACACGATTAGCGATTACTTCATTCGCATTCATATTGACCGAAGTTCCGGCTCCACCCTGAATCATATCGATAGGAAATTGATCATGAAGTTGCCCTTCCATGATTTCATCGCAGGTTTCTGCAATTTTTTTGTAAAGATTTTCTTCCAATAAGCCCAACTCATAGTTGGTTTTTGCAGCTGCTTTTTTCACCATCGCCAAAGCTTTGATAAAATGAGGATAAGAAGAAAGATACTGCCCTGAGATTTTAAAATTTGCAATAGCACGCTGAGTCTGAACACCATAGTAAGCATTTTCTGGCACCTGCAAAGTACCTAAAAGATCGCTTTCATTTCTGAAATTTTCCATAAAAATAATATGATGAAAAGTTAAGGTAAAATGTTGAATTTGAAAAACGGATTTGATTTTTTTCCAGTAAAAACGGGCGATAGATTACCGCCCGACAAATTTTGTTTGATGATGTTTAAAATTATTTATTCGGATATTTCGAATTTAAAGCCTGCAAAATCGCCCATGTTTCCGCATCCATCACGCCATCAAATTTCCCCGGCCTGAAATGGAACTGAAAAGCTTCAATCGTCTTCTTGGTTGCGTCATCTACTGTTCCAGAAGGTTCTAAGCCATAACCTAACGATTTCAGTGCAGTTTGGTACTTAAAAATAAATTGAGGAGTAGAAAGTTCGGTTACGAAAGTTTCCGGAACAATTTGGTCGGAGAATCTTTGTTTTACTACTTCATCATACCACATTCCTATTTGGTATTCATCATATAATTTTTTCCATGGAAATTTCGGTCCCGGATCTTGTTTTCTGGTTGGTGCAATATCCGAATGAGCAAGAATATTGGTTGGGGGAATCATATAACGATTGGCAATATCTTTAACCAAAGCTGCAACTTTTTTAATTTGCGCATCAGCAAATTCAGGGAAAATTCTATTTCCTGAAGCATCAGTTTTGTAACCTGGATTTACAATTTCGATTCCTATCGAAGTATCATTAAGCATTTGATCGTTTCTCCATGAGCTTACTCCGGCGTGGTAGGCTCTTTTATTCTCATCTACCAATTGATAAATTTCGTTGTCGCCTAAATTATTCACCAAATAATGTGCGCTTACTGATTGTTGAGTGAGCACGGTAACCGATTTATCATCATCTAAAGCGGTATAATGAAGAATAATGTATTTCTGACGAAAATTTTGTGCGACAGCCGGAAAATAAGTATATACCACTTTATATCCCGAAGGATTTGCCGAAACAATAGAGCCATAACTAATCGTATTATCGTTTTTGGTAGCGTCGGCGATATTTACTTTATAAAAATAATGCCCATTTTCTCTTTTTAATTCCGAGTGAGCAGCCGTCGGAGCAGGCTTATTAACCGGTGTTTTTACCGTTGGAACATTTTTTTGTGGTGTTGGTGAATTTTTCTGAATATTTTTTTGAGAAGTGCAAGAAAAAAGCACCACGCTTAATCCCATGAAATATAATGAATTACGCATTTTCATTCTTTTTTAATTGATTTATTTTTCAAAAATACAAAAAAAATATTGCAAAAAGTTTTGGTTAGTATCAAAAACAATCCTATATTTGCACTCGCAATTACAGAAAAGAAGTTCTTAAAATTATTGCAAAGGAGGGTTGCCGGAGTGGTTAACGGAGCAGTTTGCTAAACTGTCGACCCGAAAGGGTCGCGTGGGTTCGAATCCCACACCCTCCGCAACCTTTGCACAAATTATTCGGGGCGTAGCGTAGTCCGGTCATCGCGCCTGGTTTGGGACCAGGAGGTCGCAGGTTCGAATCCTGCCGCCCCGACTTTTTTCTCACAAATTCCTTCGGGAATTTTTTATTTTCTCTTCATATGGGTGCGTAGCTCAGCTGGATAGAGCATCTGCCTTCTAAGCAGACGGTCTCAGGTTCGAATCCTGACGCGCTCACTTATTGAAACCAAAGACTTACAAGAAATTGTAGGTCTTTTTTTATTTCATTAAATCAAGAAACCAAATTCTTTTTTTTGAAAATTCTAATCATCAAATCCCCAAACTCGGAACAAGAAAATAGGTCATCACAGCACTTGCCAAAATAATGAATAATGTGATGATAATCAGTAGTAATGAATTTGGTTGGTAACTGTCGGAATTAATTTCTCTTTTAGTTTTCTCAAATGAAATATAGCCCAATACCGCGGTGATGCCACCGAAAATAATCATTGCAAGACCTATTTCTGCGGAATAAGTTTTCGGCAGGACGATTGGATTACCGCCCAATCCGGCTGAAATCTGGCGAAGGAAAACCGCAAATTTCACTACCACGAAGCCGAAACCCATCAATGCAATTGCCGTTCGAATCCAAGCGAGAAATGTACGCTCGTTGGCTAAATGATCTCTTGCAAAATTCGGATTGGGTTTTGGTGGTAGGCGCTCTTCCATTTTTCTAAGTTTTACACAAATTTAGATTTTTTTTATTTACCGGATCTGCATAAAAAAACACCGAAAATCAGTGCTTTTTATCTTGTTTTAAAGGCGAAAATACTATTTCCTCACCCTTTTCGGTTTCTTGGCCTCTTCTTTCTGTTTTGCATCATCTATAGCTTTCTGAGCAGCGTTATATAATGCATCATCGGACTCGTATTTCACTTCTTCGTAGCCGGGCGAGTCGAGGAAGATATCTTCCCATTTTCTTAGCCGATCTTTGGTATTCCAATTGAAGTCGGGGAAAAAGCGTTTCTCGCGGGAGATTTTACTCATCGGATAAATGTCGGTATTGGCTCCCACATTGCAAGAAATAATTTGAACTTTGTTTTCTTCAAATTCCGCTTCGATGGTTCCGCAGGTTGATAAGGACACTCCTATTCTTTCAGTTTCTTTGGTTTTCTCGTTCTGATCATCGGCATAGGTGATTGCTTGGGCATTTCCGATTACTTTAGCCAAATTAACTTTATTTTCTTTGTAGTAAACCGTCATCAGCTTCCCTTTCACTTGGTTGAATTCATCTTTTAAATTTAATGAATCGGCTTTACTGATGGCGAAGGCATTTCCCACTACTTTCAATGAATCAATATACTCGTTTTCAGTATCGAAATAGGCCTCAATTTTATCTCCAGTCACTTGTTTTTCGCCGCTCCACGCGATAGGTTTCCCGAAGAGATGCATGATTCCGTCGGTTTCATTAAAAGTTAAAGAATCTGCGCGAACCTGAATATTGGACTTGAACATTCTTGATTTTTGGTACGCACGGAGGAAACTTTTCTTTTTCAGCGGGTCGGTTGCGTCAACCTTTTGATAGGCAAGGATCTTTTGTGCGGAAAAATACATGGAATCCTTCTCCAAAATCTTCACTGCATACGGACGATCGGTCATCATCGCTGAATCTTTCTTCTCGAAAATCTCACCATAACCGCCTTTCATAAAGCGTCTTTCTTTAGGATCACGCAACGTAACATTGCCTTTTGCCCTACCAAAACCTGTAATTTGATTAAAGTACATATCGTCTCCCGTAAGGATTTTACCATTATAGTTAATCCTGGAATTTTTCTTGAGGTACACTTCTTTGGAATTCATGTTGTACGAACCTCTTTCGGTGTACACTTGATTTGCCGGATTTTGCTTATTAGTAATGGTGGTTGGACCAAAGAAATCCGCAGTATTGGTGTTTTGGTTTTGTTTTATGTTGGTTCCTTCCACCGTATATTCGGGGTTGTTGATTTTCACATTACCGGTGAAATCGATCATTTTAGAGCTGAGATCGTAGGTAGCGGATTTGGTGTACATCACATTGCTAGCGTCCGAAATAGTTCCTCCGGTGTTGAAATAGGCTTTATTGGAAATCCTGTCGTAGTAGAGTGTTTCGGTTTTTATGGTCTGTTTTGGGTCTGTAAGGACTACATTTTTCTTAGCAATTCCTTTTTGGGAGTTACCGTCGTATTCCATTTCTCCCGCTGTAATTACGGATCCGTCGGCATTTTGCAGTTTCACATTGCCTATGGCTTTCACAAAATTCTGTTCTTCATAGAAAATTACTTCATCTGCGCTGAGCAAAGAGCCTTGATGTTCGAACTGAACATTGCCTGAAAAATACGGATTTCCATTATACTTTTCTGGAGTTTTCTGAAAGAAATCTGAGTGGATCAGACGCACCTTTTGCCCTTGTGGAGCATTCTGGGCGCTATTGAAATACGGATCTTTCACCAAAGGATCCTTTGGCGTGGTGGTAATCTGTGAGAAAACATTCCCACTGATTAACATTAACAAAACGAAAAAGTTCTTCATTAATCTTTTTTGGTACCGTAGAAATAAAGTGAGTGAGAATCAATAGTTACGCCAAATGCACTTTCAATGGCTTCTTTAATTCCCTGAATTCTCGGATCACAGAACTCGATAATTTCTTCGATTTCCTTGTCGGAATCTTTCTTGTAAATCACCAAATGATCATGTTGTTTATCAAAATATGATTTTTCGTAAGACGAGGAAGTAAGGGTTTTCTCACCAAATTGATGCTTGCGTATAAGACCAGCGTCGAGAAAGATTTCGATGGTGTTATAGATCGTAGCTTTGGAAACGTGATACTTTTTCTGCATCATGAGGAGGTAAAGATCGTCCACATTGAAGTGATGCTCCATATTGTATATTTCTTCCAAAATAGTGTATCGTTCGGGCGTATTTCTAAAACCTTTTTCTAGGAGGTATTGTCTTAAAACCTCTTTTATCGTTGTTATATTAAGTTCTTTCTGTTTAGTGTCCATTGAAAAAATTATCTACAAATTTATTGATTTTATTCTAAATGAAAACCGGTGAACCAACCACTAAAAAAATTCCCGGCAAGAACCGGGAAAAATTTGTTAAGCGTCGTAATGTTTAAAATTGACTTGCTGAATTCTTTTGGTAACAATTGTTTGATCCAGCAATGGTGCGGATTCAACAACAACATTGTGTGGCGAAACTCCCCATGCTTTGAAATCGTCACTACCGATATATTTCACAAAATGGTAAATACTTAAGGTCAATTTTTCTTTCACCGTTAATAAAGTATCGTTAATATAGGTGTTATCAATAATTACATACTTCAAATCTGGTGGGATATTGTGGATTCTAAGCGACGGATGACTGCTTCGGGAAGGTATTGTACCTTCTTTCATCATATCCTCTAAAACCTGATCGAAATAATCGTTGATTCGTCGATCAATCTTAAAACCAAGTAGGAAATTAATTCGGTAAATCGTACCCGGCATAATTTCATCAATCGTATATTTAAAAGTAAAAGGATCTTCCTGATTGATAATATTCAGAATAAAATAATGATCTGCTCGCTTCGGTTGCTTTCGAAGAATGGAATAAATAATCTTGGCTTCGATTTCATCTTCTTTTTTAGCACGGCTCAGAAAAGCAAGATTTGTCGCATATTTAGGAATTGTTTCATCGAGTTTTAAATCTTTAATGATAGAAACATATTTTTCCAGTTTTACGAATTTGATGAATTTAGCTTTAATTAATCTACCGTTATACCAAGCATACATGCAAACCGCAATGAAACCGCCAAGCGCTACTGTAAGCCAACCTCCATCGAAGAATTTGATGACATTTGCATAAAAGAAACCGAGTTCGATAAATAAATAAACAGTAATAAAACAGATGGCAAAAACCTTGTTCACACGAGTTCTGCTGAGCCAAAAGAACAGGAGTATCGTCGTCATAATCATCGTGATGGTAATCGTAAGTCCGTATGCTGCTTCCATAGATTCGGAACGCTGAAAATACATTACCACGATAAAACACAGCACCATCAGTCCCCAATTGATTCTCGGGATATACATTTGTCCTTTAACTCCGGATGGATAATCAATTTGCTGGTTCGGCCAGAAGGAAATCGACATTGCTTCTGAAAACATCGTAAACGAGCCTGTAATTACAGATTGACTGGCAATAATCGCCGCTGCAGTTGCCAAAATAACTCCGGGCAATATGGCCCAAACCGGCATAATGCCGAACATAGGATTGATTCCTTCCGCTACTTTATGATGATTATCCAGCAACCAAGCTCCTTGACCTAGATAATTCAGGATAAGCATTGCTTTTACAAAAGCCCAACTCACCCGGATATTTTTAATTCCGCAATGACCAAGATCAGAATAAAGAGCTTCTGCACCGGTAGTACAAAGAAAAACCGCTCCCATAATGACAATGGCACTAGGTGAATGAGTAATTAAATTATATGCGTAATATGGATTAAATGCTTTGAAGATTTCGATATGATCGAAAATATGCATTCCACCGAAAATTCCTAAAACAAGGAACCAAATAACCATCACAGGACCGAAAAACTTCCCGATAGAAGCCGTTCCGAATTGCTGAATAAAAAAAACGACCGCCAAAATAATCATCGTGATAGCAACTACAGGGGTGTTTGGACTATAAATTTTCAAACCTTCCACTGCAGACATTACCGTCAAAGAAGGCGTTATAACACTATCTGCCACCAATGTGGATGCCCCAATAATCGCCACCACATACAGCCATTTTTTCTTGAGTCTTTTAACTAAAGAATACAAAGAAAGTATTCCACCTTCTCCTTTGTTATCCGCCCGAAGTGCGATAACTACATATTTAATGGTGGTTTGCAGCGTAAGAGTCCAAATAATACATGAAAGTGCTCCTTCAATATACTCATCGAAAGGTAAATTACCACCTTCTTGCCTTGCGTTCACAATTGCTTTCATTACATAAAGCGGTGAGGTACCAATATCTCCGAAAACAATTCCAAGTGAAACCAGCACTCCCATTGCGGTGAGTTTTTTCGTGTCAAAATGGTGACCACCTTCTGTTACTTCTGCCATTATTCAGTTTTAAATATTGCGTAAATTTAAATTAAAAAGTCATTCAGCAATGAATTTTCATACATAATATAAACTTAAAAAACTCCTTTTCAGGAGTTTTATTTTTAAGCTTTGATGTACAATGCATTTTTTATTTCTGCTTTCACTTTTTCAAGTTTCGGGAACCACTCCGCAAATAATGCAGCCGAATAAGGCGCAGGTGCATCTGGTGTTGTAATCCTCTTAATCGGAGCATCAAGATAGTCAAAAGCTTTCTGCTGAACCATATATGTAATTTCCGAAGAAACAGACGCAAAAGGCCATGCTTCTTCCAAAATCACCATGCGGTTGGTCTTTTTTACAGAAGCAATTACGGCATCGAAATCTAACGGACGAACTGTTCTAAGATCAATTACTTCCACTGAAATACCTTCTTTCTCCATATCTTCAGCCGCTTGCATCGCCAGTTTCATAATTTTACCAAAAGAAACCAAAGTTACATCTTTACCTTCTTTTTTGATATCCGCTTTTCCGATCGGTAGATAATATTCTTCGTCAGGAATTTCCATTTTATCGCCATACATTTGCTCTGATTCCATGAAGATTATCGGATCGTTATCCTGGATTGCAGATTTCAACAGACCTTTTGCATCGTATGGGTTTGAAGGTACAATAACCTTTAAACCTGGAACATTTGCAAACCAACTTTCTAGAGCTTGGGAGTGTGTTGCTCCTAACTGACCAGCTGATGCGGTAGGACCACGGAAAACGATTGGGCAATTCCACTGTCCGCCACTCATTTGACGGATTTTAGCAGCATTGTTGATAATTTGATCAATTCCTACTAATGAGAAATTGAAGGTCATATATTCTACAATTGGGCGATTACCATTCATTGCAGATCCTATCGCAATTCCTGTGAAACCCAACTCGGCAATCGGAGTATCTATCACTCTTTTAGGGCCAAATTCATCGAGCATACCTTTTGATGCTTTATAAGCACCGTTATATTCCGCAACCTCTTCACCCATTAAATAAATTGATGAGTCTTTGCGCATTTCCTCGCTCATTGCTTGTGCAATTACTTCTCTAAAAGTATATTCTGCCATAATTTTTGAAAAATTTAGAGTACAAAAGTAAAGTTTTTTTCGCAAATTTTCGGGCGCAACAGGACAAAAAAAAAGCAACTCTTTCGAATTGCTTGTTTTTTCTTGTTGTAATGATTCTTTTATTTCACTGCGTGCCAAGTTTGGCTTCTTCCGATCAGTGAAAATCCAATATAACCTCTAACATTCAATTTATCGCCTTCTCTGGTGATATTGCACTTGTACGTTTTTCCTGTTTTAGGATCAGTGATGGTTCCTCCGGTGAATTCTTTCCCTTCTTTTTTCATACCTCTCACGATTTCCATACCCAAAAGCGGTTTGTTTTTTCTATCGTCTTTACAATCTACACAATTTGGATTAGCAGGTTTTATCAAAAGTTGAGAGATTTTTCCGTAGTATTTACCGTCAGACTTTTTGTAAATCTCTACAATAGATTTTGCTTGTCCAGTTTCATCATCGATGGTTTTCCATTTTCCTTCGATTTGTGCATAAGATAGTGTTGCGAAAAATAAGGCAACGAAAGCGAAAATTATCTTTTTCATAAGATTAATTATTTTTAAATTTTTAGTTTGATAAATGTAATTAAAAAAAGTTAAACACCAAATTTTTAATTATTCGCAACATACTAATGATTGTATTTAGGAAATTTTAAAAATCTAAACACTTCAAAATTATTTTGATTAATGAAGTTTGCGGTTGATCACCCGATTCATATAATCTTGGTACCATGCCTTACTCTTCATCATTCCCAAATCGGTTTCCGGATTTTTCACTTTTCCGAGAAGGTTTTTTTCGTACCCCAAATCTTTGATATCATAAATACCCGTAAAATCTTTCCCATCAAACAAATAAATATAATTGCCAATCATAAACTGCTCTACTCCACTGGAATTTACAATTAAATAATTTTCTTTCTTCTCAGAAACCAAGCTTCTTCCCCAACTTCTGATTTTCTTATTGTAACCCATCAAATCGGCTAAAGTTGGATAAACATCCATCTGTTGTGCAGGTTCGGTAATTTCACCTGTCAATTGGTATTTCGGATTCGGGGAGTAAAACAAAATCGGAATAGCGAAACGGTTCATCGCTTTTTCATACTCCGGATAAGCAATCTGGTTGGTATGATCGGCTACCACAACGAAAATTGTATTTTGATACCAAGGCATTTTTTTTGCCGTTTCGAAGAATTTTTTCAAAGCAAAATCGGTGTAACCAATTGGTTCATGGATTTCCAGCGGACCCTTTTTGAACTTTCCTTTGTATTTTTCCGGAATTTTAAAAGGATGGTGCGAAGACGCCGAAAACATCGTCGCCATAAACGGAGATTTTTTGGTGTTTAAAGTTTTAGCAAAATATTGAAAAAAAGGTTCATCCCAAATTCCCCACATTCCATCAAAATCGGCATCATTATTATATTCCGTTTTGCCGTAATAATGCTTAAAACCCAAAATATTTCCAAAACCGAGAAATCCCATTGATCCATTTGGCGCGCCATGAAAAAACGAAGTATCGTAACCCATTTCATTAGCAACCGAAACAATCGACTGAATTTTCTGGTTGGAATATGGCGAACTGGTAAAAGCATCTTTCAAACTCGGAATTCCCGCCAAAACAGAACTCATCCCATGGATCGACTGTCTACCATTAGCGAAAGCGTTCGTGGCAATCAAACTGTGAGTTGCCAAACTATCAAAAAAAGGCGTGTAAGAAACAAAATTCTTAATCCTGGTATTTTTATTAAATGCTCCGGAATATTCTTTCCCAAAACTTTCAATGATAAAGATAACCACATTGGGTTTAGGTTCCGCATTTTCACGAGGATAAATTTTATAAGGTTGAATATTTTTCTCAATAAATTCCTCATTTACAAAATGAACTTCCCGGAAATTATTCGTATTCATCGTTCGAAAAAATGAGAAAACACTGTTCAACACTACATTTGCTTGCAACGGATTTTTCACATGTCGGTTAGCATCCACCAAATTAATCGGTCTTGTGGAATGTTTAAAATCTCCACGAATTCCGCCCACAACAAGCGATGCAACGATGCATAAATTCAAAACCCAAAAAACAAAATATTTCCACTTTTTCTCAGGTTTTTGTTCCTCAACTTTCACTTTTTTATAAAGAAAAATCCAGAAAATCATCAAAACAATGAACCATAAAATTACGAACGGATGTTCCAAAACCGAAACCATGAACACTTTTCCGATATTATCCTCATGTTTTGCCACATTCAAAGCTGCCGTGGTAAGCCTCGACTGCGAAAATCGGTAATAAATAAAATCCCCGAAATTCATTCCGTACGCAATTCCGTTGGTAATGAAATAAAGATAAAACAGAAATTTCTGATAACTTTTTTTCGTGTTAATGACCAGCGGAAGCAAACTGAGCAAAATAAAAGGCGAATTCACATACAAAATCGCTGTGGTATCGAACGCTGTTCCGTGATAAGAAATACTGAAATAATCGGACACAGAATCAATCGGTATAAGTTTTCGATTGAAAAACCAAAACAGAAAACGCGCAATCTGATAAAAGAAAAACGCCAAAAACAATCTATAAAAAAGAGCAAAAACCTCTTGTAATCTTATATCTTTCATTCAAAAATTCTAAAAAAACTGTGCAAAGTTACATTAAATTCACATTTCGTTAATAACTAGTTTTTTCAGGAAATTGCAGATGAAAATTTTAATAAAAACCCTATTTTTGCTCCTATGAATTTCATTAAAAACAATCTGGCAAACGCCTTCACTTTGGCCAATTTATTTTCCGGAAGCATCGGTGTCATTCAATTGCTTGCCGGCAATTACCAAATCACGGCGATTTGCATTATCGTTTCTTTAATCCTCGATTTTTTCGACGGGTTTATTGCGAGAGCGCTGAAATCCAATTCCAATTTGGGTGCGCAACTCGATTCGCTTGCCGATATGGTGAGTTTCGGTTTGTTGCCGGGAATCGTGATGTACAAAGCATTAGAACCTTTCGGAACTGAGATTTTCGGAATCGAACTTCCTTTTGAAATTAAATATTTCGGGCTTTTCATCACTTTATTTTCATGTTTGAGGTTGGCAATTTTCAATTTGGATGAAGAGCAAACGTATTATTTTAAAGGATTGAACACGCCTTCAAATACCATTTTAATTTTCGGACTTTATTACGCATTTCTCGAAAACGGAAGCTTTCAATTTATCTTTGAAAACCCTTTGTTAATGGTAATATTCACGATAATTTCTTCGTGGATTTTAGTAAGTCCCATAAAAATGATCTCGATGAAATTCAAATCGATGAAATTAGAAGATAATTATCCGAAAATCGCTTTGTTGATCGGCGCTGTATTGATTTTAATTATCTTTAAAACCGTCGGAATTCCATTGGTGATTTTATACTATATTTTGATTTCACTTATTTTTCAAAAACAGTTGAAATAGGAATTAGATTGTAACAATTATTAATGACAAACCAAAATATTTTCAAATTACCAAATTAGTACATTTCCAAATAAAAAAAATGAATTTAAAACTCTATAAACCGCTCTGCATCTTCGATCTGGAAACTACCGGAACCAATGTAGCAAAAGACCGAATCGTGGAAATCTGCATCCTGAAAGTGAATCCGGACGCTTCCCGAGAAAGCAAAACCTGGCTCGTGAATCCCGAAATGCTCATCCCAAAAGAATCAACCGCAGTACACGGAATCACTGATGAAGACGTGAAAAACGCTCCGAAGTTTAAAGAAATCGCTCCGAAAATTATGGAAATGATCGCAGGTTCCGATTTGGGTGGCTTCAATTCTAACCGATTTGATGTACCGCTTTTGGCTGAAGAACTTCTGAGATCCGGGATCGATTTCGATTTAAGCAAATTCAAGTTGGTTGATGCGCAAACGATTTTCCACAAAATGGAACCAAGAAATTTGACGGCAGCTTACAAATTCTACTGTAAAAAAGAGTTGGAAAACGCCCATTCTGCTGAAGCTGATGTTTTAGCAACTTTCGAAGTATTGGATGCGCAAGTTGCTCACTACGAAGAACTTCCAAACGATATTGCTGCACTAAGCGAGTTTTCTTTTCACACCAAATTTGCAGATTTAGCGGGAATGATTCATTTTGATGAAGAACATCAAGAGATTTTCGCGTTCGGGAAATACAAAGGACAACGCGTGAAAGACGTTTTCCAAAAAGATTTGGGCTATTACGGATGGATCCAAAGTGCTGATTTTCCGTTATATACTAAGAAAATTTTGACAGGAATTCAACTTCGTTCGAAATTTTAATTTTTTTTAAGTCACAAAAGATTTATTTAAGGATAAGTTTTTCAAAAGGTAACAATTTAATTATGAAAATAATTTGCATCGGCAGAAACTACGCAGAACACGCCAAAGAACTCGGAAATGAAATCCCTGAAAATCCCGTGATTTTCATGAAACCCGACACAGCGGTTTTAAAGAAAGGTTCGGATTTTTATATCCCGGAATTTTCGGAAGATATTCACTACGAGTTGGAAGTGGTTTTGAAAATTTCAAAAGGCGGAAAATATATTCAGGAAGAAAAAGCCGGAAATCATTTTGACGAGATTGCTTTGGGAATTGATTTCACTGCAAGAGATTTACAAACCAAACTGAAGGAAAAAGGACTTCCGTGGGAACTTGCGAAAGGTTTCGATGGTTCTGCAGTGATTTCGGATTTTTATAAAAAAGAAGATTACGATTTGAAAAACCTTCAATTTTCTTTGCATAAAAATAAAGCGGAAGTGCAGCATGGCAACACATCATTGATGCTTTTCAGTCCAGGAAAAATCATTGCATTTGTTTCGCAATATTTTACCTTAAAAACCGGAGATCTTATTTTCACGGGTACTCCAAAGGGTGTTGGAAAAATAGCTGAAAACGATATACTGGAAGCTTATCTTGAAAATAAAAAAATGCTGGATCTCAGAATTCAGTAAAAATTCGTAACTTTATACAACAAAATTTTTAAATTATGATCAATATTATACTACCTGTAGATTTCAGTGATTCTACAGACCAATTGATTGATGGATCAATAAAATTTGCAAAAGAAATCGGGGGAAAACTTTGTTTAATCCATGTTGCGCCCGCAGATATTGGTTTTGCAATTGGCGATATGGGATTTCAGTATTTTCCGGAAGTGGAGCAAAATGAGATTAAAGAAGAGCTGCTTCGGTTGAATAATATTCAGCAACGTGTACTTGCGGAAGGTGTCGATTGTGAACATCTATTGAAACAGGGTATTGCAGGCGATATTATCTTAGAATACGCCAAAGAAAAAAATGCGGCTTATATGGTGATGGGTTCACATGGCAGAAGCGGAATTTATGATGTATTTGTGGGAAGTCTTACCAAAGAACTTACTCGCCGCTCGCCAATTCCTGTACTGGTAATTCCGATTCATTAATAATTTTTCTACAAAAAAAACAATCCCGTAATTCTGAGAATTACGGGATTTTTATAAATAATATAAGAATCAATTATTTAGTTTTCTTAGAATGGATTTTTGGATCGTAGTAAGGGTGATGTCCTTCTGTCGGTGAAAAATATTCTTTGTCTTTGTCACCTCCTAAAGTAGCAACCAAAACATAGCACCAATAGGTAAACAATGCCGAAGCAACGAGAAATAAAACCCAGTTAAGAACATTACCTGCAACATCAAAAAATCCGAAAGACCATTTGAATGCATCGCTTAAGAAGAGAAAGAAAGACGTCATTATTTTCCTTTTTTAAATTAACTTTGCACAAAATTAATAAAAATGTTTCGATTACTTTCAAAAGAAAGCAATATTTTTTCAATACCCATTTACATTGTCATTCTTCTTTTAATTGTAATAGGATTTAACTTCCTTGATTTCAATTCATTAGACATAATTTCTGCAGTGATAACTTTTGCAGGTGTTGCTTTGGGATATTTTTGTTTTAATGCTATTTCACTGAATTATCAAACGCATTTGCCTTTATTTCTTTATACTGTCTTTATATTTGCGCTATATCCCGGTGATTTGGATATCGGAATTGCGGTTTCACTTTTCACCAATTCGATTATTCTGCTGTTGCTTACCGATAATGATTTGGCAGTTCGCAAAAACGCAATCATCCTTGTAGGCGCTATTTTAGCTCTGAATTTTATTTTTTTACCCACCACTTGGCCAATGTTTATTTTTGTGATTTTTCATCTCATTGGGACTTCTGATCGGGTTGGACTTCATATTTTCAAACTGCTGTTTGGGATTTTGCTCGTTGCAATTTCCTATTTTAGCATTGCGTTATTTCTTGGAATGAATTCTTGGAATGAGGTTTATTTTCCGTTTCAAAATTTTGAACCATCAAAAAATATTAAACAATTACTCTGGCTTTTGCCCGTTGCTTTGATGCTGATTCATTCGGTGATTGATCATTTTAGAAATTTTAATAAAAAAAGTCCGACAAGTAAATTTAAATATACTTTTTTATTGATTTACTCTTTGGCACAGCTCATTACCATTATTTTATATATGGGAAATGTGTATGAATATTTACTTTTTCTTGCGCTTCCGGCTTCCATTATTTTGAGTAGAATGTTGAAGTTTTTACCCAAATATTGGATGAAAGAAACCGGACTTTGGGTCATTATTATCTCTTTGATACTTTTTAAAATGACCAATTATTTACAATTTTAATACTAAAAAAACATGATACAAATAGGCAATAAACTGATTTCTGAAGATATTTTTGAAGAAGAATTTGTGTGTAACCTCAGCAAATGCAAAGGCGCGTGTTGCGTTGCAGGCGATGTAGGCGCACCGCTGGAAAAATATGAAACAGAAATCCTCGATAAAATTTTCGATCAAGTGAAACCGTATCTTCGTCCGGAAGGTGTGGCTGCGTTAGAAGAACAAGGAACTTGGACCATCGATCCACATGATGGCGATTATGTAACTCCGATGGTGAATGGCGAGGAATGTGCCTACGTGATTTTCGACGAAAAAGGAATTACCAAATGCGGAATTGAAAAAGCTTACGAAGATGGCGCGGTAGATTGGCAAAAGCCTATTTCCTGCCACCTCTACCCGATTCGCGTGACCGAATACTCCACCTTTACCGCGATGAATTACCACGAGTGGGAAATCTGCAACGATGCGTGTGTTTTGGGCAAAGAATTGAAAGTTCCGGTATATAAATTCCTGAAAACGCCGCTGATCCGAAAATACGGCGAAGAATTCTACACCACGCTTTGCGAAGCAGCCGATGAATGGAAAACGGAATTTGGTTCGTAAAAAATTTCTATCTTTAAATAAAAAATGTCGGAACATTTTGAATTTTTAGATATTTACAAAGCAATTATTTCCATTATAGCAGGGCTCATTTTAGGTTTTGAAAGGGAAATGAAGGACAAATCCGCAGGGTTGAAAACAATCACCATCATTTGTCTGGGTTCTACTCTTTTTTCGATTATTTCCTACAAACTCGCCGGTGATGGCGATCCTACCAGAATCGCTTCCTATATCGTGAGCGGAATCGGTTTTCTGGGTGCCGGCGTAATTTTTAAAGAAGGTTTCACCGTGTACGGACTTACCACAGCGGGCATTATCTGGATTGCCGCCGCGATCGGGATGTCGATTGGATTTGGTGAGGTTTATATTGCTTTTACCTTCCTTATTTCTGCCATTATCATCATTAATTCGGCACAATATGTTTCGAAAAATTTGCTTCCGCAGCATCACAGTAAACTCCTGAAATTGCAGCTTCCTATAGAAAAGTTTTCGCGTAAAGATGACATTCTCACGGAAATCAGAAGCATTACGAAAGATGTTTCAGAAATTGCTCTCGAGAAAAAAAACAGCAGTGTTCTGATTACACTCGATATCCATATCAAAAATAGAGACATCAGAAAACTGGAATCTTATCTTATAGGAAACAGTGATCTGGAATATTTCAGCTATTAAAAATCCATCATTAATTCATAAAAAAAATCCGTTCTGCAAAAACAAAACGGATTTTATATTTATTAAAGTAAAATTACTTTTTCAGTTCTTCTAAAAACTCGTCGTGAGAGATTTTAGTTTCTTTTTTAGATGCTTTCTCCAGGATTACATCTTTTAGTTTTGCCATTCCTACTTCACTAGAAATCTGACGAACTTGCTCCTGATCTTTCAACATTTCTACTGCGTATTTCTGAATTTCTTCATCGCCCAAATGGTGAATTCCGTAGATTGCCAATTGATTTCTTACCAACTGCTCAGCTTGGGCCAAAACATCGCTATAATCTAATTTGATTTCGTTATCGTTCATCAATTTACCTTCCAAAATCTGGTATTTCAATTGATTTTTTTCTGCTTCAAGAATTTCTTTTGCCTGTTCTTCAGACTGGATATTTTGGTTACTGAACATTAACCATTTTACCAAGAAAGTTTCAGG
The DNA here is from genome assembly GCF_000735695.2 of Kaistella haifensis DSM 19056. Classification (GTDB taxonomy): domain Bacteria; phylum Bacteroidota; class Bacteroidia; order Flavobacteriales; family Weeksellaceae; genus Kaistella; species Kaistella haifensis. The sequence goes on from NZ_JASZ02000004.1 coordinate 46,963, forward strand.
AAGTTTCACATCTTCTTTCTCGTTGATTTGTTCCAAAATCTTGTTCACGAAATGTACATCTGCATTTTGCTGGAAATATTCGTCAAGTTCTGATTTTACTTTTTCTTTAAGTTCGTCTTCAGATTTAATGTTTCCTTCACCATATACTTTATCGAATAATTCTTGGTTAAGTTCTGCCAAATTCAATCCGTAGAAATCTTTCACAGTAACTTCTAGTTGGTCGTGGTGCAAATGTTCAACTTCATCTTTGCTGAAGCCTAATTCTTTTGCTAAGTCCTCGTTTTTCTGTAAATCTTCTTTAGAAATTTTTACAGATCCATCCATTTTCAAATCTTTTACCAATTTGAAAGCTTCCTTCTTCTCAGCATCTATTACCACATTTTTCGGGTGATGGTGGTGCTCTCCTTCTGCATCTTCTTCTACAACTTGGCTGATTTGCAAAGCAACTTGAGAATCATCAGCGATGTTTTCTTGTACTACTTTTTCTGCAAATCTTTTTTGCATGTTTTCAATGCTTTGGTTGATTTCTTTATCAGAAGCTTCTACTTTGAAGTGTGGCGCTTCGTATTTTGCCAAATCAATTTTGAAATCTGGTTCGTAACCTACTTCGAAAGCAACGGTAACCTGATCAGCATTGTGGTTAAGCTCTTCAACCGGTTGTGGAACTGGCTGCCCAACCAATCTTAGATTATTTTCGTTCACATAATTATTAAGCGCTTCAGAAACCTGCTTGTTGATTTCCTCAAAAGCGATTCCTGCTTCATATTGTTTTCTTACCATGCTCAATGGCACTTTTCCCTTTCTGAAACCTGGAACTTGTGCATTTTTAGCATAATTGATAAGTTGTTTTTCAACTTTATCTTTATAATCTGCTTTATCTAGTGTAACTGTAAGTAACGCGCTTACTTCATCATGGTTTGTCGCTGTAACGTTCATTGTTATGTTTTGAAAATTTAGGTTGCAAAAATAGTAAAAATTTATTAAAAGATTCTCGCTAAAAAATCATAAAAAATACTAAAAAAAAATCATCTGCAATTAAGCAAATGATTTATTTAAGCAAAATACCACAAATACACGCTTACCGAAGATTAATCGCATATTTGTGCATGAAAAATTTTTTAATGAAGATTTACCAGTACATTCACATCGGTTTCTCCACCGGAAGTTTGACCTTGTTGGTTATCAGCTGTAGGATAATTTTGATTCACAGAATTTGGGGTATGCACCAGTTTGATATTGGCTTTCCCTGTTGCTAAAACCGAATTAATTTTCCATTCCGTGCTTAAACCTACTTTATTTCCATCAGTTCTTTCCACATCATCCGAAGCTCGGTTTACGGCAACATCAGAATCAGAGAATTGGAAAGTAATGAAATGCTCATCTTTTTCTGCGGTAATTTCTTCGTTTACACTTTCATAATGATCATCGTGTTTCACCTGGAAGTCCAATTTCACAGCGTAAGTCGCGCCTTGTTGCAATTGTAAAGATCCATCTGCTACACCTCCGATATAGTTTATTACATGAACATCGGAAGTATTATTTTTATTGGTTGCAGTAATTACCAATTTTTCAATTTCTTCGTGTTCATGAATATCTTCGGGGATTTCGTTGCTATTTCTACAAGAAAACAAGATAAAAGCCGCAAATAAAAGTAAAGTGGTATTATATAAATTTTTCATTTTTTTATTTTTTTAAAGGTTAAAGGTTCTTATTAATGAACTATTCGATTTTTTATTTAAAATTTAAATTGAACTGTCGCCACGAAATTTCGTCCGGGTTCCGGCATGAAATACCTCAATCTATTGAGATATTCTTTGTAACTGGTATTAAAAATATTGTTGACTCTGAAATTGATGTTCATATTTTTTAAAACATCAAACCCAAAAGCGGCATTGAAAATTGAATATGAAGCCGGTGTAGAACTGTAATCTATTTCTCGGGTAACAAAAGTTCCGTTTTCAATGAAATCCACATTTTGGTTTCGGATTGGATATCTTTTCTGCTGAAATACGGTTTCGTTTTCCAACTTTACAAATAGATTTCCAGCTTTTTCAGATTTCCATTCCAGGGAATTTCTCCAATTGGTAGGCATCATTAAAATTAATGGTTCTTGATTTCCCAAATCGTCACCGCGCAAAGTACTGAAGGAAGAATTCAACTTCAACTGATCGGTAAATTTCAATTCCGCATCAGCATCCACTCCGAAAATCCTCGCTCTGTTTTGCTGATAACTCCACACCACAAACACCCCTCTGTTGGTAGATTTCACCCCGGTTGGGATCTGGTTAATAAACGAATCCGAGAACATAAGATATGGATTGATTTCGAAAGATAATCCCATCAAAAAGTCCACTTTTGCGATGGTAGAAAAATTCAGATGGTAGATGCTTTCTTTTTTCATGTTCAAGGCACCTTCTTCCATAATTGCGGCAGAATGGTGTAGCCCATCCGCAAACAGTTCCGCCGCATTCGGAGCGCGTTCTGCTCGGGAAAAATTCAGTTTGAAATTCCAATTTTTATTCAATAGATAATTGAATCCCACATTTCCCGAAAAGTTATGATAATCTAAAACAGGATGTGTCAAAACTCGGCTATCGCTTTCTTTTACAAAGAATTCCGGAAAAAGGTTCGCATATTTTTCCCAAACGGATGCATCGTAATATTTGTAAGCATCGTATCGGTTGAAATCGTATCTCGCACCGGCTTCTGCATTTAGCTGATCATTGATTTGAAATTTGAAAACAGAAAAAATTCCGGCATCGTAGCGAAAATAATCTGGAATCAAACGCCTTGCTTTAGTAGCCGGATTCGGAAAATTATCTTGCAAACCAACAGAAATTCCGCTTTCAATGTTCCATTTTCCTCTCTCCAAAAGATGGGTCAAGCTTGCATTATGAGTAGTTAATCGCAAATCCATCGAAGGAGTTTCGCTCAAATCACCTTTCCTGATGTCGTATTCTTTTCTATTATTCAACTGAAAACTATATTGCAAAGAGATCTTCCCGATATTGTAAAACCGTTTGTACGCAGAAATTTTTGCCAAGTGATGACTTACTTCCTGCTTTGGATTTTCGATATTATAACTGAATTCATCCAAAAAATAAGGCTGCCCCAAATTGATGGCTTTATAAAAATCTTCCGGGCCGCCAAGATGCGCACCTTTGAAAATTCCAAATTCCTGCTGAATTCCGCTGTAAAAAACATCAAAACCCTGCTTGAAAGAATGATTTCCGAAGGAAAAATCAAAAGAGCTAACTTCCGCTCCCGTGTTTTGCAAGGTATGATGTGGAATGTATTGATCGCCCAACTTTTTATAGGATCCACCGGACTTTACAAACCACTGGTTTTCCCAAGTTTTAGCGACATCTACAGCAACTTCTCCTCCTTTTCCGTTCGATATTCCAGAGAATTTCAATCGTCCTAAAATAGTATCTTTTTTTGGGGTAATTGCCGGTTCCAAAATCACCACTCCACCCACACTTTCGTTGCCGTATTTCAATGCAGATGCACCTTTTACTACATCAATATGTTCAAACATTTTCACATCAACATTCGGTGCATGCTCCACTCCCCACTCCTGTTCCGCCATTTTCACACCATTGTTCATGATCGAAACTCGCGTTCCGTACAGCCCGTGAATAACAGGTTTGGAAATATTATTTCCCGTTTTCAAAGCAGTGACACCTGAGATTCCGGCGAGCAGATTACCGAGATTTTCGGTAGAATTCCGGTCGATTTCTTCTTTGTTTAATGTTTTAATCAAAACAGATCCCTCTTTTTTATGAATGGCGTGAATTTTCACAGTTTCAATTTCGGAGATATGATGTTCCAGATTCAGAGTAATTTCCAGATCTTTATTCACCGTTATTTTTTCTGTTAATGGTTCGCAATCTGGATGGTTTGCGGTGATGATGTAATTTCCTTTTTTAATGGAACTGAAACTGAAGTTTCCGTTTGTATCGGAGTTTTCTGTGTAATCACCGATCTTGATTACTGCGTTTTTCAAAGGAACTTTATCATGAAAATCGATGATTTTACCTTGAATTTTAAAAGTTTGCTGTGCGCTGAAGAATGTGAATCCAAAAAGGATCAACAAAATATTGAAAGTAAATTTCATTTAAATATAAATTTCAAATTAATTAAATACGGGAACTTTAAAGATTCAATCATGAACCTTTAACAATACATTTCGCTGCAAATGTGTTAATTAAATGAAATTTGAAGGAGGTCCCCGAAGTTCGAAGTAACGGATTTCAAGTTTAGAAAACCGCTGTGCATATGCGGAAATTTCTTTTTGAAAATCATCAGTTTGAATAAATGCCAACTGAAAATCTTCAGGAAGCAAAGAATGGCCATCGTGCAGAAGATGACAGGATAAACAGTCGATGAAATCTGTTGAAAAAGAACTTTTGGAAAATGTTTTTTCAGATTTTTTTAAGTGATAATCCTTGAAAACTTCGCCACTCCCATGATTATGAAAATTCTGAGAGAACAAAGCCACGAAAAGATAAAACCCTGTAAATACAGTAGCTAAAAAACTTCGCAGATGTTCTTTAATCATCATGTTGCAAAACTAATGTTTTTTTACCAAATGTTATCAAGCAAAACTTTATTCTTTAAACTTGTTTTTGTAAATTTGTAAAGAAATTATTATGTATGAACGAAAGCGCAGTAAAAAAGATTGCGGTTCTCACTTCCGGTGGCGACGCACCCGGTATGAATGCCGCTCTAAGAGCAGTTGTAAGAACTGCTAACCATTATGTTATTGAATGTTTTGGGGTAAGAGAAGGTTATAACGGCCTGATTAATGACGATTTTACGAAAATGGGTCCCCGATCCGTAAAAAACATCATCGGCGCAGGTGGTACCATTTTGCGTTCCGCCAGATCTTTAGAATTCAAAACTAAAGAAGGCAGACAAAAAGCCTACGACAACTGCATAAAACACGGCATCGACGGGCTAGTTTGCATCGGTGGTGACGGTACATTTACTGGAGCAAAAATCTTCAATGAAGAATTTGGCATCAAAGTAATCGGAGTTCCGGGAACGATCGACAACGATATTTTCGGAACCGACAATACAATCGGCTACGATACTGCCTTGAATACCGCAATGGATGCCATTGATAAAATTCGTGATACCGCAACTTCCCACAACCGCGTATTCTTCGTTGAAGTAATGGGTCGCGATGCCGGATTCATTGCATTGAATAGCGGATTAGCAACCGGCGCTGTAGACATTCTAATTCCTGAAAAGAAAGACAGCATTGAAGATCTTTTTGCTACTTTCGAAAGAGCAGAAAAAGCAGGTAAATCATCAAGCATCGTGGTAGTAGCCGAAGGTGAAAAACTAGGCAGTATTTACGATTTAGCAAAAGCTACAAAAGCAGGTTTCCCTGATTATGATATTCGAGTTGCGATTTTGGGGCATATCCAAAGAGGTGGTTCACCAAGTTGTGCCGATAGAGTTTTGGCGAGCCGTTTAGGTTTTGGCGCTGTAGTAGGATTAATGAAAGGAAAAACCAATGTGATGGCCGGTTTGCAATCGAATAATTTGGTCTTCACCCCGTTTGAAGAAGCCATTAAAAAACACAATGAAATCAATCAAGAACTTATGTTGCTATCCGAAATTTTAGCGATTTAAATTCTAAAAAACTCAATTAACAGAACAAAAAATAATTATTAAACAAAATATTATGTCAACAATCAAAGTAGGAATCAACGGATTCGGTAGAATTGGTCGTCTAGTTTTCAGAGCAATGACCGAGAGAGAAAACATCGAGGTAGTAGGAATCAACGACCTTATCAATGCCGAATATATGGCTTACATGCTAAAGTATGATTCTGTACACGGCGAGTTTAAAGGTACTGTTTCTGTAGAAGGAAACGACCTGATCGTAAACGGAAAGAAAATTAGAGTTACCGCTGAAAAAGATCCTAACAATTTGAAATGGAACGAAGTAGGTGCAGAATACATCGTAGAATCCACAGGATTGTTCCTTTCTAAAGAGTCGGCTCAGGCTCACATCAACGCAGGTGCAAAAAAAGTAATCCTTTCTGCTCCTTCCAAAGACGATACTCCAATGTTCGTAATGGGTGTTAACCACAATGAACTGACTGACGATGTTAAAATCTTATCTAACGCTTCTTGTACAACCAACTGTCTTGCACCATTGGCAAAAGTAATTCACGATAATTTCGGAATTGTAGAAGGTTTGATGACGACTGTTCATGCTACAACAGCAACACAAAAAACTGTTGATGGACCTTCAGCAAAAGACTGGAGAGGTGGACGTTCTGCTTTGAACAACATCATCCCATCTTCTACAGGAGCTGCAAAAGCAGTAGGAAAAGTAATTCCTTCATTAAACGGAAAACTAACCGGAATGTCTTTCAGAGTTCCTACAGCAGACGTTTCTGTAGTAGATTTAACAGTTAGATTAGAGAAAGCAACTTCTTACGAAGAAATCTGTGCAGCGATGAAAGCTGCTTCTGAAGGTGAATTGAAAGGAATCCTGGGTTACACTGAAGATGCCGTAGTTTCGCAAGATTTCGTGGGTGAAAAGAGAACTTCAGTATTCGATAAAGATGCAGGAATTATGTTGTCGCCAAACTTCGTGAAATTGGTTTCTTGGTATGACAACGAAATGGGTTATTCTAATAAATTGACTGATTTGTTGGTACACTCCGCTTCATTATAATCGGCTTTTTAACTATATGATAAGAACCTCCTAAATTTTTTGGAGGTTTTTTTTTGAGTTGGCGCGAGCGAAGCGAGCGACAAAACGGCCGCATTGCCATTGCGAGGAGTGAAGCGCAGCGAAACGACAAAGCAATCTAAGTAATTTATTAATGTGGCAATACCCTCTCCAACGCCAAAGCAGCAACTCGGGTCGCTACGTCCACTACAATCTTTTTTTTGCGCGGCGGCTTCGCCGCCGCGCAAAAAAAAGGATTTTCGTTACCATCGCTATTGCGGATTCTCGGCTTAAAACTTGCAGCGTTTTAAAAATGAAAAATTCCATAAAAATTTCTTTAATATTCGTTGGATTACTTCTACAGTTTTTCCTAGGAAATTTTATCGTGAAAGAATTCGTATTTGGTGATTCAAAAGCAACTTTTTTAGAAATTATTTTATATCAACTTGTCGTTTTACCTCCATTTTTTCTTGCAGTAATTTTACTACTTGAAAGCAAAAATTTCGGAAGAACAGTTTTCTACTCAATACTATTTTATGGCTTTGCAGCCACCATCATTCATCTTTTCCATAGAGTTCCTAATTCAGTAGAATATCCATCAGGAAAAATAAGTTTGGGAAGTCATGGTTTTTATGTTACTGGTGGCGGTGTAGATGCATTTAGTATTATCCCGCATTTTGTTCTGACTTTAGTAATTTTATGGCTGTTAAAAAATTCTTCAAAAAATGCAGATTGAGCCAAAATTTAAAGATTCCGAACATTTCAAAACCTTTTGGGCAAAAGGCAACGGAAAACAACTGCTCGATTGGTCAGGCTGGAAACCGACTTTCGAAAATTTTGAAAAATTCGCGCATCTTTATTATCAAGTCGATGAATTGGGCGACAATGCAGTGAATGACACTTATCTCAAACTCCCCTACAATGAAGCTTCAGCCTCAGTTCAGCAGTTTTCAAAAAACAAAATTTCGGAAAGCGATGACGCACCAGAAAGTGTAAAAAAATTATTTCTGCAGATGCAGGAAGTTCCCGCTTGGTTTGATGAAAACTTAGCAAATATCGGTGCCAGATTATGCATAAGAAGCGGAACGAATGCATTGATTATCCTTCGGGATTTTGTGCTGATGGGCGGTTACGACTACGCTTACCTCAACAAACCCTTAATTTTTACTGGTGCGTTAAAAAAAGGTGCAGTAAAACGCCTGAAAGATACGCTTGAATTCTGGGTTCATGTTACCCGTGAAGATGCGCTGAAAGTGAATTCTGAAGCCTATCAATTAATTGTAAGAACGCGTTTAATGCATTCTTACGCAAGACTCACTATTAAAAAGAAAATTGTGAACTGGGATTACGAAAACTGGGGCGAACCCATTAATTCCTGGGACATGATTGCGACTTATACCGGTTTTAGCTTGGTATTCATGCAGGGTTTGAAAAAATTAGGAGTAAAAATTACAGAGGAAGAGGAACAGGGTGTTTTTCATCTTTGGAAATACATTGGTTATCTTTTGGGAATTCCGCCCGAATTTTTACCCGAAAATAAACAGCAAGCCGTTGAACATTTGTATTTATGGAGCTCGACACAAGATAAAGGCGACAAAGATTCCATCCATTTAGCAAAAGCTTTGCTTGATGAAAATTTAGAAAACACCATTTACAAATATCCGTTTCAAAGAAAATTGTTGCTGAATCTCCATCAAAGCATGAATTGGTTTTTACTCGATAAAGAAATTAATGAACGTTTGAGCATCCCGAAAGTTTCAGTTTCAGCAATCTTTCCAAAAATAGTCGTTCAAACCAACAAAATTTCACAAAAAATTTTCGATTTAAATAATCCCGAGAAATATCAAAAATTAGTCGAAGTAGGAAACAAACAGCAAATGCAGGTTTTACGGGATTATATCAAACACACACCGAAAGATTTTCAGTATTAAATAAAAAACGGTCTGCAAATTTGCGGACCGTTTCAATTTGTATACTAAGATTGCTATTTCACCATCATCTTGGTAACAGCAACTCCTTTGTCAGATTTCAGCTGAATGAGATACATTCCTGTTTTCAATCCATTGATCGAAATGGCTTCGTCACCGTTATCCTTTGAAATTTTTACTGTTTTAACCAAAGCTCCGGACAAGTCGTAAATCGCAACTGTTCCGTTTTTAGCGTTAGTATATCGCAAGTTTGCGGTTCCGTTGGTTACCGGATTCTGGGTTAGGGTTAAAGAAACTGCATTTTTAACGGCACCTGTTTCATCCGTTGCCAAAGCAGACGCATTTCCGAAGATTCGGAAGCCTCCCGGTTCAATGGTAATTGGTGCGGTAGTGCTGGAAACAGGAACCGAAGTATTATCCATCAAGTTCACCCAACTTCCGGTATAAGGGAAATCAGGAACGATATTCTGCGCGGTCAAAGTAAAGTTAGCCAGAATCACTACGTTCTTCAGTGCACTTGTAGCATTGTTATTCCAGATAAATATTCTCGGCATCAGATTTCCGGATTCTATTGTAAAAGTTTTGGTATTGAAAACTTCATTGGAAAGTCTCAGTTCCAACATTTTCGCCCATGTATCGTAAACGGATTTTCTTGCGGCGTCAGTATCATAACCCAATCCAAATGCAGTTGGTTTCGGACTCAGTTTACAGTCGCCAGGAATCGCGTCGCTTTCAGTGTTTACAGTAACACCATCCTCACAGGTATAGATACTTTTATCAAAACCTAATTCAGCGAACTGCCAAATCATTTTCGGACCAGGAACAGTAAGGAACACTGCGCCATAAGCTTTCTGTCTCTGCAGTGCGTTGTTCAGATCTCTGGTGTCGTAGCCTGCGGTTGATGCCCCGAAATTGATATTTTTATACATGATTCTTTCCTCATCATGACTTTCACCATAACTCATGGCTCTTCTTTCGGAGAACCCATGAGCTTCGAAATCCACTCTGTTAAAGTTGCTGCTTGCAGCAAATCCCATCGTGTTCTGGTTATAGGCATTTGTATGTTTATCCCACATCATTACACCTTTTCCTTCACCAACACGGTAATTAGCCCACTGTCCTTCTTCAGAATCCGTTCCGAGATGTTCGAAAATAATATAGGAAGTTGGATCATAACTCCACTGTTTGTCGGCATAACCTCTTAAAATATTCACCCTGTCCTGCTGGTAAGCGTTGGTACACGCATCATCACCTGCAGTACAGTTTTGCGTAAATCCTTTCGTTAAATCCCAACGGAATCCGTCAACTTTGTATTCTTTAATCCAATGTTCAATAACACGGTCTACATAATATTTTGTTTCAGCTTTTGAATGGTTGAAATCATTAAACACACTATAAGAATGTTTCGCAACCTGATTGAAATAAGGATTATCAGCAGCAGGATCTCCGAAACCGTCACCATCCGGATCAACCATCCACATTCTTTCGATTGGACTTCTTCCGGTTGCGTGGTTAAAGGCGATATCTAAAATTACGGCAATTCCGTTTTGGTGGCATAGATCAATAAATTCCTTGAATTTTTCAGGCGTTCCGTACGCTTTATCCAAAGCATAATGGAAACCTGTATTATAACCCCAGGAATTATTTCCGTCGAATTCCATTACAGGCATCAATTCAATTGCATTGATTTTCAAAGATTTTAAGTAAGAAATTTTATCAATTAAAGACTGCCAGGTTTTCTGGGTAGTGAAATCTCTTACAAGAAGTTCGTATACGATAAGATTTTCCTTAGCTGGTTTATTGAAATTGGTTACCACCCACGGATAAGCAGGTTTTGCAGTCTGTATCACAGAAACCTCAAAACTCTGTCCTGCCGGATAAGCCGGAAGATTCGGATAAACCATTGCGTTCTGATTGATATACGGATCATCGTAAGGCGAAAGAACTAAAGGTGAATAAGGATCCGCTACTTTAATTCCATCCGCAGTTCTGTATTGGAAAGTATAAATTTGTTGTGGCGTTAATCCTGTAATTTCAATCCAATAAAGATTCGGATTTGTGGTATCTCTTTTCATCAGATAATTTGCGCTTACCGTCCAGTTATTGAAGCTTCCTATCACATTTACAAAAGCTTTTCCGGGTGCATAAAGCGCTAAACCTACTTTAGTTGGATCAGCCGGATCGTAAGAAATTCCTTGTTTCATATAAGCCGGAATTGTAGCCGTTTGTACCGGAGTTGCAAGAGAAACAGTGAAAGTTTTAGTAACCACAGTTCCGTCCGAAGCACCGGTTGCAACCACTTCCATATTCGCATCCTGAGTTACGGTATACGGAAAATTTAAAGAGGTAGAAGCCGAAGAACTTGTATAAACAGGATTTCCATTGGCTTTCACCACATAATTAGCTGGCTGAGAGGAATTTCCGGTAATATTAATCACCGTTCCGGAATTCACCACATTGGTACTTCCCGCAACAGGATTGGTTAAATTAAATTGAAATTTACCTACATTCAAGTTGATATCCTGCGATTGAACAGATCCGTTGATGGTTTTTACCAGAAATCCAATTTTAGAAAGCGGATTTGGGCGGTTTCCGTAGAAAGATTTCACCGTATTCATGGTAAATGTGTAAGTTCCCGTAGATCCTGAACTGGAAACATGGGTTAGTTTATTAGCAGCATTCGAGGCTGTCCAAGTTCCGTTGGTTGGGGAATCCGCGCTGGTGTTGTTCGAATCAACCGACCACGCCCACAAATAAAGCGCGTGCGAAGTTGCCACTCCAAAATTGGTTTCGTTCAGTGTAAAAGTTACCGTAATCGATTCGGTTTCGTTGAAAGTCGGCGGATTCACCGAATAGGAAACAGTTTGTTGTGCGATGGCCAAATAAGGCAATAGGAAAGCCATCATCAGCGTATAAAAATATTTCATAGCATTATAAATTTTAATGGATGTAAAATTAAGAAAATGTAACGATAAAAAATCATTCTCTAAAAATTCTCATTGAAAATCCATTAAAATTTAAATTTTCTAAATGCTCATTAAAGAAATATAAAAAAAATCGCAATACACGATATTATTTTGCACGATAGAAAACTTTAGGAAACCAACAAGCTGCAACCACGAATATCAGAATGATCGATCCTGCCCAAAACCTGAAACTTCGGACTCGAAATTTCATTTTCCGAAGCCGAAAAAGCCGAAAAATCTTCCATAATTTTCCCCAAATCTTGCGTCGCAATGAAACTACAAGAATGAATATTCGCCAAATCGATGATATTGATCGCGCCGGTTCTTCCATTTTCCACATAGGAAAATGGATCTTCGGTATTTCTAATGAGAATCCGCTTCCAGTTGGGCGTTTCGTAAATATTTTCACCTAAAGAATACGCTTGAGAAAGCAATTCCGTCATGGAATATTCCGAAAAAATCCGGTTAGTTCCGAAACCTTTTTGCAAAATTTTCAGCAATTCATCTTTCGTCATTTCTTCTTTTCTGCCTTTCATTCCGCCGGTTTCGATGATGAATAAATCAGGAAAATCAAGTTGTTGTGAGAACGAATCCAAAAAATCCAACAGCGCAAAAGAAACTCCAAAAAGAATGACTTTCTTATCCTTTAAATTTTGTAAAAGTTCCAATAATTCTTGATGGTTGTAAAGAAAATATCCATTTTCAGGTTTACCGGATTTTTTCATGAGAAAATCAACCATATAAATCAATGACGAATGTGGATTTTTGGAATAATTGGGCAATAATCCTAAGAAAATAAAATCTTCGGGCTTTCCGATAAATTTTGCAAAACTGTGATAAATGCTTTCTTCATACAAAGCAAAATCTGCAATAAAATGCTTGGAACGGTTCATTTGAGTAGTTCCCGAACTTTGAAAATACTGATCCGTAGAAAAATTTCGATCTAAAACCAAATGATTTTTGAACATTTCAATTGGCAAGAAAGGTATTTCGTGAATATCCTGAATTTCAGTCGAATCTATGTGCAAATAATCGCAAAATTTTCGGTAAACTTCCACATTTTCATATTGATAACGGAAAGTTTCCAAACATTTTTGTCGAAAATCTGCTTCAGTTTTTATGTTGAAAATATTATTCAAATTGTTTTATTTTTTATAAACACAATAACACAAAAGGTTCACAATTACTATATTCTGTTTTTATGACACGATGCAAAATGTACTTACTTAAAATTGTATTCCTTTTTTATAGTTAATTATCAGCGCTTTTTTTCTAAACACAAAGACACAAAGGTTTCACAATTAAAACTTTCTGTTTTACGACACGACGTAAGCTTTTTCTGCTAGAATTTGATAAAATTGTTTCAAAAGTTCATGATTAAAGTGTTCCGTTGATGACACGCTTTACGCCATTTTTGAAAAGAAAGGTATTGAAATTGATCAATAAACCCAATTTACAGCCACTCAGTTTTAGGTAAGTTAATAATTGTGCAAAGTGCAGATTACTAACCTCTTCGCAAGCTTTTATTTCGAGAATTAGTGAATTTTCCACCATCATATCGACTCTAAATCCGGAATCTAAAACGATTTCTTCATAGTGAAGTGGCATTGGTTTTTGCCTTTCAACAAAAATCCCTTGCTTGGTGAGTTCATAAAACAAACATTGTTCATAAGCACTTTCCAAAAGACCTGGACCAAGACTTTTATGAACCTTTAAACCTGCATCATAAACTATCCTTGATAATTCGTTTTCAGTCATATTAACTTGTTTCAAAAATTACTCAAAATTCGAAAAAAAATTCACAAACCACTTCGTGTCATAAGATTACACAATATTCCTCGTGAAATCTTCGTGTCTTTGTGTTTAAATATAAAACAATTTCATAAACAGCTTAGTGTCATAAAAACACATCATATTCTTCGTGAAACCTTCGTGTCTTTATGTTAAAATTAAAAATTCATCACTCCCAAATTTTCAATTCAAAATCTTTCTGAAATTCACCATAAGTAAAGTAAGAAATCCAATCGCCAAGATTAACGTATTTTGCTTCGTTTTCATTCATTTTTAAATCCAAAACCATCGGCAAATGACGATGACCATAGACGAAATAATCAATCTTTTCATTTCGAAGTTTTTCCTTGGAATAGAGAATTAAAAATTCTTTGTCCTCACCCAAAAATGCTTTGTCTTCTTCACCGGAAATCATCTTATTTTTGGTTGAAAAATAAATGGCTACTTTCATTGCAATATCCGGATGAAGCCACTTGAAAGCCCATTGCGCAAGCGGATTGGTAAATAATTTCTTCATCCTTTTATAACCTTTGTCGCCCGGTCCTAAACCGTCGCCGTGAGCCAAAAGGAATTTTTTTCCATTGATTTCAAAGAATTGTTTTTCGAAAAAAACTGTGCAACCAATTTCTTCTTCAAAATAGTTTTTCATCCACAAATCATGATTTCCTACGAACATAAAAAGCTCAATTCCATCATCTTTCAATTCAGCTAATTTGCCCAAAACACGTACATATCCTTTCGGAATAACATGTTTCCATTCATGCCAAAAATCGAACAGATCACCCATGAGAAAAAGCACCTGCGCGTCAGATTTTATTTCATCTAACCAACGGATAAATTTCTCTTCGCGGATTTTGCTTGCCTGTGGAGTTGGAGCTCCAAAATGCTGATCGGAAGCGAAATATATTTTTTTGTTCGGTTCTAATTTTATTTTCATGAATTAATTTCAGGTGCCAATTTTAGATTTTTTATCAGAAATACTAAGAAAAGTTTTCTTTATTTTCTTCAGCAAACCATTCTCCGTAGGAATTTTCCGTTTCGTGAAGTTTCAGATAAGCAAGTTGCACCTCTTTTGGAAGTTTATTTTGAATTTTTTCGGCAATATCGTACAACATATTTTCGCAAGTTGGTTGGTAATTGCAAAAAATTACTTTGTGACCTTTTCCTTCCAAATCTTGCCCCAATTCTTGGTGCGGAGAATAACCATTAACCAAAACTGCATGATCCCAAACATCGATGATTTCGGAGTTAACGATCTTTTTGATATCGCCAAAATCCACTACCATTCCGTTTTTCGGATCGTCTAAATTATTGATCGGTTTTCCTTTTACCGTAACAAAAAGTTTGTAGGAATGCCCGTGCATGTTTTTGCATTTTCCGTCGTAATTGTACAGAACATGGGCCGTTTCAAAAGTGAAAATTTTGGTAATTCGTATCATTTTGCAAAGATAAAGAAAGTTAGAAGATCGCAGGAACGATGAAAAAATTTTATTAAAATGAATTGAACAATTATAAAGTATAAATCTAAAAAAAATCCTTCCGCCAAAAAAGCAGAAGGACTTCAAAATAACAATTATTAAAGAATATAATTAATGAAACTGCGCCGATTCAGTAGAATCTTTCATTGCGACTACCGAAGAATTCCCAGCAGTGATCACGGTTTGCAATGCATCAAAATATCCGGTTCCTACGAAACTTTGGTGTTTTACCGCACGGAAACCTTCTTTCTGCAATGCGAATTCTCTTTCCTGAAGTTCAGAGTAGCCCGCCATTCCACGTTTTTTGTAAGCTAAAGCCAGTTCAAACATCGATGTATTTAATGCGTGGAAACCTGCCAAAGTGATAAATTGGAATTTATAACCCATTTTCGCCAGCTCTTCACGGAAAGTTTCCATTTCTTCCACCGAAAGTTTTGCAGCCCAATTAAATGAAGGTGAACAGTTGTAAGCCAGCATTTTACCAGGAAATTTAGCATGAATTCCTTCCGCAAATTTTCGGGCATAATCCAAATCCGGATTGGAGGTCTCCATCCAAATCAAATCTGCGTATGGCGCGTAGGACAAACCTCGATCGATTCCTTGTTCTACTCCATTTTTCACTTCAAAAAAGCCTTCCACAGTACGAGTTCCGGTTACGAATTTCTTGTCGCGATCATCGATATCCGACGTCAACAAATCCGCGGCATCAGCATCAGTTCTTGCCACCAAAATTGTTGGAACTCCGCATACATCGGCCGCCAAGCGAGCCGCAACCAGTTTATTAATCGCCTCTTGGGTAGGCACCAAAACCTTTCCTCCGAGATGCCCGCATTTTTTAGCAGATGACAATTGATCTTCGAAATGCACACCCGCTGCTCCTGCTTCTATCATTTGTTTCATCAATTCAAAAGCATTCAAATTTCCACCGAACCCAGCTTCCGCATCAGCAACAATTGGTACCAAATAATTTTTTCTGTTTACTTCGTCCACGTCGTTTACCGATTGAATTTGATCCGCTCTGAGCAAAGCATTATTAATTCTTTTCACCACACTCGGCACCGAATTCGCCGGATAAAGACTTTGATCAGGATACATTTCGCCGCTCAAGTTTGCATCTGCAGCCACTTGCCAACCGGAAAGATAAATTGCTTCCAAACCGGCATCAACTTCCTGAACCGCCTGATTTCCGGTAAGTGCGCCCAATGCTGCCACAAAATCCTGATTGTTCAGTTTTTCCCATAATTTTTCAGACATGAGTTTTGCAACGGTATAATCGAGTTGATATGAACCTCTCAATTTTAGTACTTCTTCTGCAGAATAAGGTCTTTTTACTCCTTTCCATCTTGGGTTTTCCAACCAGTCTTTTTCCAATTTCTGGATTTGCTCTTGATTTTTCATAATATTTTGGATTTTATTTTTTGTTGAATTTTTAATGACTCTTAATTTTAAATAAACTGATAAGCCTCTAAGGTTAAGAATTCTACGAAAGCATCATTTAAAACAATTCCGTTGAAAATTTCAGTGGCTAATTCAAATTTCCCGGAAGCGAACCTTTCTTCCCCGACATATTCTTTAATTTTTTGAAGTTCTTCAACTTGCCAATTCAGAATCATCTCCGGAAGAAGCGTTCTTCCATCGTCTAATTTGGCTTCGTTTTTCAGCCATTGCCAGATTTGTGTTCTTGAAATTTCGGCGGTTGCCGCATCTTCCATTAAATTGTAAAGTGCGGCCGCTCCAACACCCATCAACCAAGATTCGATGTAAAGAATTCCTACATTGATGTTTTTTCGAACACCTTTTTCGGTGATGGTACCTTTTGGAATTTCCAGCAAATCCGCTTCTGAAATCTGATATTCATCGAATTTTTTATCGATTTGATTAGGAGAAGGCATATATTCATCAAAAATATCTTTCGGCACTTTCACCAAACCTGGATGTGCAACCCAAGTTCCGTCGTGACCATTTTTCACTTCTCTTTCTTTATCTGCGCGAACTTTTGCATAAGCAATTTCATTTTCTGCTTCATTATTTTTCACCGGAATTTGTGCTGCCATTCCGCCCATCGCATGAACGTTTCTTTGATGACAAACTTTGATTACCAACTTTGAATATGCGCTCATAAAAGGAGTAGTCATCGTCACTTGATCGCGATCCGGAACTAGAAATTCTGGTAGATTTCTAAACTTTTTAATGTAAGAAAAAATATAATCCCATCTTCCACAATTCAGTCCGGAGCTGTGTTCTTTGAGTTCAAATAAAATTTCATGCATTTGAAAAGCCGCAGTAATCGTCTCAATTAGAACCGTTGCTTTAATCGTTCCACGCGGAATTTTCAGATAATCCTGAGAAAAATTAAACACATCATTCCACCAGTTTGCTTCGTTGTAATGCTCCAATTTTGGGAGATAAAAATAAGGTCCGCTTCCGTTTTCAATCAGTTGATTTGCATTTCTAAAGAAGAAAATCCCGAAGTCAATTAAAGAACCAGAAGCATTTTTCCCATTAATTTTAATATTTTTTTCTTCCAAATGAAGACCTCTCGGCCTAACCAAAAGCGTTGCTAATTCTTCATTAAGTGAATATTTTTTTCCATTTTCATTTTCAAAACTGATGGTTCGGTTTACCGCTTCGGAAAGGTTAAGTTGTCCCTCCATACAGTTTTTCCAAGTCGGCGAATTGCTGTCTTCAAAATCTGCCATGAAAGCCGAAGCTCCCGAATTTAGCGCATTAATAATCATTTTTCTTTCTACCGGACCGGTAATTTCTACTCGTCGATCCATCAAATCTTTGGGAAGCGGATTGCAAACCCAATTTCCAGTTCTGATATCTTCAGTTTCAGGAAGAAAATGAGGTAATTGACGATGATCAAATTCTATTTGTCGCATTTGTCGGGCGATCAAAAGCCTTTCTCTTTCCTCCCCGAAAGCATCGTGAAGTCTATATAAAAACTCAACAAGTTCAGGCGTAAAAACTTCTTTGTACTGCTCTGTTGGAAGAATTTTGAAATAAGTGGCTGTTTCCATAATGAAATATTTTTCGGTATTGCTTTCACAAACTTATACAAAATATTTCAATTAGCGAACGTTCGCTAAAAAATATTTTTGCGAACATCTGAATTTTTTTTCATTACCTTTGTCTCCATCGGATTTCCAAGAGCATATTTAGAAAGAATATAAATTGCACTCAGCAGAAAAATAATGACACAAGACGGCAACTTTATCAAAACAGTTTTCGGTCTGAAACTCAAGCAACAAAGGCAGAAAAAGAATTGGTCGCTACAGGATTTAGCCAATGAAACCGGCATGTCCAAATCCTACTTGAATGAAATTGAGAACGGAAAAAAATTCCCAAAACATGAAAAAATCATTCAACTTTGCGAAAAATTAGGCTGCAATTATGATGATTTGGTTTCGACAAAACTCGATAAAGGCTTGGCTCCATTCACCGAAATCCTGCAATCTGATTTTTTCAAGGAAATTCCGCTCGAACTTTTCGGAATTAATAAAAGCAACCTCATCAGCATCATCAGCGATGCACCGAAAAAAGTTACCGCATTCATCAACACCCTTATTGAAATTTCACAGAATTACAATTTGGGAAAAGAGCGGTTTTATTTTGCAGTTTTACGGAGTTTTCAGGAGTTGTACGACAATTATTTTCCGGAAATCGAGGAAAAAGCACAAGAGTATTTCATTGAAAATAATTTGCATTCAAAACCAAAAGTTGAAGATTTTGAACAACTTTTAATTCAATCTTTTGGCTATGAAATCAGAACGATGAATTTCGAAAATTTCGGTGCTTCCGGGAAGCTGAGATCACTTTTTATTCCTGAAAAAAAATTGCTTTTGCTGAACGAAAAACTCAGCGAAGACCAGCGAACTTTCATTTTTGCTAAAGAAATTGGTTTTAATGTCTTAAATCTAAATCCACGTCCCAACACTTATTCCTGGCTAGATTTTACCAATTTTGAAAACTTGCTAAATAATTTCCATGCATCGTATTTTGCCGGTTGTTTACTCATCCCGAAAGCAGCTTTGACGGAAAAATTGAATGATTTTTTTCAATTAAATCAATGGGAACCGGATGTTTTCGACCAATTAATTCAAGAGTTTACCAATTCGCCAGAAACTTTTTATTACCGATTGACCAATATTCTGCCGCCGGAATTTGGAATTAAAGATCTCTTTTACCTTTGCTTTACCAAAAAGAAACATTCTGATAAAATACATATTTTAAAAGAATTACACCTTAATCAACAACAAGCTCCGCATGCCAACGCAACCAATGAACATTATTGCAGAAGATGGATTGCCGTGAAAAACCTCGTGAGTTTAAAGGAAAATGAAAAACTAACCGATGCGCAAATTTCGCACTACAAAGACAGCGGACTTTCTTATTTAGTGATTTCAACTTCTCAGAAAAATCCTTTTTCAGACGGGACAAACCGCAGTTATTGCTTGGGAATTTTGCTCAACACCAATTCTCTGAAAAAGATAAAATTTGCCAAAAGTGATCGCATAAAAACAATCAGCGTTGGCGTTACTTGCGAGACGTGCAGCATTTCGGATTGCGAAGTAAGACAGGCGCCGCCAATTCGTTTGGAGAAAGAACTTTTCAATGAGGAAATGAGAAAATCCATCCAAAAAATCAGGAAAAATTTGTTGTGATTTCAGTGCATTATTTTTGTAATTTTAAAGCTTAAATAACTGAAAGTGAATATTCTGCAAATCCTTTTTCCTAATCGATGTCTTAAATGTAACCGAATTATTCATTCAGAAGAAGTAGTTTGCGATTTATGTTTTGATCAAATCCATTTCACTCATGATCATTTTGCGGATAATAATTTGCTTAAAGAAAAATGCACTTTGCTTTTCCCGACGGAAAATGCGGTTGCTTTGATGCAATTTGAAGACGAAAATCTGAGCCGAAAAATTGTTCATCAGTTGAAATACGGAAATCGTGAAAAAATTGGAAAAATTTTAGCTAAATGGACATTGGAAAAAACAGACCTCAACATTCTGAACCCCGACCTTTTTGTCACGGTTCCGCTTCATCCTAAAAAATTGAAAAAACGTGGCTACAACCAGCTTCATCTCTACACCGAAACACTTTCTGAAGAACTCAAAATTCCTTTTGATCACACTTTAATTCAAAGAAATTTCTATAAAAAAGCACAAGCAAAAAGAAGCAGAAAAGAACGTGAACAAACGCAAAACCTCTTCAGTAGCACGAAAGAAGTTTCGGGAAAACATATCCTCTTAATTGACGATGTATTCACGACCGGTAATACGATAAGTTCCGTGGCGTGGGAAATCCTGAAATATCCAAACAACAAAATTTCTGTTTTAATGATTGCCACAGATTAATTCAAAAAAAAAACCTCACTTATGAAATGAAGGTTTTTATTGTATATCGAAAGTCGTTTATCTCTGAAGCTTTTCGCCATAAGACAAATCTCCGGCATCGCCTAAACCTGGCGTGATGTAACCTTTTGAGGTGAGTTTTTCATCGATCACACCTACCCAAATTTTAGCATTCGGATATTCATTTTGAATCGTTTCAACGCCTTGTTGTGAAGCAATTGCCGCCACAATATGAAGCTGAGTTGGCTTTCCGTGATTCAACAAATCCTTGATGGCCTCAATTAAACTTGCGCCGGTTGCCAACATCGGATCGGCAACAATCAAAGGTCGCCCATCGATATTGGGACAAGTAAGATAATCTTGTTTGATAGAAAAATAATCGTTGGCATCGTGTTTTCGGTATGCTGCAACAAACCCACAATCTGCTTTATCAAGATAATTTAAAATTCCTTGAAATAAAGGAACTCCAGCTCTTAAGATCGTTGTAATCACCGGCTGAACAGCGATTTCTTTAACTTTAATTAGATCCAGAGGCGTGGTAATTTCTATTTCTTTCTGTTCTAAACCTTTGCTGATTTCAAAAGCAGCAATTTCGCCGATTCTTTCCATATTTCTACGGAATTTCATTCGGTCGTTTTGCACTTCTACATTTCGTAATTCATTGATCCAAGTATTAACAAGTGAGAATTGATCGGATAAAACAGTAATCATAGCAATTATTTATGTGGTAAAGTTCGGGAAAAATTAATTTAATAAAAAACCTTTCAGAAAAAAATCTGAAAGGCTGTGAAATTTTATTTTTGTCGGAAATATATTTCGATAGGAACTCCTGTAAAACCAAAATGTTTTCTCAATTGGTTTTCGGTGAACCTTTTGTAAGATTCTTTTACATACTGCGGAAGGTTGCAGAAAAAGACAAATTGTGGACTCGGCGTTGGAAGTTGTACGCAATATTTTATTTTTACATACTTTCCTTTGATTGCCGGCGGTGGCGTTTGCTCGAAAACAGGCAACATCACCTCGTTTAGTTTTGAAGTTTTGATTTTCTTTGCACGGTTTTCATACACTTCCATCGCAACTTCTACTGCTTTCAGAATTCTTTGCTTGGTTAAAGCCGAAATAAACAGGATTGGCACGTCGGTAAATTGCCCAATTCTTTCTTTGATCTGGTTTTCGAAATCACGGGTCGAATTGGTACTTTTATCTTCAACAAGATCCCATTTATTCACCAAAATTACAATTCCTTTTCTGTTTTTCTGTGCCAATCCGAAGATATTCATATCCTGAGATTCCCAACCTAAAGTCGCATCAACCATGATGATTACAACATCAGAATATTCGATAGAACGAATGGAACGCATCACGGAATAAAATTCCAAATCTTCTTTCACCTTGGCCTTTCTACGCATTCCGGCAGTATCAACCAAAACAAATTCATGACCAAATTTATTATATAAAGTTTGAATTGAATCTCTCGTTGTTCCGGCAATATCGGTTACGATATTTCTTTCCACATCGAGCAAAGCGTTGGTTAAAGTCGATTTTCCAACGTTTGGTCTTCCAGCGATAGTGATTTTTGGCAAACCCTCGAAAGGATCTTTGTATTCGGTTGTTGGGAATTCTTTTACGATATCATCGAGCAATTCTCCGGTTCCGGAACCCGTTGCTGAAGATAAAGTGTAATATTTTTCAATTCCTAATTGATAAAATTCTGTTGCAGCAAGTTCCTCGGTTGCGGAATCTACTTTATTTACAGTGATATAAATAGGTTTATTGGATCGGCGAAGCATTTCATAAATCTCCTGATCAGTATCTGTTAACCCTTCTTCCACATTCAGCATAAAGATGATTGAAGTAGCTTCATCTACTGCCAATTCTACTTGTTTGATGATTTCTTCCTGAAAAACATCTTCCGTATTTACTTCATAACCACCGGTATCAATTACGGTGAATTCTACCCCATTCCAGTCGGATTTTCCGTAATGGCGGTCTCTGGTAACACCAGAAGTAGAATCTACGATAGCTTCTCTTCTTTCTAAAAAACGGTTAAACAGGGTTGATTTTCCTACGTTGGGGCGCCCAACAATTGCAACGATATTGCTCATTAAATTTTGTTTAATAAATTAATTATTAATGGGTAACTTCAACTTTTGAAGCCCAAAAATTTTTGCAAAGATAACGTTTAAAACTTAGAAATTAAAAAATCCGCAAAAAAAGCGGATTTATTTTATCTAAAATTAAATTTGAGAGACTATTTATACTCTTTCTATCTCTGCACCTAAAGCTCGTAATCTTCCGTCGATATTCTCGTAACCACGATCGATCTGCTCGATATTGTGAATGGTAGAATTTCCTTCCGCAGAAAGTGCGGCTATCAATAATGCATTTCCCGCTCTGATGTCGGGGGAAATCATAGTGGTTCCACGCAAAGGATATTCATGATTCAAACCTACAACGGTTGCACGGTGCGGATCGCACAAAATAATTTGTGCACCCATATCGATTAATTTATCCACGAAGAATAATCGGGATTCGAACATTTTTTGGTGAATTAATACGGTTCCTTTCGCCTGAGTAGCCACGACCAAAATAATAGAAAGCAAATCCGGCGTGAATCCTGGCCAAGGCGCATCGGAAATGGTAAGAATAGAACCATCGATGAATTTCTGAATCTTATAATTTTCCTGAGCAGGAATGAAAATATCGTCACCACGTCTTTCCAGATGAATTCCCAATTTTCTGAAGGTATTAGGAATTACGCCAAGTTCATTCCAGTGAACATTTTTGATAGTAATTTCCGATTTTGTCATCGCAGCGAGCCCAATCCAAGAGCCAATTTCCACCATATCCGGAAGCATGGTATGCTCTGTTCCTTTCAAACTTTCAACCCCTTCAATAGTAAGTAAATTGGAACCAATTCCCGAAATGTTCGCGCCCATTCTGTTCAACATTTTACAAAGTTGTTGCAAATAAGGTTCACAAGCAGCATTGTAAATTCTAGTTTTTCCTTTTGCCAGAACGGCCGCCATCACAATATTTGCAGTTCCCGTTACAGAAGCTTCTTCTAAAAGAATAAACTTACCGCGAAGCTCAGTTGCTTTTAATGAATAAAGATATTCGTTTTCATCATAATGAAATTCCGCACCCAGTTCTACAAATCCTTGGAAATGAGTATCCAGGCGTCTTCTACCAATTTTATCTCCTCCGGGAGTCGGCATATACGCTTCGCCAAATCTCGCCAACATTGGGCCTAGAAGCATAATGGAACCACGGAGTTTAGAACCATCTTCTTTAAATTCTGGTGATTTTACATAATCAAAGTTTACTGCATCCGATTTAAAGGTATAATCGCCGTGGGCATTCTTGGTAACTTTTACACCGAAATCCCCAAGAATTTCGATCAATCTGTTAACATCATGAATATCGGGAATATTTTTGATTCGCACTTCGTCTTCGGTGAGCAAAACCGCACACAAAATCTGTAACGCTTCATTTTTTGCACCTTGCGGAGTAATTTCACCCTGTAGTCTTTTTCCTCCTTTTATCTTAAATGATCCGCTCATGCTTATTTTCGGTTTTTATTATATTGAAAGTTTCTTCTTTTGTTTTGGTTATTTTGGTTTTGATTTTTTCCGTTGGATTTTCCGTTTCGGTTGGTGGCATAATAAATTTTACTTTTTTCAAGGGAATCCAGACCTGTTAAATCTAATCTATTTTCGGAAAGATCTTTTAAATGCCTGAAAATCACCTCATCCTGAACATGTTCTTTGTTATAAACATTATAGGATTTCTTCATATTATTTGCGATAACTTGGATTAAAGCATCTTTTTCATCGCCATCTTCCAGCTCGATGGCTTTATCGATTAATTGCAAAATACTTTTTCCGTAAAATTTAAAATCACCTTGAAGTTTTGGGTATTCCATTCTTTTGGGCTTTTCCTTCAATTCTTCCATAGTGGGAAAAGGATAAGGGGAATCCACGTCTAAATCGTGATTAGCAAGGATAAAAAGATGATCCCAAAGTTTATGTTTATAGTTTTCTTCGTCTCTAAGTTGCGGGTTGCGCTGCCCCATGAAATCCACGATGGCTACAGCCATTTCGTTGCGCTGTTCTTTAGTTTCCAGTTCTTTGCAACGCTCTACAAGCTGCTGTATAATTCTGCCGTATTCGGGCATGTGCAGATGCGTTCTCTTGGTATTATATTCCATTTTGCAAATATAAGAATTAGTTTGAGGTAAAAATCGGGCGATAATTTAATTTTCAAGCGTTCATAATACTTGAAAATTCCGGATTTAATCATTATAAATAATGAATTTCTTTCTTTGATCCGGTGAAAGAACTGTGCAATGATCCGGCGCCAATCGATGACGATTTGCTGCAACTTGACTGTAAACAAAATCCGTTAAAAATTTTGGAAAGTATTTCAGATAACTCAGCAAACGGTATTTTCCTCCTAAAACATAGCCAATTTTAAAGATTGCTTGTGATTTGGTGAGATAAAAAGATTGAGGTTTCCAGAGGTAAATTGTGTTTAAATCCTGAGTTTCGAGCCCTCTTTCTTTTAAAAAATTTTGTCCAAAATCGGATTGCAAAGACGAAAAAAGAAACTGATCCCGAGCATCATTTTCTAAAATCCATTGAACCCAATGATTACAAAATCCGCAATCTCCATCATAGAAAGCATAATATTTAGAAGAATCAATCATGCTTATTTTCTTTGTTCCGGAGCCAAATTATGGGTAGTTCTAATGTCATTCTCTATTTTTTTGAAATATTGAAGCACTTCTTGCTTTTGCGCTTCCGTGTATTTCGCTTCGGAATGGATTATAGTGTATGAATCCAAAGGCATTTCATCTTTTTCGACCATTTCGATGGCTTCAAACAATTTATGCGCTTGTCTTTTCGGTTCATAAGTAGCAAAAGTAGAAAAATTCAATTTTCTTCGGCCTTCATCGATGTGATCTTTCAGGAACCATGCGACAGGCTGAAAATTACTGTACCAAGGATATTTCGATTCATTGCTATGGCAATCGTAGCAACCATTTCTTATTAATTTCGCGGTGCTTTCCGGGGTATTTTTTATGGTAAGAAAATCCATTTGTGGCGTAGGCGCTGGATTATTTTTATCAATCGGGAAAAATTGGATTAAAATGAACGCAACCAGAAGAATAACGAGGATTTTTTTCATAACTTTATACTTTTAAAAGGTGAATTTACAGTAATATTTTTAATTATTTCAGAAAAAAGATCGATTCGAATAAAGATCGATTCGAATTCATACCAAATCTTTAACTGTTATAGATATTATAAATCGGAAAATAGTTTTCAATTGATAAAAACTTTGTATTTTTGTACTATTAAATTTTAAAAACCAATTATTATGTCACTAGTAGGAAAAAAATTCCCAAACGTAGCAATCGACGCAATGAGCGAAATGGGAGATGATTTGAAAATCAACATCTTTGAAGAAGCAACAAAAAATCAACAAAAAGTAATTTTGTTTTGGTACCCAAAAGATTTTACGTTTGTTTGCCCAACAGAACTTCATGCTTTCCAAGAGGCTTTGCCTGAATTCGAGAAAAGAAACACCAAAGTAATCGGAGCTTCTTGCGATACCAACGAAGTACATTTTGCTTGGTTGAACACTGCAAAAGATAACGGAGGAATCGAAGGAGTAACTTACCCAATTCTTGCCGATACTCACAGACAATTGGCGAACATTCTTGGAATTGTAGATCAGGATTTCGAATTTGACGAAGAAGGCAATGAATTCTACACTGGTTCTAACGTTACTTACAGAGCAACTTACCTAATCGACGAAACCGGAAAAATCTTCCACGAATCTGTGAACGATATGCCATTGGGAAGAAACGTAAAAGAATTCTTAAGGTTAATTGATGCGTACACGCACGTACAAAAACATGGTGAAGTATGCCCTGCGAACTGGGAAGAAGGCAAAGATGCAATGAAAGCGGATAGAAACTCTACTGCGGAATACCTTGCGACTCACAACAACTAATTAAAAATAACACAACCGAAATGTACACAGAATTAACAGAAGACACTTTGCAACAAATTGTTGCAGAACAAGATCAGGTTGTAGTACAATACGGCGCATCCTGGTGCGGGAACTGCAGAATTATGAAACCAAAATTCAAAAAATTGGCTGCAGAGAACGAAAATATTCCTTTCTACTACGTAGATGCGGAGAAATTGCCGGAAAGCCGTAAATTGGCTAAAGTAGATAATTTACCAACCTTTGCAATATTTAAAAAAGGGGAATTATTCAACCAAGTACAGACCAATCAAGCGGAAAGTCTTATTAACCTTTTTAACGAAGCGAACTCATGAAACTACCTATAATTAGACAGTTTTACCAAACTCAAACTCCGGAAAACTTAGAAAAAACTTTAGAGGTTTTAGAAGCTTTCTGCGAATTTCGAGGCGCCACGGAAGAAGACCTTAATGTAGCAGGAGAACTGATTACCAATATCTGCGGAGCATTGGAAGTTCACCATAACGTGAAAAATGGAATGAGTGAAAAAGATGCACTGAACGGATTTGCACAAAAAGTTTTAGGGTCGATCGACAAGTAAAACCAACTTGCTGAATAGCAAAAAACGCGGGATATTTTCCCGCGTTTTTTATTTGTGATTTTTCTTTCCTTTTTTGTGCTTATCCTTCTTGTATTTTCCTTTTTTATAGTCGCCGTATTGGTCGTCATCTTGCCAATTTCGGTTGTTATTCCAAGACCCATTTCGCTTCTTGGTTTGTCCGTAAGCGTAATCTTTTGCATTACCACCGTAGATCTTTTTAGCCTGTCCCGGAGGTAATCTTTTTGCATTTCCGTTTGGATAATAAACGGTATTATTACCATTTCTTCCCAAAACTCCCAGTCGGCCCGATACGTCGCCGGTTCTTATTATACGCCCGTTTTGGTATACATTCCCATTTCTATCACGATAAATCTCGCCTTGTCGGTAAACTGTTCCGTCCGATGATCGGTAAACAGTTCCATTGTTTGGATAATTATTGCCATAAACATCATTCGCCGTTCCACATGAAGCGAGGGTGAAAGCGAGTCCTGCCATAGCAACTATCTTAAATAGACTTTTCATTTTTTCTAAATATTTAAAGTTCTCAATAGCTATTTCAATGATGATGCCAAACGGAAAAATTTTTGATTTTAGAAAAAAGTCAAGAAAAGAAAACACTTAAGGAAACATACAAAATCGGTCTGTTTTAAGAAACACCAATTGTTTTGCTTCTTCTCTCCAGCAGAAGTACATCTCGCCAAACGCCATTCATTTGAGCAATTTTTTCGCGATTTCCAACGGTTCTGAAACCAAATTTCTGATGAATAATTAAACTCGGTTGATTCTCTGGGAAAATACCTGCTTGAAGCATCCAAAAACCATGTTCTTCGCTGGCGAGGATTAATTTCTGAAGCAACATCGCACCCAAACCTTTTCCTTGCGCAACATTCGACAAATAAATACTTACCTCGGCAACACCTTTGTAGCAATCGCGGTTGCTGATGGGTTGCAACGCCGCCCAACCTACAACATTTTCGTTTTCATCCTCCAAAATCAATCGAGCTATTTTGAAATATTTCTGGTCCCAAGCTTCCCAACTTGGTGCTGTTTGGTCGAAAGTTGCATTGCCGCCGGCAATTCCTTCTTCGAAAATTTCGATGACTTTGGCGCCATCCTCTGGTTGCATTTCGCGTATTTCGTAGTTCATTTTTAATGATATTTTTTCTTTAATCTTCTTTTAATTCTGGAATACTGAACTTGCTGATCGGTTGTGTTATCAGAAATTACACTGATCGTTCCATCAACTTCCATGATGGAGAGTTTAACCTCCTCAATCCTTTCAACTCCATGTTCATGTACCGCTTCTTCCAGCTCATCTAGCGATATTTCTACTTTTTGCATATTTTCGAGCAGAACCTTACCATCGCGAATTAAAATGACCGGATCAGACTCTAAAAAGCTTTTCACTTTAGGATTTTTAAACATTATTTTTTTTAATAAAAGATTAGTTAGAAAAAGTACAAAAGCTGCTAAGAGACCACCTTCTAATGAAGAATTTGTACCAACCATCGCATTTTGAACTGCATTGGAAATTAGAAGAAGCAGCACTACATCGCCGGCATTAAGCTGTGATAGCTGGTTTTTTCCGAAAATGCGAATACCCGCCACGATAAAAAGATAAACTACGAGGGAACGTAAAACAATGTTGAGTAAATCCTCCATTAAAAATTTTTAATAAAGGTAAAAAAATGCGAAAAAATTATGAACTCTTTTTAGGATTATATCACTTCTGACCGTAGAAAAAATTCTAAGTTAAAAAAAAAGACCTTGCCGAAAAGGCTGACAAGGTCATTATTTTGTAACAAAAGGCTTGAAATTATGCTTCCATTTCTTTCTTTAAGTACTTTGCCGTCAATGATTTTCTAGATTTAATGATTTCTTCGGGCGTTCCTTTCGCAATGATTTCGCCGCCTTTGTTACCGCCTTCTAAACCAACATCGATGATGTGATCCGCCATTTTAATCACATCTAAATTATGTTCGATGATGATGAAAGAATTCCCCAAATCCACCAATTTATTGATGGCATCCATTAAGACTTTCACATCTTCAAAATGCAATCCTGTGGTCGGTTCATCCAAAATGTAAAGGGTATTTCCGGTTTGTCTTTTCGCCAATTCGGTTGCGAGTTTTATCCTTTGCGCTTCACCGCCCGAAAGCGTGGTCGATTGCTGACCAAGCGTGATATAACCCAAACCAACATCTTGCAACGTTTTCACTTTAGCAAAAATTTTCGGAATCGGTTGGAAAAATTCCGTAGCTTCATCGATGGTCATTTCCAAGACATCTGCGATGGATTTTCCTTTGTAGCGAACCTCGAGGGTTTCTCTGTTGAAGCGTTTTCCGTTACATGTTTCGCAGTGTACATATACATCTGGCAGAAAATTCATTTCAATCACTTTCAGGCCGCCACCTTGGCAAGTTTCGCATCTGCCTCCTTTGACATTAAATGAAAAACGACCGGCTTTGTAACCTCTAATTTTCGATTCTGGCAATTCTGCGAACAAGTTTCTGATGTCGGTAAACATTCCGGTATAAGTTGCCGGATTCGAACGCGGGGTTCTTCCGATCGGAGTTTGGTCTACATCAACAATTTTATCAATATGTTCGATTCCTTCGATTTTTTTGTATGGCAAAGGTTCCTGAACACTTCTATAGAAATGTCGGTTAAGAATTGGGTATAGAGTTCCGTTGATTAAAGAAGATTTTCCACTACCAGAAATCCCTGTTACAACCACCAATTTTCCTAATGGAATTTCCAGGGTTACATTCTTTAAATTATTTCCGGTAGCACCTTTCAGTACAATCGAATTACCGTTGCCGGATCTTCTTTTTTCAGGGATTTCGAGTTTTCTTTTTCCGGTGATATAATCTGCAGTGATGGTATTGGCTTTGAGCAAATTTTTCGGTTTTCCCTGCCAAAGAACTTCACCGCCGTATTTTCCTGCTCGCGGACCAATATCAAGAACTTCATCTGCTTCCAGAATCATGTCTTTATCATGCTCCACAACGATTACGGAGTTTCCAATATCGCGAAGATGTTTCAGGGAATTGATGAGTCTTTCATTATCCCTTTGATGAAGTCCGATAGAAGGTTCATCGAGGATATAAAGCACATTCACGAGTTGCGATCCAATTTGGGTAGCCAAACGAATACGCTGCGATTCCCCACCAGAAAGCGTTCGAGAACTTCTGCTTAAACTCAGATAATCCAATCCAACATCCAGGAGAAATTGCAATCTCGTTTTGATTTCCTTTAAGATTTCGTGGGCAATTACTTTATTTTTCTCGCTGAAAGTATCTTCAACATCATTCAGCCACGTTTTTAAATCGAGGAGAGAAAGTGCGTTGATCTCAGCAATATTTTTTCCATCAATTTTAAAACTTAGACTTGATGGTTGCAACCGCGTACCTTTACATTGCGGGCAAACTTCTTCGGTGGTAAAATGTCTTTCGAGGAGCACTGC
This sequence comes from Kaistella haifensis DSM 19056, assembly GCF_000735695.2. Classification (GTDB taxonomy): domain Bacteria; phylum Bacteroidota; class Bacteroidia; order Flavobacteriales; family Weeksellaceae; genus Kaistella; species Kaistella haifensis. Next base: position 77,250 of record NZ_JASZ02000004.1, read on the forward strand.
GTCATAGCTATCCTTATCCTCAATCATATCATTAATGAGTGACACCAAACCGTCAAAATTCACCTTGATTTTTTTGGTGATTCCTGCGTATTTTAAATCTTTATTAAATTCTTTGTGGCAACCGTTGTAGATATAATCCAAAGCTTCCTGAGGAATATCCTTGAATGAGGTCATCAATCCGAGACCAAATATTTCGAGAATATTTTTGATCTGCCCGAGAATCCATTTGTTGGATTTAATATCCTCCAAAGGCAATAAAGCCCCTTGATTGATGGAAAGATTGGCGTTTTCAACAAAATAATCAGTGTTTACCTTTTTTATGGTTCCCAAACCTTTGCAATGTGGGCAACTGCCTTTTGGTGAATTGAATGAGAAGGTATTCGGTTCTGGCAATGCCATGGAATAACCGCTTTCTGCATCCATTAAATTTTTGGAAAAATATTCGATTTCGTCGGAACCCAGTTTCTGAATTCCGATAGTCCCTTCGCCCATTTGCATGGCTGTCCGCAAGGATTTTTCCATTCGATTTTCGGTTGCGTTTTCGCCTATAATCCAACGGTCGATAACAATGTCGATATCGTGAGTTTTGTAGCGGTCGAGTTTCAGGTCGATTTCAATGTCTTGAAGTTCGCCATCAATTCTGGCTTGTCCGTACCCTTTTTTAGCCATTTGAACGAAAAGCTCGTGGTAATGTCCTTTTCTGGAACGCACCACAGGAGCCATGAGCATTACTTTTTCGCCTTTATAATTTTGCTGGATCGCTTCCAAAATTTGCTCCTCGGAATAGCTCACAAGTTTTTTTCCACTGGAAAGTGAATATGCATCGGAAACCCTTGCAAATAACAACCTCAGAAAATCGTAAAGTTCGGTAACGGTACCTACGGTTGATCTTGGATTTTTATTGGTTGTTTTCTGCTCAATTGCGATTACCGGCGACAGACCGTCGATTTTATCGACGTCTGGTCTTTCGAGGCCACCGAGGAATTGCCTTGCGTACGCAGAGAAGGTTTCGATGTATCTGCGCTGTCCTTCCGCAAAAATGGTATCGAATGCGAGCGAAGATTTCCCGCTTCCCGATAATCCGGTGATGACTACGAGTTCGTTTCGGGGGATTTTTACGGAGATATTTTTCAGGTTGTGTTCCCGCGCTCCGTAAATTTCAATATATTCTTTGGAATCTTTCATTTTAATGCTCCGAAATTAGCCAATTCGGGATTGGCAAAAATACGGAAATTTTATGGCATTTCGCATGAAGGATTCTGAGTGAAAAGAGATAAGATTCAAGACACAAGATTTAAGAATTTAGGAAGTTAAATCAAATACAGTCCGACTATTTGATATGTTATCATCTACTTTTGGAGTTTTCCTTTTTATGTTAAATTTAAAAAAACATTAAAAAATGAAAGTTCATTATGAGCTGAGTGCGTGATCATTAACCAAAATAATGTTTTTTAATATGATGTTTATTGATAATTCTTATCATACATCAATAAATTGATTGATGAAAGTAGTTACTTTTGCAAAGAATTTTAATTAACAATCAATTCACAATGAAAAAACTATCAATCCTCGCATTATCAGCTTTTTTATTTGCAGTATCATGTAAAGAGTCGAAAACGGACAATGCCTCAACTTCTACCGAACAAGCTGTAGCTGAACAAAAAGGTGAAACCTATACCGTAAATGCAGACAGCAGCTTGGTAAAATGGACAGGGTACCACAAAGGCGGTCTAAACCCAAGATTCGGAATCATGAAAACTTCAGGAACTCTTACTTTAGATGGTGACAACCTAACTTCAGGAAGTTTAAGCGCTGACGTTAATACTTTGGTAACCGATCCTGCATCTGTAGATCCTGCACAAAGCGAAGGAAAAACTTCTGCAGATTTAGATGGCCACTTGAAAAGCGCTGACTTCTTTGACGTAGCAAAATATCCAACTGTGAAATTTGAAATCACTAAGGTTGAAGATTTAGCAGCAGGAACTGAAAGCAAAACTGAAGGTGCTAACAAAACTGTAAGCGGTAACCTTACCATCAAAGACAAAACAGTAAACGTAACCTTCCCAGCAAAAGTAGTTGTAGCGAACGGAAAAGCAGAACTTACTTCAAAATTCACCATCAATAGACAAGATTGGGGATTGGCTTACGGAGCAGAAGGAGATCCAAAAGATTGGATGATTTCTCAGGAAGTAGATTTAGAGCTTCATGTTGTTGCAACAAAATAAGCTGATAACGAAATAGATCAAAAAAGGCTGCATGTATTTGCAGCCTTTTTTTTGCACCCAAAAACCACGGATTTATGTTTTGAAGATACTTACCCCGTTTTTTGGAAGAATTCTCTTATTTCTTCCGGTTTTAAACCTAAATAGTCAGAGACCTCTTCGCCTTGATTTCTTTGTATTTTGTTTTCAAAATGATGATCTACATGCGGGATTACGAATTCTTCAAAGTTTGGAATGCAAAGTTGAGACGGGATGTTCCAATGGTAGAGGGTTTAAAGCTTTATCAATGTGAATGAAGCAACCGGGAAACCCGATTGGCATTGCGTTTTGCAATATTTGTAAAATTTCATCTTTATTTTTACTATATTCACATAGAGTTTGTAAAGGGTTTCTAGTACCTTTGTAGTACCATTGTAGTACCTTAAGCATTTTAATGTATTATCAAAATAAGCGATCTTTTTTTGTGGATTTGTAAATTTTAATGAGATTGTTGATGAAACAAAAGTTTGAAGACTTTGTTAAGACGATTTAAACCATTACATTTTTGTAGTTTTATAAAAAACATATCAATTTCCGTATGTGCGATTAAAAGTAGAAGTATATGGCTTAAATAGGAAACTCCCCACTACCACAGAGAAAAAGCATCTTTTCCTTAACAAAAATTCTGTTCCACCGTACGGGTGATATTGGGCCAAAAATTGAGACACTTGTTCCATACCTATGAAACAAGATTTTCATGCTGATGATACTTGAGTTTCGTCCTTATGAAACTTTTGTATCGTTACTACGTTTTTGAGGGATAATAGGTATAGAAAATTGGAAGGTTTAGAAACCATTTCTTTCATGTTGGCCAACCAATTTTTCAAGCGGTGGGATTTTCTCGAAAGTTCTCGCTGTATTTAATGCTTGAATTGTTTTACAATATTAACGAAAACAAATCATTTATCCAAGAGTTTTTATAAAAAACAACTGTAATTCATTGAAATGCAGTTTACTTAGGTATTATTTGTATAACTGTTTTTTTTACCGCAAAAGAGGCAAAAGTTTTTTTAGTAATGCAAAGGCGCTACGCTTTCAAAAGGATACTGGTGAATCTGCGGAATCTGGGGGATTTGCGAGAATATTAAATATTTCTCGCTGATTTGGGTGATTTAGCGGATTTTTTTTAACGCAAAGACACGAAGGGTGGTGGTTTTTACCATTAAGGGATTGAGAATATTAAGGGATTGTTTTAGTGGAAAGGGTTGGAATTTGAAATTTGGAAATGAGGTCATTTGAAGAGAAGAATCAAAAGTTTTTTTATGGGGCTGGATGAATGTTTTTTGGATTAAAAATTTTTTGGTTTGGGATAATATGGATATATTTGAATGATGCGCTACTTTGTGACGATTGTACTTAATAGAAACGAACTACAAAAAGACAAATGCAAAAATATTCAGTAAACCAACATTTAATAGAGACTATTTTAGCTTGGGTAAATTCAGGCGAAATTGCAATTCCAGAAATTCAAAGACCATTTGTTTGGGATAGTTCAAAAGTTCGTGATTTAATGGACAGTTTGTACCAAGGTTACCCAATTGGTTATGTAATCGCTTGGAGAAACCCAAACGTAAAACTGAAAGACGGAAGTTTAAGTGAAGGCAAAAAAGTCTTAATTGACGGACAGCAACGCGTAACAGCTTTGACTGCTGCAATTCTTGGACAATACGTTATCAACAAAAACTATCAACGCATCAAAATCAAAATCGCTTTCAATCCTATTGAAGAACGTTTTGAAGTACAAAACCCCGCAATCTTAAAAGATAAAGTTTGGCTTCATGATATTACAGATGCTTTTTCAGGAAAAATAAGTTTATTGAAATTAGTTAGGGATTATTCGGCTCTTAATCCTGAAATTGATGAAAACCTCATCGAACAATCATTTTCAAGATTAATCAGCATTGTGAAAAAACCAATCGGAATGATTGAGTTGAGCTCTGAATTAGACATTGAAACAGTAACAGAAATTTTCATTAGAATCAACTCAAAAGGAGTTGTTTTAAGTCAGGCAGATTTTGCAATGAGTAAAATTGCTTCGGATACTGAAAATGGAGGAAACGAATTGAGAAAAGCAATTGATTATTTTTGTCATTTAGCCATTGCGCCAGATTTTTACAAGCAAATTGTAGATAATGACAAAGATTTTGCTAAAACCGATTATTTCCAAAAAATGTCTTGGCTTAAAACAGAAAATGAAGATTTATATGACCCAAGTTATAACGACTTAATTCGTGTTGCATTTACTTCACAATTTAATAGAGGACGGCTATCCGACTTAGTAAGTTTACTTTCGGGAAGAAACTTTGAAACAAGAAGTTATGAAACCGAAATTGCAGAGCAATCATTTTTGAAACTAAAAAAGGGGGTAAATAATTTCATCAATGAAACCAATTTCAAACGTTTCTTGATGATTGTAAAGTCAGCAGGATTTATTTCTCCAAAACTCATCCGCTCACAAAACGCTATTAATTTTGCTTACATTCTTTACCTGAAACTAAAAGAATTAGGAGTAAATTCAGTTGCCATTGAAAGTTATGTAAGAAAATGGCTGGTTTATTCTATATTGACCGGAAGGTATTCAGGCTCGCCTGAAAGTACATTTGATTTTGATATCAAACAGATTTCCCAAAAACCATTTGGAGAATATCTAAAAGAGAAAGAGGACGGAGAACTTTCAGATGCCTTTTGGAATGCATCTTTGCCACAAAGTTTAGATACTTCTGTTGCAAGTAGCCCCTATTTTCATGTCTTTTTGGCATCGCAAGTAAAAGCCAACGACAGAGGATTTTTATCAAAAGATGTTTTAGTAAGCGATTTGATTTCTTTGCGTGGTGACATTCATCATCTGTTTCCAAAAGACTATTTAAGTAAAAAAGGACTTGATAGAAGCAAATACAACCAAATTGCCAATTATGTTTATATGCAATCGGAAGTAAATATTAAAGTGGGCAACAAACCACCTAAAGACTATTTTGAATTGATTAAAACTCAAATTATTGAGGATAATAAATTGATGAGTGGGATTTCTAATGAAGAAGAATTGTTGGACAACCTCAAAATGAACTGCGTACCGACGGAAATTATGGAAATGAACATTGATGATTATCAGGATTTTTTAACTTTAAGAAGGAAATTGATGGCTCAAAAAATCAAAGAATATTATAACAAACTCTAAAGTAAAAAGAGAAAAAATAATAGATGATATTTTGCTTTTCCCTAGAAGGTTTTGGTATATGAATGAGAGCTTGTAGATTGGCTGTGTTCGAAAAAAAATAAAGGTTATATATGACAATAGCACAATATATTGACAATTTAGATAAAAGGTATCGGCTGGGAAATGCTACGGAACATACGTTTCGTGGGGATTTGCAACAACTTTTGGAGAGTTTGGTGGTGGGCATTAGGGCGACTAACGAACCGAAAAGGCAGAGTTGTGGTGCCCCAGATTATATTTTGACCAAAAACGATATTCCTGTCGGTTTTATTGAAGCAAAAGATATTGGTGATAAAGATTTGGACGGGACTAAGAAAACCGGAAACAAAGAACAGTTTGACCGCTATAAGGCTTCGCTGAATAATTTGCTTTTTACCGATTATTTGAGTTTTCATCTTTACCGAGAGGGGGAATTTATCACCAAGGTTTCCATTGCGGAGGTTGGTGAAAAAGGTATTCAACCGATACCCGAAAATTTCATCGTCTTCGAGAATCTGATCAAAGATTTCTGTACCCACGTAGGACAAACGATTAAAAGTCCGAAAAAGTTAGCAGAAATGATGGCAGGTAAAGCCCGACTGCTTTCGGATGTTATAGGCAAAGCCCTTACCAGCGATGAGGCGAACCAAGAAGACAGTACCCTGAAGGATCAAATGACTGCTTTTAGGGATATTTTGATTCACGACATTACGTCCAAAGGATTTGCTGATGTGTATGCACAAACCATTGCGTATGGAATGTTTGCTGCAAGATTGCATGACCCTACCCTGCCCACATTTAGCAGGCATGAAGCTGCCGAACTGATTCCGAAATCGAATCCCTTTTTAAGGAAATTATTTGGCTATATCGCAGGACCGGATATTGATGACCGCATCAAATGGATTGTGGATAGTTTGGTGGAGATATTTTTGGCGTGTAATGTGGAAGAAATTCTGAAAGATTATGGCAAGGCTACCAAAATGGAAAACCCCATCATCCATTTTTACGAAACTTTCCTGAGCGAGTACGATCCGAAACTTCGTAAGGCTCGAGGCGTTTGGTACACTCCGGCTCCGGTGGTAAATTTTATTGTAAGAGCGGTAGATGATGTCCTGAAAACCGAATTTGGGTTATCCCAAGGATTAGCCGATACCAGCCAAACAAAAATCACGCTCGATACCCAGAATTTCAATGCCAAAAAGCAGAAATACGACACTGTGGAAAAGGAAGTACACAAGGTGCAAATTCTGGATCCGGCAACCGGTACAGGTACTTTTTTGGCGGAAGTTATCCAACATATTCACAAAAAATTTGAAGGGCAGCAAGGCATTTGGAGTAACTATGTAGAAAAGCATTTGATTCCCAGGCTGAACGGTTTTGAACTGCTGATGGCGAGTTACGCCATGGCGCACCTGCAACTGGACATTCTGCTGAAAGACACCGGCTACAAAGCCACCAATGACGATCGTTTGCGCGTATTTCTTACCAATAGTTTGGAGGAAAGCCATCCCGATACCAACACACTATTTGCCAACTGGCTGAGCGACGAGGCGAACGCCGCCAACCGCATCAAGCGGGATTCTCCGGTGATGGTGATTTTGGGAAATCCGCCGTATTCTGTAAGTTCCAGTAATAAAGGTGAGTGGATTCAGAATTTAATTTCCGATTATAAGAAGAATTTGAATGAGAGAAAAATTAATCTTGATGATGATTACATCAAATTCATTCGGTACGGACAACATTTCATTGATAAAAACGGAAGCGGCGTTCTAGCCTATATTTCCAACAATAGTTTTATTGATGGAATTACTCATCGACAAATGAGAAAGAGTTTGCTTGAGACTTTTGATAAAATTTATATTCTTGATTTACATGGAAATACAAGAAAACTTGAAACATCTCCTGATGGCTCGACAGATCAAAATGTATTTGATATTATGGCTGGAGTTTCCATTAATATTTTCATAAAAAAAAGTAAAAATCAAAAGAATCAATTTGCTAATGTTTTACATTATGACTTATATGGTGTTAGAAATAAAAAGTATGAATTTTTAAATAACGAGAACATTAAAAGTATTGACTGGTGTGAAATAAATTCGAACGAACCTAATTATTTTTTCGTTCCAAAAGATTTTTCAAATGTTGAGACTTATGAGTCAGGATTTAAATTAGACGAATTATTTTCATTTTCTAATTCAGGTTTTGAAACGGCGAAAGATAATTTTATAGTCAAATTTGAAAAGGGAAGCAGCAATAAATTAAAACAGGATATTGAATTATTGACTGCGGAGGATTTAGCAAATAAATTTGGTCTAAAATTATCAAAATCACAAGAAGTCAAAAATGATATAATAAACTCATCAGTAATAAAAATTTTATATAGGCCATTTGACGAAAGGTTTACATTAATTTCTAAAAATAGCGGAGGAGTAATGTTTCGTCCGAGATTTGAAACAGTCCGACACTTATTACATAATAATATTGGGCTTTTGTGTTGCAAAAGACAAACATCATTTGATTTTCAACATACATTTATAACTAAATTACCTGTTGAAAGATGTTCTGTTTCGCTACAAACTGGTGAAGTTAGTTATGTTTTTCCACTCTACCTTTACCCCGAAACCACTCTTGAAGGCGATGCCAAAAGAATCCCGAACCTCAATATGGAAATCGTAGAGAACATGGCTAAAAATTTAGGTTTACATTTCTCTCCTGAAAAACCGGACTATTCGCAGCAAACTGAGGAAGACAGCCAATTTTATCCCGAAGATATTTTAGATTACATCTATGCCGTGCTGCACTCGCCAAGTTACCGCGAGAAATATAAAGAATTCCTAAAGATCGACTTCCCAAGAGTGCCTTATCCGAAAGATGCAGAAACTTTTTTCAAGTTGGTAAACTTAGGACGGGAAATTCGGGAGATTCATCTTTTGGAAAGTCCTGTGGTTGAAAATTACATCACCCAATACCCCGAAGATGGTGATAATGTGGTGAATAAGCCTGTTTATAAAGATGGCAGAGTGTACATCAATTCTTCTCAATATTTTGAAGGCGTGCCGGAAGTGGCTTGGAATTTCTACATCGGGGGCTACCAACCCGCCCAAAAATGGCTGAAAGACCGCAAAGGAAGAACATTAGATTTCGATGATATCCTGCATTACCAAAAAATCATCGTGGCTTTAGCGGAAACGGATCGGCTGATGAAGGAGATTGATCAGATTGGATTGTAGAGGTTAGATGCAAGAAGAAAGAGGAAAGGTTTTTTGGAGGATGGAGGTTGAATTTGGAAATATGGAAATTGGTTAATTTGATAATGCTCTCGCTGATTTGGTTCTTGGTTCTTTATTTTACCGCAAAAGAGGCAAAAGTTTTTTCAGAAATGCAAAGGCGCTACGCTTTCAAAGGATGCTGGGGAAGTTACGGGATCTGCGGGAAATTTCATCCTTTAAAAAACCACGATTTCAAAGACAAAAAAAAGAGTTACAGAACGCTGTAACCCTTTTGTTGTGGAGGATATCGGGATCGAACCGACCACCTTTAGACTGCCAGTCTAACGCTCTAGCCAGATGAGCTAATCCCCCTTTTCTTAAATTCTAGATTTCAGATTCCAAAATTTAGATTTGCAATAATACAAATTTTTGTACTAAATTCTAAACTTCCTTGATATTTTTATCGGGAGAAATCAGGATTTATCAGTATTCTTTTCGGCCACCAAAGAGAAAACATGAGGAACTTTGTTGCCAAATTGCGGAATTCTGTACTTCCCTTTTTCAAATTCTTCATTATGTCGAAAACACGCATACGGTGACCAATCATACTCTTGGAAAGATTGTAATGATAAATTGGCTTTCAATAATCCCTCCAAAACCTCGGAAGTTGGATGATTCCACATCACATATTGCTCTACCAAATCGGCTTTTTGATCTGCATAAGTTCCTTCGTAGGTTTCCACAATCGGTTTTTCGTTGAAATAATTGTACTTCACATGGGTAAAATCGTCATCAAACATCCACACTACCGGATGAAATTCCACAAAAACAAATTTCCCACCGGGTTTTAGAAATTGCGAAATTACTTGCGCCCATTTTTCCAAATCAGGAAGCCAACCGATCGTTCCATAACTTGTATAAACGATGTCGAATTTTTGGTCTAAAACTTTCGGCAATTCATAAACATCAGAAACCAAGAAACGTGTATCAGTTCCACATTTTTGTGCTAAATCTTGCGCTGCTTCGATCGCTTTGTCCGATAAATCGATGCCTGTAACCTTCGCTCCCATTCTTGAAAGCGAAATCGAATCTTGCCCGAAATGACATTGAAGATGAAGGATTTCTTTCCCCGAAACATCTCCCAAAATCTCCAGTTCAATGGAATTCAAAGAAGTTCTCCCGTTCAGAAATTCATCTACAAAATAAAAATCCGATTTCAGGTGAGGTTCCACTTTGGCGTTCCACGATTTCCTGTTGATTTCGAGATAATTTTCCATTATAATTGATTTAAGAAATCGTCTATTGACCAAGTTTTCTGCTCGCTGTTTTCCAGATTTTTCACGGTGATATTCCCTTCAGAAATTTCCTGTTCACCGAAGAAAACAAGATTCGGAATTCCTTTCTTTTCAGCGTAAGTGAATTGTTTTTTGAGTTTAGCAGATTCAGGATACAATTCCGCAGAAACGCCTTTCGCTCTGAATTTTGCTATGATTTTCAATGCTTCTACTGCTTCTGTTTCGCCGTAATTGGCAAACAAATATTTCACTGCAGTTTCGCTATTTTCAGGGAAAAGTCCGAGTTCTTCCATCACCAAATAAATCCTGTCGAGACCGAAAGAAATCCCAATTCCCGGAATATTTTTCACCCCGAAAACCTCGGTAAGATTATTGTATCTTCCGCCACCACCGATGGAACCCATTGCAACATTATTGGCTTTCACCTCAAAAATTGCTCCGGTGTAATAATCCAGTCCACGAGCGAGAGTGATGTCGAATTTTAAGTTCTCCGGAGAAATCCCCAAATCCATACATTTAGTAAGCACAAATTCCAATTCTTCAACACCTTGAAGGCCAATTTCGTTTCCTGCAAACTTCTCTTTCAATTGAAGGACATTTTCCAGAGCATCATCACTCTGGCTAAAGAGAAAATCCAGTTGATCGATTGATTCTTGAGAAATATTTTTCTCTAAAAGTTCTTTTACCACTCCTTCTTTTCCGATTTTGTCAAGTTTATCCAACGCCACCGTGAAATCAATCAGCTGATCCGAAATACCTGCAAATTCTGCCAAACCAGATAAAATTTTTCTGTTGTTGATATGCAAAGTGACCGGAATCTGCAGTTCCGCGAAAGATTTCAAATACAACTGCACCAACTCTACTTCCTGCCACAGACTTTCGCTTCCTACCACATCCGCATCACATTGATAAAACTCTCTGAAACGTCCTTTCTGAGGACGATCTGCTCGCCAAACCGGCTGAATTTGGTAGCGTTTGAAAGGGAAAACCATTTGCCCATGATTCATTGCCACAAACCTTGCGAAAGGCACCGTGAGATCGTAACGCAAAGCTTTTTCAGAAATCTGGGAAATAAGTTTCTGGGAATTTTTCGCGTTCCAGTCTTCGTCTTTGGTTTTCGCCGCGTAATCGCCGGAATTCAAAATTTTAAAAATCAATCGATCGCCTTCTTCACCATATTTTCCGGTTAAAGTTGAAAGATTCTCAAAACTCGGAGTTTCCAATGGCTGGAATCCAAAGAGTTCAAAATTCTTTTGTAAAGTATTGATGATCAACCTTCTGTTGATAATTTCTTTTGCGGTAAAATCGCGTGTTCCTTTTGCTAAGCTTGGCTTCATGCTGGTTTGTAATACGTAATGATTAGAAGCAATTTCGAATTGCTTTTAGGTCGCAAAATTAAGGAATTGGAAAGGATTTTTCATCACAAAAAGCCGAAGAATACCATCATCGGCTTTAATAAAATATATGGGAATTTGTGTTTTTGTGGAGTTAACGCAAAATAAAACAAGATTTTTCCCCTAAACCGATTCTATAATCTCGATAATTTCTTCGCCGTAATTTTCTATTTTATGCTTTCCAAACCCTTTGATTTCGAGCAGTTGTTCTTTTTTTCCGGGTTTATATTTCGCAATAGAACGCAATTCTTGATTGGTCGCAATAAAATATACGGGAAGTTTTTGATTTTTTGCCTTTTCGGTGCGCCAAAGTTTCAGAGAATCGAGGATTTTTATTTCATCGGAATTGAGTTCCGCATCGTGATCCAAAGTATATTTATCTGATTTGGTGTCATTTAATATATTTTTTGGATCTTCGTAATATAAAATTACCGACCAATAAGCTTCATCATCTTTTACAAAAGCCGATTCGAATTTTAGTACATTATTTTCGCGCAAAAAACGATCTAATGCAGCCTGATCTCGACCGATAAACTCATCAGACAATCTTACTTTTAAAACTTTTACTTTCATGATTTGTGTTTTTAAAAATGAAAAAATTGCTGCCAAAATCACTCATCCAAAAGACTTTGGCAGCTTAGATTATTTACCGCCGAGAAGCACCATTTCATCTACTCTAATTTCGGTGATGTAATGTTTGATTCCATCTTTATCGTCCCAGCTTCGGTACACTATTTTGCCTTCTACCGCGATTTCTTTGCCTTTTTCGACATATTTTTCTACGATATCAACCAATTTTCCGTTAAAAACCAAATTGTGCCATTGGGTTTCTTCCACTTTTTCGCCGAGTGCGTTGGTGTAAAAATCGCTGGTTGCGAGACTTACTTTTCCAATTCTTCCGTTTTCGAATTTTACGAATTCTACTTCTTTTCCTGTTCTACCGATCAAGGTAACTTTGTTTCTTAGTGACATGGCTTTCAAATTTTAAATTAAACATTAGAAACGGGTCTCACTGATCTTCCCCGAATCTCTGCTGCAAAGTTTCACCGGTTGGCAAAATTTAGTCGGTAAAGAACTATTTAATATCGTTTGTAGTCGTTTGCATCAAATATGTATTTAATTATCAATTAGTTAAAAACTATAATTTTCTAAATTTTTTCCCATTAAAACTTCCGTTTCTTCAGTATTTACCTTAAAGAATTAAATATATTTGTGAAAAATATTGAACAATGCAAATAGTAAAAGTAGGTTTGTGCGCCTTTGGAATGAGTGGAAAAGTTTTTCACGCGCCGTTTATAAAAGAACATCCCGGATTTTTTTTATCCGCGGTGGTCGAAAGAAACAAGGAAGAATCCAGAATAAAATATCCCGAATCCACTTTGTACCGTTCGGTGGAAGATATGTTGCAATCGGATGTCGACGTGGTTGTGGTGAATACGCCCGTTCAAACCCATTATGAATATGCAAAAATGGCTCTGAATGCAGGCAAAAATGTAATCGTCGAAAAACCATTTACCATAAATGTCGCCGAAGCGCAGGAATTGGTGGAACTTGCCAATGAAAAGAAACTTTTCTTAAGCGTTTACCAAAATCGCAGATTCGATCGGGATTATCTTCAAGTTCAAAAAATTATATCTGAAGGCAATTTGGGAAACATCAAAGAAGTAGAAATTCGATTTGATCGTTTCCGGACTGATCCCAGCGGAAAAGCCCACAAAGAAGATCCCGCAAAACCCGGTTCGGGCACGTTGCACGATTTGGGAGCCCACCTCATCGATCAGGCGGTGCAACTTTATGGCGTTCCGGAAAAGCTTTTTGCAGATGTATTTTCAATGAAAGGAGCTGCTTTTGCGAATGATTATTTCGAAATTTTGCTCTATTATAAGAATGATTTAAGGGTAAGATTAAAGTCCTCAGTTTTTACCAAAGAAGCTCATTACGCTTACACGATACACGGTGATAAAGGCAGTTTCCTGCAGGAAAGAACCGATGAACAGGAAAACGAATTGGTTGCAGGAGCGATTCCCGTTTTCGGGGAAGATTGGACAAAACCTTTGACAGAAAATGATGGAATTTTAAATTATTTAAATGAAAACGCCGAATCTGAAAGAGTATTGACCAAAAGCGAACCCGGAAATTACATGAATTATTATCAGCAAATCTACGAACACATTGTTTTCGAAGAGCCGCTACCATCGCCCGGTGCAGAAGTCATCATTAACATGAAACTAATCGAAGCCGCCGAAGAAAGTTCCAAAAAAGGGCAAGTAATCACCTTTAACGATAAAAATCTTTAAAGTTTTTAAAAACTTCTTGCGAGAAGTGTCGCATTTGTTTTTAAGGGGTAAATTCTTATATTTGAAGACTTTTCCCACTCCATTTTAATACAATTTTTTATAAAAAAATAATGATTCTAATTGTAGATGATGCTCCTGAAAATTTAATCTCCTTGAAAAAGGTACTCGAAAAAAATGATTTTGAGGTTGATACCGCATCATCAGGCGAGGAAGCATTGAAAAAGATCCTGAAAAAATCCTACGTTCTCATCATTTTGGATGTGCAAATGCCCGGAATGGACGGATTCGAGGTTGCGGAAGCGATTTCCGGTTATAGCAAAGCCAAAGAAACGGCGATTATTTTTCTTTCTGCAGCGAGTGCAAATCTTAATTTGATTACCAAAGGTTACTCTTCCGGCGGGCTCGATTACATCAGCAAACCGGTGGATATCAACATTCTTTTGTTGAAGGTGAAAACTTTTTACCGAATTTATGAACAAAGTCGCGCGTTGAACGAAATGCAAATTGCCCTTCGCGAAGAGATCGAGTTCCGAAAAGAAGCCGAAAGAAAAAAAGACGAATTCATCAGTATCGCAAGTCATGAGCTGAAAACACCGATGACAAGCATCAAAGGATACATTCAACTTTTGGAAAGAAGTTTGGATAAAAACGATATCGAAACCGTGAGAACCCGAATTCATAAAGTTCAAAATCAGGTGGAAAAACTCAATTTATTGATCGCCGATTTGCTCGATATTTCGAAAATTGAAAGCGGAAAACTTAAATTCAACAAAAAATATTTCGAATTCGACGATTTGGCTTCTAATATTGTTGAAAATCTGCAACAAGCCAATCCACAGGTTAAAATCATTAAAAAAAATAAAATTGATGCCCAAATTTTTGCCGACGAAATGCGAATTGAGCAGGTGATTATCAACTTCATGACCAATGCCATCAAATACGCGCCGGATTCCGAAGAAATCCACATCAGTTCCGAACTAAAAGGGAATGATGTTTGCTTCTCGGTGAAGGATTTCGGCATCGGAATGTCGCTGGAACATCAGCAAAAAATATTTGATAAATTCTACCGAATCGAAGAAACTTCCGAGCGTTTCCAAGGTTTGGGAATCGGTTTATACATTTGCCAGGAAATTATCGAAAGACATCACGGAATCATCGGTGTACACAGCATTCCCGGTGAAGGTTCGGAATTTTATTTTACAATCCCTTTAAATCCTGAAAAGGAAGAAATTAAAAACTAATACGATGAGTTTTAAAAAAAATCTGTTTTTCGGACTTGGATTATCGCTTTTGCTTTTATTTATAAGTTCGGTCGCTTCGTACATCAGCATCCATAATCTTATCGAAAGCTCTGAAATGGTTCGAAGCAGCAATCGGGTGATCAAAAATCTAGACAATACCCTTTCTCTGCTTAAAGACGCCGAAACCGGACAAAGAGGATATCTTTTAACAGGAAAAAAACAATTCCTGAATCCTTATCTTGAAGCTAAAAAAAATATTGAAGTACAAATCGATAAAGTTTCTAAGCAGATTTCCACAACGCAAACTCAAAAAGATAATTTTCAAAACCTTAAGAAAAATATCAATTTGCGTTTGCAGATTTTGGATAATAATCTGAAAATCAAAACCAAGGAAAATTACGTTGATGCAGAGCAATTGGAGCTTGGTAAAAAATATATGGATAATGTTCGGGCAACAATTCTCAAAATGCAACAGGAGGAACAAATCGTTCTTGCGTCCCGAACCGAAACCATGAAGAAGTTTGCTTCGTACACGCCAATTCTCATTGTCCTTTCGTCCTTGCTCGCGATTTCTATTACCTTATTTTTTTTCAGAAAAGTTTCTAAAGATTTTGCCGAAAAAACAAGCCTTACCGAGGAACTAGAACAAAAAAATGAAGAAACCCAAAACCGCCTGATCGCCATAGAAAAAGTAGCCGCGAAAATTTCCGCCGGTGATTATGATATTCTTTCGGATTCGGTTGCAAGAGAAAACCTTGGGAACGTAGCAGTACCATTGAATAAAATGGCGCGGTCTCTTCAATCTTCATTTAATACACTTCAGGAAAAAGAATGGCTCAGTACTTCAATTGCGCAACTTAACGGGAAAATGATGGGCGACAAAACCATTGAAAAACTCGCCTCTGACATTCTGAATCAGCTTACAGAAAGTACAGAAAGTTCTGTAGCTGCTATTTATCTTCAAGGTGAAGATAACCGTTTGCATCTTGCCGGAAGTTATGCTTTGGCGGATCATAACTCCAGAAAACCATTGCAGATTGGTGAAGGTATTGCCGGGGAAGCTTTCCGTTCCGAAAAACATATTTTGGTTCAAAATATTCCTGATGACGACCTCACAATAAGTTTCGCCACCGGAAATACCAAACCAAAAAACATTGTAGCAGTGCCTATCACGCGCTATAATCTTCCACTTGGAGTGATCGAATTGGGAGCGATGCACGAATATTTGCCTCATCAACTTGAATTTTTGGATGCAGTTGCCGCCAATATCGGTCTTGCTTTTTTCAGTGCCCAAAGCAGAATTAAAATGCAGGAACTTCTCGAAGAAACTCAAGCTCAATCTGAAGAACTGCAAACACAACATTCTGAATTAGAAAACATTAACGCAGAATTGGAAGCTCAATCCCAAAAACTACTCGCTTCCGAGGAAGAACTCCGCGTACAGCAAGAAGAATTAATGCAAAGCAACCAAGAACTCGAGGAACGAACGAGTCTTTTGGAAGAAAAAAACATGCTTATCGAGCAACATAATATCGAAATTCAGCAGAAATCAATCGAACTGGAGCAAAGTACCAAATACAAATCGGAATTTCTCGCCAATATGTCCCACGAATTGCGAACTCCCCTGAACTCTATTTTGTTGCTTTCAAAACTCATGACAGAAAGCGATGATCTCGACGAACAATATGTGGAATATGCTGAAGTGATGCAGAGTTCGGGGCAAGGACTTCTAACATTAATTGATGAAATTCTGGATCTCTCGAAAATTGAATCCGGGAAAATGACTTTGGAAATACAAGAAGTTCCTCTGGAAGAAATTACCACCGATATGAAAATGATGTTCGGTGCCGTTGCTAAAGACAAAAATCTTTCTTTAAACATCGAAACGTTACCGGAAACTACTCCAATTTTAAAAACAGACAAACTTCGATTGGAGCAAATCCTGAAAAATTTACTTTCAAACGCGATCAAATTTACCGCCGAAGGAAGTATTAATTTAAAGGTTTCTAATGACGAATCGAAACAAAAAGTAATTTTCAAAGTAATCGATACCGGTATCGGAATAGCACAGGATAAGCTGAGAATGATCTTTGAAGCCTTCCAACAAGCAGATGGATCCACACAAAGAAAATACGGCGGAACAGGACTTGGGCTATCCATCAGCCGTGAATTAGCAAGACTTCTCGGAGGCGAAATTTCATTAAAAAGTACTGAAGGCGTTGGAAGCGAATTCACCTTAACCATTCCGATAGAAATGGTGGAAAACCGAGAAACGACCATTCCAAAAGAACCAAAAACACTTCCGACGCCTCCGCAAATCGAAGAAAAACAAGAGAATAATCAACCTGAAAGATTCGTAGCTCAAAAAATTCCGCAACCAATTGAAGATGATCGCGACCAAATTCAGGAAGGCGATAAAGTAATTCTGATTATTGAAGATGATACGGCTTTTGCCAAAATTCTTCGTGATTTTTCCAGAACCAAAAATTACAAAGTGCTAGTGGCTGTACGTGGTGACGTGGGAATCGAGATGGCGCAACATTTCAAACCGTTGGCAATTTTGCTCGACATTCAACTTCCAATAATGGATGGTTGGCAAGTGATGGAAGCTTTGAAATCGAACCCGCAAACCAAACCAATTCCGGTGCACATCATGTCTTCGATGAAATTTAAGCAGGAAAGTCTTCTTCGCGGAGCTGTAGATTTCATCAATAAACCTTTCGCGTTAGAACAAATGCAGGAAATTTTCATTAAACTTGAAAACGCACTGAGTCGTTCACCAAAAAAAGTGCTGATTGTAGAAGAAAACGAACAACATGCGAAAGCTTTAAGCTACTTTTTGGCGGCAAATAACATCACCACGGATATTGCAACCAACGTTTCCGACAGCATTGGATCGCTTCAAAATAAAGAAATCGATTGCGTAATTCTCGACATGGGCGTTCCGGACAGAACCGCTTATGATACGCTGGAAACCATTAAACAAAACAAAGGATTAGAACATTTGCCAATCATCGTATTCACCGGGAAAAACCTTTCGAAGGGCGAAGAAAATAGAATCAAAAAGTACGCAGATTCTATTGTGGTAAAAACAGCTTATTCTTACCAAAGAATTTTAGATGAAGCGGGGCTTTTCCTCCATTTAGTGGAAGAAAAACACAAGAAAAACCACGATTCCAATTCCAATTACCAAGGCGAAGGCGAAATGAGAAACATCCTGAAAGGGAAAACCGTTTTGATCGCCGATGATGATGTGAGAAATATTTTCTCCCTGACCAAAGTTCTGGAAATGCACGGAATGAAAGTTATTCCGGCAATGGATGGAAAAGAAGCTTTGAAAATTTTAAATGAAAACCCAAGTATCGATGTGGTTTTGATGGATATGATGATGCCCGAAATGGACGGCTACGAAAGCATCCGCGAGATTAGATCATCTTATAAATTTAAAAATTTGCCTGTTTTGGCAGTAACTTCCAAAGCGATGATGGGCGACCGCGAAAAATGCATCGCAGTGGGCGCTTCCGATTATATTTCGAAACCTGTGGATGTAGATCAGCTGGTTTCTTTGCTACGAGTTTGGCTTTATGATAAAATTTAAAAATTCTGAGTATGAATAGCAGTAAGAAAATCCTCATCATCGATGATGACAGCAAAAATATTTTCGCGCTGAATGCAGTTTTGAAAGCCCGAAAATACCAATGTCTTTCAGCACTCAGTGCCAAAGAAGGTTTGCAACTCCTATCCGGAAACGATTCGATCGGAGTGGTTTTAATGGATATGATGATGCCCGAAATGGATGGATATGAAGCGATCGCGAAAATGAAAACTGACGAAAAACTGAGAGAAATTCCCGTAATCGCCATCACCGCACAAGCAATGACTGGTGACCGCGAAAAATGCCTAAATGCAGGCGCCGACGGATATTTATCCAAACCCGTCAATGTTGATGAATTGGTAAAAATGCTCAACCTTTTAATCCATTAAAAAAAGTGAACTCCGAACACAGCGACGAACATCTCGAAACCCTACTCGGCGATATCCTGGAAGTCTATGGTTATGATTTCACGGGCTATTCTCGCGCATCGCTCAAGCGGCGAATTGTGCGGCTTTATCAGTTGGATCATTTTGTGAGTTTCGCCGAATATCGCTACAAAATAAGAACAGAACCAGGTTATTTTAAAAGATTTCTGGAAGAAGTGACGATCAATGTAACGGAAATGTTCCGAGATCCCTCTTTTTATAAAACTTTAAGAACCGAAATCCTTCCCAAACTTGGCACTTATCCGTTCATCAGAATTTGGGTTGCCGGTTGCAGTACAGGAGAAGAAGCTTATTCGATTGCGATTTTCTTGAAAGAACTCAACTTGTTGCACAAATCTTTGATTTACGCGACCGATATCAACAGTGCGGTGCTCGAAAATGCTGCTCAAGCGATGATTCCTTTAAGTAAAATAAAATTGTACACCGAAAATTATATCGCCGCGGGAGGTAGTGAACAATTTTCTGATTATTACGCCGCCAATTATTCCCTCGGGAAATTGAAAGACGAACTAAAATCGAAAATTATTTTTTCTACGCATAATTTGGTAACGGACAATTCTTTCAATGAATTTCAATTAATTCTTTGTCGAAATGTGATTATTTATTTCGATAGACCTTTGCAAAATACCGTTTTTGAACTTTTCGATAATAGTTTGGAGAAGCGTGGCTATTTGGCATTAGGAACGAAAGAAACTTTGGATTTTTCATCAATTTCTAAAAATTATGAAAGATTACAAGGAGAAAAAATTTGGCGCAAAATACATTAAAAATGGAAAATTGCAGCGCATTAATTATTGGCGGATCAGCCGGAAGCATCGAGGTTTTACTGAATGTATTGCCCGGGCTTAATTCTTTTCTGGATTTCCCAATTGTGATTGTATTGCATCGAAAATCCGGGAAAGACAATATCCTGACCGATATTTTATCCACCAAAACACAACTGCGGGTAAAAGAACTTGAAGAAAAAGAAAAAATAAAACCTTCAACCATTTATCTTGCACCTCCGAATTATCACACCTTAATCGAGGCCGATCAAACTTTTTCACTCGATGCTTCCGAGAAAGTGAATTTTTCAAGACCTTCGATCGATGTCACTTTTGAAAGTGCTGCGGAAGTTTTTAAAAATAATCTTGTCTGTTTACTGCTTTCCGGAGCCAATAACGATGGTACTGAAGGACTCAAAAAAGTAAAAGATAAAGGTGGAAAAGTGATCATTCAAAACCCCAATTCGGCCATTGTAAGGTATATGCCCGAATTCGCAATAGAACACGTAAACCCAGATGCAGTCTTGAACGATTCAGAAATGGCTGCATATATAAATAAGCTCTCACAAAAATGAATCCTACCACAGCAAAAAAAATATTTATCTTCGATGATAATCTGGAAATTCTGGAACTGTGCACCGAAATTCTTGAAGATTTGGGTTGCGAAGTAAAAACATCGCCCACAACAAATAATGTAGAACAACAAGTGTTGGATTATATGCCGGATCTTATTTTCATGGACAATTGGCTTCCTGACATCAGCGGGATTGAAGCTACAAGAATGTTAAAATCTAACGAAAATTTAAAAAACATACCTATTCTTTATTTTTCGGCAAACAGCAATATTGACGCATTAGCCAATGAAGCAGGTGCTGATGATTATCTTGCAAAACCTTTCGATATCGACCAATTTGAAGAAGTGGTCAAAAAATATATCGGAGCATAATCCCTCAAAATTAAGACTGATAACCCCAAGATGACCATTAAAAAAAATACTCCCGAGAAAACACGACTTCATCTTCGCAATAAAAACCGTGAAGCGTATGATCTGGAAGCTTTAAAAAAAGCCGTTCCGGAACTCGAGCAACACATTAAACCCAATAAATACGGAGCGGAATCCGTGGATTTTGCTAAACCTGAAGCTGTAAAATTGCTTAACCAAGCGTTGCTGAGTCATTATTACGGGATAAAAAATTGGGATTTTCCGGATGAAAATCTTTGTCCGCCGATTCCGGGAAGAGCAGATTATCTGCATTATATCGCCGATCTTTTAACACAAACCAACTTCGGAAATCTGCCTGAAGGAAACAAAATTACCGCTTTAGATATCGGCGTTGGAGCCAATTGCATATATCCCATCATCGGGGTTACCGAATACGGCTGGAATTGCATAGGTTCGGATATTGCTCCAAAATCTGTAGAAACTGCTAAAAAAATAGTCGAAGCAAACGACAGTTTAGCAGGCAAAATCGAGATTAAATTACAACAAAATTCCGACGCTTTTTTTGATGGAATTATTGGTGAAAACGACAAAGTAGATCTCACTTTCTGCAATCCTCCGTTTCATTCCTCTTCCGAAGAAGCAGAAAAAGGAACCCAAAGAAAATTAAAAAATCTTACCGGTAAAAAACCTCAAAAAGCAACGCTCAACTTCGCCGGAATCAGCAATGAACTGATTTATGAAGGTGGAGAAGCCGCTTTTATCCATAAAATGATTCGCGAAAGCAAACAATTCGCAGAGAATGTTTTCTGGTTTTCCACTTTGGTTTCCAAACAAGGCAACCTGAAAGGAATCTACAAACTCCTCAACGAAATGGAAATTGTTCAAATAAAAACCATTCCGATGGGAACAGGAAACAAAAGCACCCGCATCATCGCATGGAGCTACCTTCCGAAAGCCAAACAACAAGAATGGCGAGAACAAAGATGGATTAGCAAAAACAAATAATCCCAATCAGTTTTATAGTATTTATGGGCAATTGCGTTATTTTTTTATTTTAATTTTTAAAAAATCTATTCACTTTCATTAAAATAATTTTTAAAGATTAAAAATCAGCGGAAACCATCAAAAATGACGGAAAACGAAAGAAAATATTGGACAATTTGCCCGGAATGTCTGGGAATTGGCAAAAAAAAGCGCCGAATCCGAAAAAGCGTGCGACTTCGTTACCTTGCCGAATTAGAAAATTTTGAAAAATCCGGTAAACAAGGAAAACCACCCGTTCTCCCGATTCCTCATAGCTATTCTTGCCCAAATTGTTCAGGTTCCGGTTTGATCGTTTCTGAAGCACTTCCCGCTCCGGATTTCGAACGATTTCCGCATGTTTCGATTATTGGCGGCGGGATTGGCGGCGTTGCGCTTGCGGTGGCTTGTTTGCATCGTGGCATTCCTTTTACGCTTTTCGAAAGAGATTTAAGTTTCGATTCGCGTTCACAAGGTTATGGACTCACCCTTCAACAAGCGAGTAAAGCGATTGAGGGTTTTGGAATTTTTAGTTTAAAAAAATCCGTGGTTTCTACCCGACATTTGGTTCATAATCCCGACGGAAAAGTCGTTGGCGAATGGGGAATGCGAAAATGGCTCGAAAATGCTGCCGAAAAAACACCACGAAAAACCAATGTTCATATCGCCAGACAAGCTTTGCGTGCAGCGCTTTTGGAACAACTCGACAATAAAAATAACATTCATTGGAATCACCGACTTCTGGACATTAAAAAAAATAAAACCGGAAAATTAGAATTGCAATTTGAAAACGGCGATCAAACAAAAACAATTCACACCGATTTGGTTGTAGGAGCCGATGGAATTCGAAGTACGGTAAGAAATTTTTTAATTAAAGATGACAAGTTTCCATTAAGATACTTGAATTGTATTGTCATTCTTGGAATTTGTCCTTTGAGTGCATTGAAAAATCAGGAAAGTAATTTGCTGGATTCCGCAACGGTTTTTCAGACAGCGAATGGGCACGAAAGAATTTATGTGATGCCTTACGATTCGGAATCTGTGATGTGGCAACTCAGTTTTCCGATGGGGGAAGAAGAAGCCAAAATTTTGAGTGCAAAAGGATCATCCGCTTTAAAAGAAGAAGCCATTCGCAGAACTCCGTGGCACGCTCCGATTCCTGAAATTTTATCGGCAACTCCGGAGGTTTTCGTTTCAGGTTATCCGGTGTATGACCGCGAATTATTATCACCAGAATCTTTTGAAAATGCAGGATCTATCACTTTAATTGGCGATGCTGCACATCCAATGAGTCCATTTAAAGGTCAAGGTGCGAATCAGGCGTTGCTGGATGCATTATCACTGGCTCGGGAAATTTCCAGAAATTGCAATCCATCTTCCGATTGGCGAAAAAACGGCATTCGGAAAACGGTATTAACAAAATTTGAATCAGAAATGCTGGAGCGCAGCGCAATAAAAGTAGCCGATTCGGCCGCGGCAGCAGAATTTCTACATTCTGAAATTGCTTTGTACGAAGGCGATGAACCGCGTGGAAAGGTTTTAAAAAGGAAAAAAAATCTGGGGAATTAATCCGCCATCACTTCGCCCTCTTGAACAATTTTATTTTTTAACAAAAAATAATACGTGTAAAAACATTAAAAAATCCACGTGTTTAATTTTATTTTGTAAATTTGTATTCAAATATAGCTACGATGAATAAAAAACTCACTTTAACCATCGATCAATCCGTTATTGAAAGGGCTAAAAAATACGCGCGAAAAAAGGAAAGAAGTCTTTCAGATTTAATTGAAAATTACCTGAAAGCTTTAACAACAGAGGAATTTTCGAAACAGGGAGAACTTTCTCCGAAGGTTAAATCTTTAAAGGGTTCATTCAAAATACCTGAAGATTTCGATTACAAAAAAGAATTATCCGAACGATTGACTGAAAAATATTTGTAATGGATAAGGTTTTAATTGATACCGACGTTATTCTTGATTTTCTGTTTGATAGAAAACCATTTTCAGAAGACGCAGCCCAAATTTTGAGTTGGTGCGAAAACAGTAAAATTCAAGGTTTTGTAACTTCAATCGTGTTGAGTAACATTTATTATCTGCTCAGAAAAACTGCAAAACATGAAAAAGTGATTGAAAATCTAAAAATGTTATTGAATATTGTTGATGTTATAACAACCAATAAAGATGCAGTTTTAGACGCTTTACATTCAGAATTTAAAGATTTTGAGGATGCACTTCAGAATTTTTCTGCTCAAAACAGCAATGAAATCAAGGTAATTATTACCAGAAATATTAAAGATTACAAAACAAGTAATTTAGCAATAATGGAACCTGAAACTTACATTAATCTTGTCAAAATTTAGAACATTGACAAGGTTAAAGTTCAGAAATTAATCCGCCATCACTTCCCCGGATTTTCTATAAATAAAATTTCCATAGATGTGTCTTCTCGCAAAACGGCTCGGCGAATCCGCATTCACCATTTTGATGTAAGTATTTCTTGGAACGCCGATGTATTCGTACATTTTCCCATTAAAATGCTGGACTTTTAAGATGGATTTCTCCAAATAAAAATCCTGAATAATGGATTGGGTAATGGTTTCCGTATATTCTTCTTTATATTTCTCCTGAGTTTCCGGGTTGATGCTCACCAGAAAATGATAAGCCTCGATTACTGATTTGCTTTTTTCCTCAGCATCCGCTTTTCCGGCTTCGTCATTCACAAATTTATCGGGATGCGCATCTTTCATCGTGCTTCTATACACTGTTTTCAGGTCTTTCAGTGTTGCAGATTGATCAACTCCCAACAATTTTCGGTATTCGCCAATTCTTTTCATATTTGTATCTCTATTTTCGGGGTGCAAAATTAGGCTTTTATAATTAAATGATAATCTGTGATTTAGATTTTGGCTAAAGCCATCTTGAAATTCAACTTTTGGCGGGCTAAAGCCCACCTCTATTGATCATTAAAAAAGCAAATCATTTTTTCAACTTAAATTTCTAAAAATTAGAAAACCCCAATAATTCCGAAACTTGCAATTTGTAACTCGAAACCTTATCTTTGCTAATTAAATAATTTTTAAGAGAATGAATTCCTTTATTGAAGAACTGAAATGGCGCGGACTTTTTGCCGACATGATGCCCGGAACCGAAGAACAACTGAACAAAGAAATCACTACCGCTTATATCGGTTTTGATCCTACCGCAGATTCTTTGCACATCGGAAGTCTTATTCAGATCAAAATTTTGGCTCATTTTCAGCAACACGGTCACAAACCTATCGCTTTGGTGGGCGGTGCAACCGGAATGATCGGTGATCCTTCGGGAAAATCCAACGAGAGAAATCTTTTAGATGAAGCGACTTTAAGCCACTATGTGGATTGCTTGAAAAACCAACTTTCGAAATTTTTGAAATTCGACGGAGATAAAGCCAACAAAGCTGAATTGGTGAATAATTATGATTGGATGAAGGAATTTTCTTTCCTAGAATTCATTCGTGAAATTGGGAAAAATATCACCGTAAATTACATGATGGCGAAAGAGTCGGTAAAAAAGAGAATTACCGGCGAAGGTGGCGCAGAAGGAATGAGTTTCACCGAATTTACTTACCAGCTTTTGCAAGGTTACGATTTCCTGCATTTGTATCGTGAAAAAAATGTGAAACTGCAAATGGGAGGTTCCGATCAGTGGGGAAACATCACCACCGGAACAGAACTTATCCGAAGAAAAGCACAAGGAGAAGCTTTCGCTTTGACGGTTCCATTAATCACCAAATCCGACGGTTCCAAATTCGGAAAATCGGAAAGTGGCGAAAATTATTGGCTTGATCCAAAGAAAACATCGCCTTATAAATTTTACCAATTTTGGGTGAATGCAACCGATGAAGATGCAGAAAGATTCATAAAATTCTATACATTTTTAAGCAAAGAAGAAATCGAAAACCTGATTGCTGAACACAAAACTGCTCCACACGAGAGAAAACTTCAGAAGAAACTCGCCGAGGAAGTTACCGTTTGGGTTCACAACCGCGAAGAATTTGAAAAAGCAGTGAAAGCTTCGGAAATCCTTTTCGGGAAATCTACTGCTGAAGATTTGGTGAATTTGGACGAAGCTACTTTTCTGGAAGTTTTTGAAGGAGTTCCACAAAAGGAAATCGACAAAAATGAAGTGTTGGGAAGCAGCTTGATCGATTTAATTTCCGAACAATCCGGATTCCTGAAATCGAAAGGTGAAGCAAGAAGAGAATTACAAAGCAACGCGATTTCCATCAACAAAGAAAAAGTGAACGACAGCTTTTCTGTATCAGAAAAAGACCTTATCGACGGAAAATTCTTATTATTGCAGAAGGGCAAAAAAAATTATTTCATCGTAAAAGCAATATAACCAGAAACGAAAATCCGGAAAAACAATCCGAATTTTTTTTCATAGCAACATTTTAAGCCGGTCCAACCGCCAATTTTTTAATTTTTAATTTTTTATTCCTATTTCTAATGGTCATCATTATTTTCATCGCAGTTCTATGGTATTCAGGGCTGTTTTTCCAGACTTTTTTCCTTCACCGGTACGCAGCACATCAAACCTACAAGATGTCGAGATTTGGTGAAAAATTATGCTATGTTTTAACTTGGATTACCCAAGGTTCCAACTATCTTTCTGCGTACGGTTATGGAGTAATGCACAGAATGCACCACGCATATGCAGACACCGAAAAAGATCCTCATTCACCGAAATACGACCACAACCTTTTCACGATGATGTGGCGTACCAAAACGATTTACCAGCAAATCAACCAGCAAAAGGTTAAAATCGAGGAGAAATTCACCAAAAACGTTCCTCAATGGGAAAGTTTCGACAGGTTCGCAAGTTCTTGGGGTTCCCGCATTGGTTGGGCAATTGCCTACACTGCATTTTTCTATTTCTTTGCGACGGCGTGGTGGCAGTGGATTTTACTTCCGGTTGCGTACATGATGGCGCCAATTCATGGGGTTATCATCAATTGGTTCGGACATATTTACGGATACGTGAATTTTAAAGTTTCAGACACCTCAAAAAACCTTTTTCATTTCGATTGGTTGATGATGGGCGAAGGTTACCACAACAATCACCACAAACATGGCGGAAGAGCCAATTTCGGTGGCGTAAGATGGCACGAAATCGATGTAACTTATTACATCATGATTCTTTTGGATAAAATGAAACTCATCCAGCTAAAACCTGTAGCAAAAGTTACGAGAGAAATATAAATCAATCGGGTTTACGAAACCTGAATTTTACTAAAAATCTAAATCCTGAATTTCTTGTTCAGGATTTTTTTTTGCTTTAATCTCAACTCAATAATTCAAATTGAATATTCATTTATAATTTTTTTACTTAGAAATTTGAAACGAATAAACTGCTTATTTTAAATTAAAAATTCAATTCAATTGTTCGCTTAGATATTCATTAATTCTTTTTTTTAACAAAGAAATTTAAAACAAATAAACTGCTTATTTCAATTTAAAAATTAATGCAAGGAAGTTTCAATTTTCATGAGAAATAACTCAGATTTTTCTGATGCCTTAATGATTACGAATGTGAATTGCACTCAATTTTTATTTATAATTACTTAAAGTAAAATTTACTATTTTATTGTATTTAGTTTATTTTCAAATGTTAAAATATATTTTATTTAAAGCTAAACTTTAGATAAAATGTTAAATATAAAAAATGTTTAATTATACTACATTTCTAGAACTAGAAAAATTTAAATGAAAAAATAATTGAAAATTCCATTGATATTTCTTCATTGCGACTCCTAAAAAATAGAATATCTTTGTTCTATGGATTTACATTATTTGGTTCGCGAACCGCAAAACTTGAACTCGAAAACTCCACTTTTAATTTTACTTCACGGCTACGGAAGCAACGAAGAAGATCTTTTTTCCTTCGTCCCTACTCTACCCGAAGATTGGTTGGTTGTTAGTTTTCGTGCGCCTCTGAATTCGCAATATGAAGGTTATTCTTGGTACGACATCGATTTGATGAACACGGAAAACCGAATCGATATTCCCCAAGCCAAGGAATCACTGAACGGAATTTTAGAAAATATTTTGAAAATCAGCAATCATTACGGTTTGACGGATAACGAAACCCATTTGTGCGGATTCTCGCAGGGAGGAATTCTGTCGTATGCATTGGCTTTAGAAAACCCGCAATTATTCTCGAAAGTAGCCTGCCTGAGTTGTTATCCGGAAGAAAAACTGCTGGAAAACATAGTGAAGGATAAAAAGAAACTCGAAAGATTGAGATTTTTCATTTCTCACGGAACCGAAGACGCGGTAATCCCATTGGAATGGGGCCGAAAAGCAGCTGATTTGTTGTACGATTTAAGCTGTTATTTCTCCTTCCGAGAATACATTAGCGGACACGGTGTAAACCAGAAAAACTACATGGATTTGATGGATTTCTTTAAAAAATAATGAAAAACTGGCTGTTTCTGATTTGCGTTTCTGTACAATTTTCAGCTCAAATCATTTTAAAAGTAACGGAAATCCATACAGCCACTCCAAAGAATAGCACTATTTATGTTGCAGGGAATTTCAATGGATGGAATCCGAATGCTGCCTCTTTAATTGCTGATGAAAAAGGAAATTATAGCATTACGTTGCCTGAAAAAGATGGACCAATCGAATACAAATTCACCCGCGGAAGTTGGGAGACCGCCGAGGGAGACGCTTCCGGAAAGCCAATGCCTAACCGCCATACCACATTCGCGTGCAAGCCACAAACAGTTGAAGCGAAAATTATTTCCTGGGAAAAAACGAGCGAAAATACGAGCACTGCAGCCAAAAATGTACACTTGATTAGCGATTCATTTCTGATTCCGCAACTCGGAAGAACAAGAAAAATCTGGATTTATCTTCCACCTGATTACGAAAGCGGGAAGAAAAAACATCCTGTAATTTATATGCAAGACGGGCAAAATCTCTTCGACAATTCTACCTCGTTTTAAGGAGAATGGGAAATCGACGAAACCCTGAACCAACTTTTTTCAGAAGGCGATTACGGCGCTATCGTAGTAGGAGTCGACAATGGTGGCAGCCATCGAATTGATGAATACACCCCTTGGAAAAACTCGCAATACGGAGGTGGAGAAGGCGATTTATATTCAGATTTCTTAGCAAAAACATTGAAACCTTACATTGATAAAAATTATAGAACGCTTCGAAATGCAAAAAACACAGCATTAATTGGCTCTTCAATGGGTGGATTGATTTCTTTCTATACCGGATTAAAATATACCGAAAAGTTTAGAAAACTTGGCATCTTCAGTCCGAGTTTTTGGTTTGCAGAAGCCGATTTGAAATCATTTATTCAAAAAAATTATTGATTATCCGTTTTTAATCATAATCCTGTAATGTTAGCAATAATAAGCCTTTCAAAGAGTCTATCTCCAAAATATCTTCGATTTAGCTTGTAGATGAATTCGTTGAGATAGAGTTGAAGATACTTTCTTTTTATTTTGTGGTAATTGCCCAACAAATTTCTTTTGGCGTTGCTAATGGCAATATGAACCCATTTTAAAGTTTCTTCGGTAGTTTCTTTTGAACTTTTTTCCATAATATGAAGCTCTACAAAATCTGAAATATCCACATAAGAAGTGCTTTTATCTGTAAAAACAATACTCTGATTATCTATAGATTCTTTAATGGCTTCATTGATTTCTTCTCCACTGTGTCCATCTAAAACCTTCGCTTTAAAGAAGCGAACATGTTTTTCTTTTTTTCCAGTATCAATATCTTCTAACGGTGTTGATTCTGCTATCATCGCTACATTTTGTTTCCCAACTGAACCTTTTCCACGAATTCCTTTTTTCTGCTCTATTTCGCTAGATTCTACTGTAAAATAGGCTTCGTCAAATTCTATCATCCCTTCCAAAGTGTATTGTGCATCTCGGTTTCCCATGGCTTTTCTTATCTTATGAACCATTGCCCAAACTGGTTCATACCTCTTTAATCCCAATTGTTTTTGGATTTCTTTGGCTGAAAATCCTTTCTTGGTAACACTCATCAAAAACATGGTTTTGTACCAAATTAGAAAAGACAAATTCGAATTTTTCATGATGGTTCCGCTTTTCAAAGAAGTTCGACTTCTGCATTTTTTGCATTCATAACTTAATCTGCTCTTTATCCAAAAATGTTCTGTGCTTCCACATTTGCACGTGAGTCCTATTTTATCTCTCTCAGATTTAAAATGATTTATACAATCATCTTCTGTCCCAAAATGTGCTGAAAAACTGAATAAATTCATATCTAATTGTTTGATTACTACAAATATACAAAAATTATGATAAATTACGGATATTCATTCCTGTTTTTTGATAAAATGAATAAATTTTATTATTTTTGGTCATAAACGGATGATGTTTAGTGTGTTACTTCACAAATTGCAAAATTTTTGACCTATTTTTATCAATCATATTTGTACCATAAAGATTGTAACTAATTGACTACTATATATGTTCATTTTCGAAGAAGTAAAATAATGATCGATTAAAACCGGTTAACAATAATCATAAAAACGCTGTAAGCTATTTGTTTACAGCGTTTTGTTTGTTTTTTAAATCGAATAAAGAATTTTTTTAGATCAAAAAAAATTAGGGATAAATCTTTTTCTAAAGGTGATGCCTACTTTACCACATTTTTCAACGCGTGATCAAGCTCGTTATATTTAAAAATAAACCCTTTTGATTTAATTTTTTGGTTGCTGGCATTTACTCCGTTTAAGATCATTTCGCTCATTTCACCCATGGTAAGTTTCAAAATTACGCCAGGAACAGCCATTGGAATGTAATTTTTATCCATTGATTTCGCTAAGGTTTTCATTAATTGTGCATTTGTCGGAACTTCGTCTGCACAGGCGTTGAAGGTACCACTCATGTCTTCATTTTCAAGAGCGAATACTAACATACCCACCAAATCGTCCACATGGATCCACGGAAAATATTGCTTACCACTACCAACTGGTGAAGCAAGATGAAGATTCGTTAATTTTTTTAAAGGTTCCAGAAATCCACCATGGGCCGAAATTACAGGAGAAATTCTAAGTTTTACAATTCTTTCCGAAATTGCTTCGAAGCGGTTTGCGGATTCTTCCCACAAACGACAAACTTCCGTAAGAAAATCTTTTTTTTGCGGCTCATCATTTTCCGTAGCAGCCTTTTCATCATTCCAATCACCGTAATAATTAATTCCTGAAGCCGAAATGAATGATTGTAATTTAATGTTTTTTTCCTTAATTTTCTTTTCTATAAATAGGGCAGAATCCACGCGGGAACTGATGATTTCCTTCTTGTATGCCTTAGTCCACCGTTTAGCAATTGTTGCGCCTGCCAAGTGGATGATGCTGTGAATGCCTTCCAGAGCACCTTCTTCCAAATAGTCATTTTCATAATTCCAGACAAATTCATGGTCGAATATGTTTTGTTTTTTCCTCACCAAGCAATGTGCGGTATAACCTCTTTCCTTAAGCGCAGAATACAATTTTTTCCCTACCATTCCGCTAGCTCCCGTGATTAAAATTTTTTTCATTTTAATTTTTTTTAATGTTGTGGAGATTTAGATTAAATTATTAATTTCCGTAATGTCAGAATCTTTGTATTGGTGATAGACATTAAAGTGAAATTCGTTTAATTTTTTTAAAGTTTTAAGTAAATTATCCTTTTCTTCAGTATCTAATTTTGCAGATAAAACTCTGGAAGTGATGCTTACAGATTCAACGGATTGATGAAAATACTTTTTACCAAGTTCGGAAATTTTCAATCGGGTTACCCGCTTATCTTTGCTGTCCGGAATTTCCTCCAGCAGATTGTTTTTCACTAATCTTCTGATGATTTCCATTCCTGTCTGTTTTTCATGGGCATTCTTTTCAACCAGTTGCATTTTGGTTAGCAAAGGTTCGTCCATAATTCTATAGAGGTAGGTGAACTCTTCGTTGTATAATTCCGGAAAATCTTGCAGTCCTCTACGAATCATTTGCTTTGTAAAACGAGAAAGCAGGATCACTTGCTTGGCAATTTCATTTTCTAAATCGTTGACCTTCTTGTGCTCACTCTCCGAGATAAATCGTGGGCTTTGACTTTTGTAATGCTTGTCATTTAAAAAATTACGAAAATCCTCAATGGTGGAATCGTTTTTAGAGCTTCCTGAATTTTCAAATTCTTGAACTTCTAAAAGTAAATTGATAAAAAAATTGGTATTCATTATTAAGAGATTAAAAATTGAGGTTGCGAATGTGGTTTTGCATAAGACAATTTCGCAATTTTTTCCGGTACAAAATACGTAACTAATCCGTAATTCATCCGTGTATTTTCTAGGTTTAAAAATCCGACTTTCTCTAAACGGGAAGGCTTAACAACCAGATGTTGGATTTCGCCGATGACTTAATCCATGTTATTTATAAAATTCTTGCTCAGTGGTGTTTAAATCTTCAGTAAATTGGTAAATACTTTTTGGACGCTCGCCATACGGTAAAATATAATCAGAATAAGCTTCTATAATGCTGCCTTTTGTAAAAACTTCTGTTTTCATTTTATAAGTGAATTGTTAATTGGTAAAAGATTATACAAATATAAAAATAAAAGTATATATTTGGACAATTATTTTTACTCATGAAAAAAGCTATAATTATTGGGTCCGGTTTTTCATCTTTGTCTGCGGCGTGCTACCTCGCAAAATCTGGATTTAATGTAACTGTTTTAGAAAAAAATGAACAGCTTGGAGGAAGGGCTTCCATGATGGAGATTGATGAATTCAAGTTCGATATGGGACCGAGTTGGTATTGGATGCCTGATGTTTTCGAACGTTTTTTCGCAGATTTTGGAAAAAACGTCTCAGAATATTATACGCTTGAAAAACTTTCTCCGGCTTACCGAGTGGTTTTTGGTAAAAATGATTTTATTGATATAGAAGATACTCCAGAAAAAATTATCCAAACTTTTGAAAGTATTGAAAAAGGTTCGGGAAAGCATCTGAAAAAATTTATGAGTGAATCGCAAGAGAATTATGATATCGCTATGAAGGATTTGGTTTATCAGCCGGGGCTTTCAGTAACGGAATTGGTGTCGTGGGAAACAGCAAAGCGACTAGGTCTTTTCGTAAAAAATATCAGTCAGCAAATCCGAAAAAATATAAAAAATCCAAAACTGAGAAGTATTTTGGAATTTCCCGTCCTGTTTTTGGGCGCGAAACCAAAGGATACACCCGCTTTTTATAATTTTATGAATTATGCAGACTTTGGTTTGGGAACTTGGTATCCGAAAGGCGGTTTTAATGCCGTTGCTTTAGGGATGGTGAAATTGGCCAAAGAATTAGGTGTGGATTTCAAAACCAATGCCGCGGTGCAATCTATACAGACAGAAAAGGGTAAAGTAGTGAGTGTTTCTACGGAAAAAGAAACCTTCGCTGCCGATGTTTTTATTTCGGGAGCGGATTATGCCCACACTGAAAATCTACTTAAAAATAACAGAAACTACAGTGAAGAATCTTGGAAAAAGAAAACTTTTGCTCCCAGCTCGTTGCTTTATTATGTTGCTTTTGATAAGAAAGTTGAAACTTTGGAACATCATAATCTGTTTTTTGACACCGATTTTGAGCAGCACGCTGAGGAAATTTACGACACAATGACCTTCCCGAAATCGCCATTGTTCTACGCTAATTTTTCCAGCAAAACGGACAGCTCGCTTTGTCCAGAAGGTAAAGAAATTGGATTTTTCCTTATTCCGATTGCGGTGGATTTAGAAGATTCGGAAGAGATCCATGAGCATTATTTTAATTTAATATTAGATAGGATTAAGGATTCAACCGGTGAAGATCTGAGGCCGAAGATTTTATTCAAAAAAAGTTTTGGAACCCAAGATTTCAAAAATCGCTATAATTCTTGTCGGGGGAACGCTTATGGTTTAGCAAATACGCTAATGCAAACTTCTGTGCTAAGACCTTCCATAAGAAATAAAAAATTAGATAATTTCTTTTATACAGGTCAGTTAACCGTTCCTGGTCCTGGGGTACCACCCGCATTAATTTCCGGAAAGGTGGTAAGTGAATATATTTTAAGCAAAGGAAAATTTAATTAATAAAGAAGATCATTATGAATAATTTTCAAAAATTCAATAAAATTTCAGATTGTACTTCTCAGTTGGTAACCAAACAGTACAGCACTTCTTTTTACTGGGCCTCTTCGTTATTCAGTCGGGAGATTCGTCAGCATATTTATAATATTTATGGCTTCGTACGGTTTGCTGATGAAATAGTCGATACCTTCCATGATTATGATAAGCAGAAATTGCTTAATGAATTCGAAAGAAATTACAGAGAAACTTTGGAAGACGGAATTTCACTTAATCCTGTGATTCAGTCATTCTGCAGAACTCAAAAAGAAAATAATATTCCGCAGGATTTGGTCGATGCATTTCTATATTCCATGAAAATGGATTTAGGCGAGATTAAAGATTTAAATGATGAATTGTATAATCTCTACATTTATGGAAGTGCAGAAGTGGTGGGATTAATGTGTTTAAAAGTCTTTGTGAAAACGCAAGAGGACTACGAAAAAATGAAACCTTATGCACAAAGTCTTGGTGCAGCTTTTCAAAAAATCAATTTTCTTCGGGATATTTCCGCTGATTACAACGATTTGAATCGCACCTATTTCCCAAATGTGAATTTTCTGGATTTTTCAGAAAGAGAAAAAGCAGAAATAGAATTAAATATTAAGAGCGATTTTGAAAAGGCGCTCATCGGAATCAAGATGCTTCCTTTATCAAGCAGAAGCGCAGTTTTTATGGCGTACAAGTATTACATCAGTCTTTTCAAGAAAATCAGAAAACAGCGTGCAGAAACCCTGATGAAAAGTAGAATCCGTGTTTCTAACGCAAGGAAAATTTATCTGATGGGAGAGATGCTTCTAACTAAGAATTTATACTTTATTCGATGAAATTTTTGATCATAATTTTTACGCTGATGTGCAATATTATTTTTGCTCAAAACCTCAAAGAGCTGAGAAATTATTTAATTAAAGGTGAAAAATCTTCAGCTGCAGCAATACAATTGATGGAGAAATCTGAGGCGCTTATTAAACAAAATAAATTGCCTATTTATCAAGGTTTTTACAGTGTCGGACAATTTTTCATGGCAAAACATGCTGCCAATCCTTTTAAAAAATTATCTTATTTTAAAGAAGGAAAAAAAAGCCTGAATCATGCAATTAGCAGCGATTCGAAAAATTTGGAATTGAGATTGTTCAGACTGATGACCCAAGAACAGGCACCAGCTTTTCTGAATTATACCGATAATATTAAAGAAGATCGCTCATTTATTTTGAAAAATTATGAAAATATAACGGACGAAGATTTGAAAATTTTCATTAAAAAATATTTAAAAAAATGATTCTACTATATTTGGCAATCACAGCAGTTACTTTTGTAGCAATGGAAGGCATCACATGGCTAACCCACAAATACATCATGCATGGACTTCTCGGCTGGTATTTTCACGAAGATCATCACCAACCTGGCTATTCACACGTTTTCGAGAAGAACGATTTTTTCTTTGTGGTTTTTGCTATTCCTTGTATGATTTTGTTTTATCTCGGAACTGTGGGCGGAATTACCTGGTTAGCATTTTTAGCAGCGGGAGTTTTACTCTACGGAATTTGCTATTTTTTGGTCCATGATGTACTGATACACCGAAGGTTCAAATGGTTTGATAAAGTTGACCACTGGTACTTCCGAGGGTTGAGAAAAGGACATAAAATTCACCACAAACATTTAGGAAAAGAAGATGGCGAATGTTTCGGAATGCTTTACGTACCCAAAAAATATTTTATTGAAGCCAGAAAAATGCGCAAATAGTTGATTCATGATGTTTTGTTGGACTTTTTACATAAATGATTAACGATGAACTAACCATTATCATGGAGAAATATTACTATATCCTTTTAAATATCGCGACATTTTCAGTGCCGTTTTTTTTTAGTTTTGAAAAGAAGTGGATGCATTTTGCGCGATTTTGGAAACCATATTTTCTAGCAATTATCAGCGTTGGATTATTCTTTATTATTTGGGATATCTTCTTCGCATATTCCGATATTTGGGGTTTCAACGATCAATACTTATTAGGATTTAGAATATTGAAATTGCCTATCGAGGAATGGCTGTTCTTTCTTCTCATTCCTTATTCCAGTAATTTTATCCATTACTCACTGGAATATTTCTTTCCAAGATTACAGTTAAGTAAAATTGCTACGCAGATCATCAGCATCGCGCTACTAATAATTTCTTTGGGCGTTGTGCTGAGTAATTATGATCGATTGTACACCTTGTGCAGTTTCGGTTTATTTGCCTTGCTCATGTTGGCCCAAATCATCTATCAGTGGAAATATGCCCGACGTTTTTATCTAAGTTTTATCCTGATTTATCTGCCATTTTATTTTGTAAATGGTGCTTTGACAGGAAGTTATTCGGCAAATCCCGTAGTATATTATGATAATGCTGAAAATCTTGGAATTCGTGTGGGAACCATGCCACTGGAAGATTCTTTCTATTGTTTTTCGATGCTTTATAGCAGCGTATTGCTTTTTGAATTTTTAAAGAAAAAAATGAATTTAGATCAACCGATTAGAATCAATCATGGACATAAAAATAACTAAACAATCTGGCATTTATACCTTGACTTCTAGACAGGTTTTGCCAATGCCCCTGGAAAAAGCATGGGCATTTTTCTCTTTACCGCAAAATTTAGACAAAATTACCCCAGTTGATATGGCGTTTTCCATCACCAATAATCCACCAAATTACACCTATCAAGGACAAATCATTACCTATAAAATAGGAGTTTTTCCTTTGATTAAAAGTAATTGGGTAACGGAAATTACGCACCTGAAAGAAGGCGAGTTTTTTGTCGACGAACAACGTTTCGGGCCTTATGCGATGTGGCACCATGAACACCATTTTGAAGAACTACAAGATGGCAAAGTTCTTATGACAGATATTGTTAATTTCAAATTACCGATGGGATTTGTTGGCGATCTGGTAGCAGGATTTTTTGTGAAAAACAAAGTGAGAAAAATCTTCGAAAGTAGATTTAAAATTTTGGGAGATTTATTTCCTGCTCACAGTTCGTAAGCTCAATTCAATACCACCATGTATAAAATATAGTTTTAATAATGAAAATCAACATATTCTGGTTCAGAAGAGATTTACGATTAGATGATAATCATGGGCTGTATCAGGCATTATCGCAAGATTTAAAAGTAGTTCCCATCTTCATCTTCGATCAGCAAATTCTAACTCAACTTTCCGATAAGAAAGACAAGCGCGTTCAATTTATTTACGAGGCAATTGAAAGGTTAAACAGAAAGTTAGCAAAGGTGGCTTCTGGAGTTGATATATATTATGGCAACCCAAAGGAAGTTTTCGAAAAAATTATTAAAAAATATGATGTTCATTCCGTTTTCACCAACGAAGATTATGAACCGTATGCGCTGAGAAGAGATGATGAAATTCGTAAATTTCTACAATCAAAAAGCATTGAATTTAAAACTTTTAAAGATCAAGTCATTTTCGCACCACAGGAAGTTTTAAAGAAAGATGGGCAGCCGTTTCAAGTGTACAGCCCGTATGCTAAACAATGGGAATCTCAATTACCTGAACATTTAGAAGAGTACAAATCAGAAGATTTATTAGATCATTTTTTTCAATTTACACCGAATCATTTAACGCTGAAAGATATTGGTTTTGAAAATGCAGGAGAAATTTTTCAAAAGCCCAGTTTAAGTGAGGATTTACTGAAACAATATGGTGCAAAAAGAAATTTCCCCGCAGCAGATGCAACTTCAAAAGTGTCCGTCCATTTAAGATTTGGAACAGTGGGAATTCGGAAATTGGTAAATTACGCAAGGAAAAATAGTAATAAATTCCTTCGGGAATTGATCTGGAGAGAATTTTTTATGATGTTGCTCTATCATTTTCCACACACCGTCACCAAATCCTTCAAGCCTAAATATGATCAGGTGAAATGGGAGTTCGACGAAGATAAATTTAAAAAATGGTGCGAAGGAAAAACAGGTTTTCCACTGGTGGATGCTGGGATGAGAGAGCTTAATGAAACTGGTTTCATGCACAACCGAGTTCGCATGCTCGTAGCAAGTTTTTTAATCAAAGATTTGCATATTGATTGGAAAATTGGGGAAGCGTATTTTGCCAATAAATTGTTGGATTATGATCAGGCGCAAAATATTGGAAATTGGCAATGGGTAGCAGGTTCAGGTGCAGATGGTTCACCTTATTTTAGAGTTTTTAATCCATATCTGCAGCAGGAGAAATTTGACAAAAATTTCACCTACATAAAAAAATGGATTCCCGAATTTGGAACAGCAGATTACCCAAAGGAAATGGTTAACCACGATGAGGAAAGAAAAAAAGCCATCGAGTATTATAAAGATGCCTTAAACAGTGATTAAATTTATGGTGATTTCATTTTTTTTTAATATTAAAATAAGCACAAAGCGCAGATGCAAATTAATTTCGAGGTCAATCAAACAGTGCAGATGATGAACAAATTACTGACTATAATGGAGTAAAATACTCATGTATTAAAATGCCCGTGGCAGCAGCAATTGCCATCTTTCATCTTTCAAAGTTTTATCATTAAAATCAGCCATTTTTTTTGAATAAAATGTTTTCTGTGGAAATTTCCATGGAAACTTTCTCGCTTCTTCCTTTTAGAATATCTTTGCAACTTTATTTAAAACTTAAAAATGCTCTCAAAAATTATCGTTCATAAAGTCGGAAACAGAATCAATCAGGAATCTTTAATCCTTTCCCAAGAAGAATTGCAACTGGAGGAAGACATGAAAGAATTGCTTGAAGATTTCTTTCTGAAAGCCTTCAAATCAGAGGAACAGTTTTGTTTTTACAGCGACACTTATTTGGTTAATAATCCTGTGTACAGCTCAGTTTCCGAGATTTTTGAAGACAAAAACAAATTCGTTTACGAAGCGGAAAATATTGCGCAACATTTGTATGATATCGCTGAAAATCCGCGGGTACAAAGCGGCGAACTCTTCATCGTTTATTTTGAAGGCGAAGAAAACGCCGACGGAAACAAAATCGATTCAATCGGGATTTTCAAAACCGAAAATAAGAATCCTTTCCTGAAAATTTTCCCTCAGAACGAAGCTTTCGAAATCGAAAAAGATTACGGAATTGGGCTTTCCAAGCTGGATAAAGGCGCGTTGATCTACAACAGCAGCAAAGAAACAGGTTATGCTGTTTCGGTGGTTGATAACAACAAAAATGGCGATATGTACTATTGGTTCGAGGATTTCTTGAAAGTGAAACAGCGCGACGACGAATATTTTCAAACCCAAGAAACGCTCACGGTTTACAAAGAATATATCACCAAGCAACTTCCCCAGGAATTTGAAACAACCAAAGCCGACCAGGCCGATTTCCTCAACAAATCCATCAACTTTTTCAAGGAAAAAGAAACCTTTGATTTTGATGAATTTACCAACGAAGTTTTGGAAGATCCTAATGTTATCGAGAGTTTCAGCAATTTCAAATCCGATTATGAGCAAGAAATGCAGGTTTCCATTTCCGAAGATTTTGCCATCAGTGAAGCGGCGGTGAAGAAGCAAAGCCGAGGTTTCAAAAGTGTGATCAAACTCGACAAAAATTTCCATATCTACGTTCACGGCGACCGAAAACTCATCGAAACCGGACAAGATGAGAAAGGGAAATATTACCGACTTTATTTCGAAGAAGAACAATAAAAAAGCAATCCTTTAACTTAAAATTTACCCAAAATGCAGGACGGTTCTTTCGTGGTTTTTCTTAAAAATAAATTGCAGCGATTCAAGGGGCAAACCGTTTCGCGTGCTTCTAGCAAGGCGGAAACCGATTTTTCTGCCATTGATTTTATTAAAATTATAGACCTTGATTCTTTTGGGAACTTGATGCTATTGGTGTTTAATGATTTCTTTTTAAGTATTGATTTTGGGAATTCGGGAAGCATGTTGGTGAACAAAACTAAAAAAGCAGCCGCCGATTTTTCTTTGCATTTTCCACATTCCGAGATCAATTTTTATTCGTGCGAAACTAAAATTCATCAAGGAAAACCGAATGATTATTTCCAATTTCCTAATGATATTTTAAATAAAAAATTTGATGGAGAATTGGCGTTGAGCAAACTTCAGCAATATTTCGCGGAAGAAAATATCGGAAATGCTTTGATGGAAAAAAGTGTTTTTGTTGGAATGGGCGATCTCATCAGAACCGAAGCACTTTATCGGGCAAAAATTCATCCGGAAAGTTTGGTAAAAAATATTCCGGAAAAAAAACTGATCTTCCTGATTGTAAGCGCTGTGAATTTCGCGGATGAACTTGTTGAATATTTTAAAAATGATGAGGTCAATTCAAAAGCATTGATTTTTGAGAAGAAAATGTGTCCGAAAGATAAATCGGAAATTCAGATAGCTATTTCTACGGAAACTAACCGGAAGATTTACATTTGCCCGAAATGTCAGAAACTATTTTAATAAAAAAATCCTGCCGAAACAGGATTTTTTTGTTTTAATATTCGAAAGCACTTTCCTCGAAAAGTCCGTCAACAGACCAGTATCTTTCGCCGGTATCGTAATTGAAAGTAAGAATTTTCGATCCTTCCGGAATTTCGGAAAGTTTTTTGTTAATCGCTGCCAAAGAAGCTCCGGTAGAGATTCCCGCGAGAATTCCTTCCTGTTTTGCTAGTTTTTTGGTGAATTTGTACGCTTCGTCTTTTTCCACCTGAATGGTTCCGTCGAGAATTTCGGTATTCAAAACTTTCGGGATAAACCCAGCTCCGATTCCTTGTAATGGGTGCGGACCGGGATTACCTCCGGAAATTACCGGTGAATCTTTTGGTTCCACAGCGAAGCTTTTCAGATTCGGGAATTGTTGTTTCAAAACTTGGGTAACACCGGTGATGTGGCCGCCGGTTCCCACTCCCGTGATCACATAATCGAAACCTTCGGGGAAATCGTTGAGAATTTCCTGAGCGGTAGTTTTCTGATGAATTTCAGGGTTTGATGGGTTTTCGAACTGTTGAGGAATCCAAACATTATCGAGGGTTTCTGCCATTTCTAATGCTTTTTTTATTGCTCCGGAAGTTCCGAGTTCTCTTGGAGTCAGCACAAATTTAGCACCATAAGAAGACATCAGTTTTCTGCGTTCCACACTCATGCTTTCGGGCATTACCAAAACGAGTTGATAGCCTTTCACGGCACAAACCATTGCCAATCCAACGCCGGTGTTTCCGGAAGTTGGTTCTACAATAAGGGTATTTTTATTGATTTTGCCTTCTCTTTCAGCTTTTTCGATCATTGCGAGTGCAATTCTGTCTTTGATGCTGCCGCCGGGATTTTGGCGTTCAAGTTTCATCCAAACTTCCACATTTTTATCAAAAATAGAATTGATCTTAACGAGTGGAGTGTTTCCAATGGCTTCTAAAACATTATTAATCTTCATGATATGAGGTATTTATTTAAAATTGTATTTGAATTAAATGATGAAATTAATCGGCTCATTTGCCGGGAATTTGTTTTTCACCGTAACTTGTCCTTTGTGAAATACCACTGAATTTGGTGCCACACTTTCTGTGACCCAAACATTTCCACCGATGAGCGAGTTTTCACCGATGATGGTTTCGCCACCGAGAATGGTTGCGTTGGCGTAAATCACGACCTGATCTTCGATGGTTGGATGACGTTTTTGATCCTGTAAATCTTTCGTAACAGAAAGTGCGCCTAAAGTTACCCCTTGATAAATTTTTACATTTTTCCCAATAATCGAGGTTTCGCCGATGACGACTCCGGTACCGTGGTCGATAAAGAAATTTTCGCCGATTTCTGCGCCGGGATGAATATCGATTCCGGTTTTGCTGTGGGCATATTCGGTCCAGATTCTTGGTATCAGTGGGATTTTGTTTTTAAAAAGTTCGTGAGAAAGTCTGTAAACAGCGATTGCGAAAAATCCGGGATAGGAAAACATCACTTCTTCCACATTTTGTGCAGCGGGATCGTTTTCAAAAATATATTGCGCATCGTTTTCTAGTGAACGATAAATTTCGGGGAATTTTTCAAAAAAAACATCGCTTTCCACGGTTTCGTGACCGGTCATCACCGTAGATAAAATTTCGGTGAATTCTGTTTTAAAATCACTAAGCCTTTGCTCAATCAGTTCAATTTCGGAGCACCGCTGATATTCCAAAAAAAAGATAAACCGAAAAAAGCGATCGATAAAATTCTCAGTTTTCCGCTTGTCGATATCGAATTTTCTGTTGTGATAGCCCAAATGGAGATGTTCGGTGAAAGTCATGTGAGGGATATTTCAAACAAAGGTAACTAAGAATTAAGAGAATGCGGTTGATGTAGGGTAATAAAAAATCAACCAAGATCATTTATAAAATAAATAAATTCTAAATTTAGAATTGCCCACCACTTCAATATTTCTTAAATTTGTCCTAAGACATTGAAGGATTTTTTAAGCAAAATTTTCCTTTTTGTCGATTATTTTTAAACAATAATAAATTAAATAATAAATATGAAACCGAAAGGTTCCATATCTCCGTTAAAAACAATAAATAATTAGATATGAAAGTAACCGTTGTAGGTGCAGGTGCTGTAGGCGCAAGCTGTGCTGAATACATTGCGATGAAAGATTTCGCTTCAGAAGTAGTTTTAGTTGATATCAAAGAAGGTTTTGCGGAAGGCAAGGCGATGGATTTGATGCAAACCGCTTCATTAAACGGGTTTGATACCAAAATTACCGGAACTACCGGAGATTACAGCAAAACCGCAGGTTCTAAAGTTGCCGTAATCACTTCCGGAATTCCAAGAAAACCTGGTATGACCAGAGAAGAGCTGATCGGCATCAACGCAGGAATTGTAAAGGATGTGACTGCGAATCTGGTAAAACATTCTCCGGATGTCATCATCATCGTGGTTTCCAATCCAATGGATACCATGGCTTATTTAGTTCACAAAACTTCAGGATTACCTAAAAATAAAATCATCGGAATGGGTGGAGCGTTAGATTCTGCACGTTTCAAATATAGATTGGCAGAAGCATTAGAAAGCCCCATATCAGATGTTGACGGTATGGTGATTGCCGCACATAGCGATACCGGAATGCTTCCCTTAATGAGCAAAGCCACAAGAAATGGTGTGCCTGTAACCGAGTTTTTGTCAGAAGAACAGCAAAACTATGTTGCAGAAGAAACCAAAGTAGGAGGAGCTACACTTACAAAATTACTCGGTACTTCAGCTTGGTACGCACCGGGCGCAGCGGTTTCTGTGTTGGTACAATCCATCCTTTGCGATCAAAAGAAAATGATTCCTTGTTCACTAATGTTGGATGGCGAATATGGCGAAAGCGATATCTGTTTGGGTGTTCCTGCAATTATCGGTGCTAATGGCGTTGAGAAAATCGTAGACATCACCCTTACCGATGCGGAGAAAGCGAAATTCGCAGAAGCAGCGAAAGCAGTAAGAGAAGTAAACGGAGATTTGAAATTCTAAAAATTTCTCTATTCAAATAAACAACCTTCCGGGAAATAATCTGGAAGTTTTTTTTTTAAGTGAACTTTAAAATTTTAGTTTCATCTTAAAAATAGAACAATTTAATAGGAACTTAACTCCATTCCCACACAAACCTATTATCTTTGTATTTCTTTAATAAAAGTAAAAATCATGTCCAAAAAAATTCAAATTTTAGCCCTTGTTTTCTTGTCGGCTTTCAGTATGAATGCTCAAAAAAATAAAACAACCCAACTCGAAAGGCCCAAGTTGGTGGTAGGTTTGGTGATCGATCAGATGCGTTGGGATTACCTGTACCGCTACTACGACAAATTCGGGAATGACGGTTTTAAAAGACTTTTAAACCAAGGATATTCTTTAAATAATGTGCATATCAATTATGTTCCTACGGTTACTGCGATAGGTCATACTTCGATTTATACAGGCTCGGTTCCGGCGATTCACGGGATTGCGGGGAACGATTGGACGGACAAAAATACCGGCAAAAATGTATATTGCACCACCGACGAAACGGTGTTGCCAGTAGGAACTTCCAGCAAAAAAGTAGGAAGTCACTCTCCGAAAAACCTATGGTCAACTACGATTACTGACGAGTTGCGAATGGCGACTAACTTTCAGGCAAAAGTTGTGGGCGTTTCATTGAAAGATCGAGCGTCGATTCTTCCGGCGGGGCATAATCCAACCGGAGCTTTCTGGTTCGATGATTCGTCCGGGAATTTTGTGACAAGTTCTTATTATAGCAACGATTTGCCTCAATGGTTGAAGAATTTCAATGGGCAGAATTTACCAGATAAATTAATCGCAAACGGATGGAACACTTTGCTCCCAATCGATCAATACACCGAAAGCTCACCGGATAATTCTCCGTGGGAAGGATTGCTCGGAAGTGCAAAAACACCTACATTTCCTTACAGCAATTTAGCTCAAGATTATCAAGCCAAAAAAGATAATATCCGATATACGCCTTTTGGTTCTACTTTAACTCTGAAAGTTGCCGAAGCTGCTTTGGATGGTGAACAATTGGGAAAAGACAATGTAACGGATTTCTTAGCTGTAAATATCGCTTCCACAGATTATGCAGGACATAAATTTGGACCCAATTCCATTGAAGTTGAGGACGTTTATTTAAGATTAGATGCGGATTTGGCGGATTTCTTCAAAATGTTAGATGCTAAAGTAGGGAAGGGACAATACACCGTTTTCCTTTCAGCTGATCATGGTGGCGCACATTCCGAAGGTTTCATGAAAGAACATAAAATGGCAACTGGATTCTTTGCTGATAATGCTGAAAAAAACTTAAATGA
Organism: Kaistella haifensis DSM 19056; assembly: GCF_000735695.2. Lineage (GTDB taxonomy): Bacteria > Bacteroidota > Bacteroidia > Flavobacteriales > Weeksellaceae > Kaistella > Kaistella haifensis. The sequence goes on from NZ_JASZ02000004.1 coordinate 121,820, forward strand.
TCTTCTAAAATTAAAGTATCAATACGATAAACTCATCATCGGGATTGATAATTACCAGATTTATTTGGATCAAAATTATATGAAAGCCAATAAGCTCAATGCAGAAGAAGTTGCGGATTATTTGGTGGATGAGTTGAATAAAGATCAAACTGTTCTTTTCGCTGTGAATTTGAAAAAGATCGGGCAATCACCCATTCCGGAACCCATTAAATCTAGAATAATCAATGGTTACAACTGGCAGAGAAGTGGCGATATTCAGTTGGTTTCCCACGATTCGATGTTGCCACCCTATTCCAAAACCGGAACCACCCATAGTGTTTGGAATTCTTATGATTCCCATATTCCTTTGATTTTCATGGGATGGGGTTTCAAAAACGGAGAAAGCAATAGAGATTATAACATGACCGATATTGCACCGACTTTATCCGCTTTGCTCAGAATCCAATTCCCAAGTGGAAACATCGGAAACCCGATTGTGGAAGCTTTAGGAAAGTAAAATTGAATAAATACTAAAAGAAAAAGAGCGCGCTGAAATACAGTGCGTTCTTTTTTATTATTAACATTAAAAAAACTATTTTCCTTTTTGTGGAGGGTAATTTGCCATGATTTCCGAAACAATTTCCGGGATTTGTTTTTGTTTCTGTTTTGGCGAATCTACTGAAATTCCGCTTCCGACTCCCTGCCAAACCAGTTTTTGTGTTTTTGCATCAATCAAATCTACGATCAAAGAACCTTGGTTATAATTGGAAGTCCAAGTTCTGTTCACCCCAACTCCCCAACCGAAAGGACCGCCCCAACCGTACATTCCGTAAGGTCTCGTGCTTTGTACATCCTGAATTTTCTTGTGGTTGGCTTTCACATTTACGATCAAATCCGGGTTATCCGCAACGCTCATGCCTTTGGTTTGCAATTGCTTGGAAACCTCATTCAAAACGCGGTCTTTATCAATATCATTGAGTTTCAAATCGTCGATTCTCAGTTTATAGGTTTTATAAGCATTGAAGTTTGCGGTTTCTGCGTAATCGGATTTTACATTAAAAGGACTACAAGAAGTTAATCCCAAAGTAGCCGAAGCCAGCAACAGGAAAAAATATTTTTTGCCCATCGCTTTAAAATTTGTTTTGCGGTATTTGATAATTGTTGATTTCATCGCCAAAATTTTATTTGTTTAATTTTTTTTAACAGGTTTTATGAAACGGTCGGTTTTTTTATCATAACCATACGGGCAATGTTTGCACCCACTTTTACAGCAATAGCCACGCTTGAGGTGGAAATTTTCGGTGAAAACTTTGTATCCCTGCTCGTTATAATAATAATCTTCGTTTTCTTTGATGGTATTTTTGCTCATGGGTTAAATCAAAATGACTGAAAATTTTATCTTTGTTACATGATAATGGTTTGCCAAAGGCTTCTCAAAAATACGAAAATTTCAGCGATTACAATTTTTCCCTTTATTATTCTGCGGAAAAATGCCTCGCGTCACGATCGCGTACTCATCAATCACGAGAAAATTCACCTTCGTCAGCAACTGGAGCTTTTCATTATTTTCTTTTATTTATGGTATGTCATCGAATATTATTACTGGTTTTTCCGGCTCCGAGATTCCTTTCAGGCCTACAAATCCATCTCATTCGAGCGTGAAGCTTATGCGATGGAAAACGATTTCAATTACCTCGAAACCAGAAGATGGTGGAGTTTTCTGAAGTTTATCGTATAATTTTTGGGCGCACATTTCCGGCTTTCACTACTCGCTTCCCGGCTCCTGCGTCGCCGGGAGAGCTCAAACATGCCGTTCAATCCGGGGCGCAACTCGATTTACTATCGAAAGTTTGGTTTTTAATCAAAATATTTCCCCGAAATTTGTTCCATGAAAATCCCGGAAATCCAAATTCCCATCATTCCAATTCCTTTAGAGAAAAACATAACGCTTTTCATCAAACGCGAAGATCTCATCCACCCTGAAATCTCCGGAAATAAATTCTGGAAACTCTTCTACAACATCAATCATTATTTAGAAAAAAAACCTGAGAAACCTTTCCTGATCACTTTTGGGGGCGCATTTTCTAATCATATTGCCGCTGTAGCCGCATTAGGGAAAGAATCGGGAGTTTCTACTTTGGGCATCATCCGTGGACAAGAATTACACGATCGTTGGCAAGAAAATCCAACCTTGAAAACCGCTTCCGAAAACGGAATGGAATTTCGCTTCGTTACCCGACAAGAATATAACGACAAAAATCAGCTTACCGAAAATTTGCAAATTGAATTTCCGCATGCGCTCATCATTCCGGAAGGTGGAACCAACAAAAATGCAGTGAAAGGCATCCAATACCTGCTGAATAATGAAACGAAAAGTTTTGATTATCTTTGTACCGCAGTTGGAACCGGAGGAACGGTCGCAGGATTATCCAGATTTGCGGAGCAACATCAGAAGGTTTTGGGTTTTAAAGTGGTAATTGATCAGTCATTGGAAAAAACTGTTGCGGAACTTTCCGGAAAGAATAATTTTGATTTGATTGATGCACAAGATGGCGGGTACGGCAAAATAACTGATGAAAATATTCGTTTTATCAATGAATTTTACCAAAATTTCGGCATCGAACTCGATCCAATTTATACCGGAAAAATGATGAGGAAGATTTTCGAGCTTATCGAAGAAGATTATTTCCCGGAAAAGAGCCGGATTTTGGCGTTCCACACCGGCGGTTTGCAAGGAATAGAAGGAGCCAACGAAATGCTGAGGAAGAAAAACAGAGCATTGATTCAATTCGGAAAATGAGGGCTTTACCCATCAAAAAAATAAAAACATTGGCATTAGTCCAAAATTTAAAATATTTATGAAAAGCATATTTTGTATCCTTTCAATACTTATTTTATCAAAATTCCAAGCTCAGAGCTGGAAAAACGATGAGCAGTATATACAGAAATTCGCACCCTACGCTGTAGAGGAAATGGAAAAATACAAAATTCCGGCTTCCATCACTTTAGCACAAGGACTTTTAGAAACCGGTGGCGGACAGAGCCGCCTCGCACAGATCGGTAAAAACCACTTCGGCATTAAATGTAAAGAAGACTGGACGGGCAAGACGATGAAACACACCGATGATGCTCCGAATGAGTGTTTCCGGGTGTATGATGATCCGCGGGAATCTTACGAAGATCATTCGAAATTTTTAGCTTATCGGCAATATTATGTCAATCTTTTCAAGCTCGATATGAAAGATTATAAAGCTTGGGCACACGGACTGAAAAAAGCCGGATATGCTACAAATCCGCGCTATGCTTATATTTTAATTGATAAAATCGAAAAAAATAGACTTTACGAATTCGATAATACCAACTCCAAAGAAGTTTTGTACACCATCTTGAAAATGTATCCGAATTTAGAAAGCGACCGAATCTTCATGGCTCAGCTTGAACAAAGCAAAGTGAAACCAAAACCTGCAACGGTGACAGTTCCTTACGAGCAAACTTCTTACGCAAAACAGCAACAAAAGGTCAATCAATTGAAGACCAGCGCCGAAATGTTGAACTCTATTCTGGTAAAAAACCATCCGAATGGCGGTAGAAAATTTGTTGTGATTCCAATGGATACTCAGCTTTCTTTAATCTCTAAAAAATTCGGGATTTCTGAAAGTAAATTGATGAAATGGAACGAACTCGACGGTGGAGAACTGATGAGAAACGATATTCTTTTCCTGGAATCCAAAGCTTCGAGCGGAAATGTGGCTACTTACAAAACCAAAGTAGGAGAGACGATGCATGATGTTTCCCAAAAATTCGGCATAAAACTTTCGAAATTGTATTCGAAAAACAGGATGGAGTACGGCGAACAACCCCGAGTCGGGCAACTTATTTATCTTCAAAGCAAAAAACCTAGAAGCTAAATTTATTATTAATAAAATTTTTAAAGAAAATGTTATATCAAAGAAGTTCAGCTTTATTCGATGAAGCGTATCAATATATTCCGGGTGGAGTGAATTCTCCGGTTCGAGCTTTCAAATCTGTAGGCGGCGTTCCTATTTTCATGAAATCTGCGAAAGGTGCTTATATGACCGATGCGGATGATAATACGTACATTGATTATATTAATTCTTGGGGGCCCGCAATTTTGGGACATACGCATCCAGAAGTCTTGGAAGCCATAAAAAAGCAAGCTGAAAATGGTTTTTCCTACGGAACACCTTCGGAATTGGAAACCGAAATCGCCAAATTAATTGTAAAAAATGTTCCGAATATCGACCAAATCAGAATGGTTTCTTCGGGGACAGAAGCTTGTATGAGCGCGATTCGCTTGGCAAGAGGTTTTACCGGAAGAGACAAGATCATCAAGTTTGAAGGTTGTTATCACGGGCATTCCGATTCGTTTTTAATTAAAGCAGGAAGCGGTGCCGCGACTTTTGGAAACCCAAATTCGCCGGGCGTGACTGCAGGAACCGCTAAGGATACTTTGCTTGCAAGATATAATGATGCTGAACAGGTGGCTGATTTGTTCCGACACAATCCGGGCGAAATTGCGGCGGTAATTGTTGAGCCGGTTGCCGGAAATATGGGTTGTGTATTGCCCGAGAATAATTTTCTTCAAAATTTAAGAAAACTCTGCGATGAAAATGGTGCGTTGCTGATTTTAGATGAGGTGATGACGGGATTCCGATTGGCATTTGGCGGTGCGCAAGAAGTGTATAACGTGAAAGCCGATTTGGTCACTTACGGAAAAGTGATCGGTGGCGGACTTCCGGTTGGAGCTTTTGCCGGTAGAAACGAGATTATGGATCACCTTGCTCCCAAAGGCGCTGTTTATCAGGCAGGAACTTTAAGTGGAAATCCTTTGGCAATGAGAGCCGGCTTGACGACACTGGAATTGATCAGAAAGGATGAAAATTTCTACCAAAATATCAATAAAACAACCGAAACGCTTGATTTTGAAATCGGGAAAATATTAAATTCTAAAAATATCGAACACCGCATCAACCGTAAAGGCTCCATGATGAGCATCTTTTTCCATATCAATGCTGTTTCTAATTTTGATGAAGCGGCGAATGCGAATCATTCGTTGTTCAATAATTTCTTTCATTTTCTGCTTGAAAACGGGATTTACTTACCGCCGAGTGGCTTCGAAACGTGGTTTATTTCTGATGCTATTAAAGAAAAAGAAATCGACCGAACGCTGGAAGTCATTAGAAAATTTGAGTATTCTTAAATTAAAAAAGAAATAATAAAAAATATCAGTTTGCCGTTATCCGATAAAAATAAAGAAACGATGAAAAAGAAAATCTTAAACTTATTGGGAATTTCATGGATTGTGACGACAATTGGTTTTGTAATGGACGGAGATCCTACAGTGCCAGGTCTACTGTTAAGACTTACGGAGTTTTTCTTCATGTTAGGAATTGTGTTCTTAATTCTGTCCGTTTTTTATTTCGGAAGTCTGTTTGTTAGAAGCAGTTTTCGAAAATTAATCAAGTGAAACTGAAACATACATCAACAAAAAGCCAACTGCAAGAGTTGGCTTTTTTCTTAAGGTTTCGCTCTTTCATATTGATGTGGAAAAAAGCAATGGTCTTTATTTTTAAATGAACCCCGAACCGGAAGGTAGGGATTTCGTAAAATTTCGCGGGCGACAAAAATGAGATCTGCTTGATTATTTTTTAAAATTTCTTCAGCATGTTTTGCTGATTTTATCAATCCAACAGCGCCGGTTGCAATTTCGGCATCTTTTTTAACAGCTTCCGCTAATGGAACCTGATAGCCATCAAACAAATTGATCTTCGCGCCGTGAATGTTTCCTCCACTTGAAACATCGATGAGGTCAACACTTTTTTCCTTTAAAATTTTGGCTAATGCTACACTATCTTTTATATTCCAGCCGCCTCCCGCATACTCCGTTCCAGAAATTCTTACAAATAACGGATGGTTTTCATCCAGAAGTTCATTCACTGCCTCTACAATTTCGAGCAGAAAACGAGTTCTGTTTTCGAAACTTCCGCCGTATTCGTCGGTTCGCGTGTTCGATAATGGCGACAAAAATTGATGAACGAGATAGCCGTGAGCAGCATGAATTTCAATCACATCGAAACCCGCATCGATGACACGTTTTGCGGCTTCTTTAAAGCTATTAACCAAATTTTTAATTTCTTCAACTGAAAGTTTGTGTGGAATTCTTTCATCTTCGGAATAAGGAATCGGAGAGGGTGCTACAGTTTCCTAACCTTCTTCCAAAGAAATCTGTTTTCCGTTCCAGGTGGAAGCTTTTCTTCCGGCATGAGCTAGCTGAATTCCGATTTTGCTTGCAGAGTTTTCATGAACGAATTTCACTATTTTGGAAAGCGCATCTGCTTGTTCATCATTCCAAATTCCCATGCATTTATGGGTAATTCGACCTTCGGGAACCACACCGGTTGCTTCCACGATGATGAGTCCGGTTCCACCTTGTGCGCGGCTCCCATAATGCACAAAATGAAAATCGTTGGGCATTCCATTTTCGCAGGAATACATACACATTGGCGACATTACCCAACGGTTTTTCAGTTCTAGATTTCTGAGTTTTATAGGGGTGTATAACATATTTTTGGACTTAAATTTAAACCTGCAAATTAACGGTATTTTTCCCATTTTTAAAGTTCGTTTTGAGATCAACTTCATGTACGCCGTTTCACAAATTTTCGTATCTTTACTTCCCAATTTTTTTAAATGGAAAAAGAATTAAAAATCACTTTTGAGACCATCGAAAACTACAATAGTCTTGATGCGATCGAAAAAAAACTCTTCGATGCGGCTCAAAAGATTCGCGAAAAAGCATACGCTCCCTATTCAAATTTTCAAGTTGGATGTGCGATACTTTTGGAGAACGGCGAGATTATTTCGGGCAGTAATCAGGAAAATGCGGCTTATCCTTCGGGGTTATGTGCTGAACGAACCACCATTTTTTGGGCGGCAGCGAACTTCCCTGATGTAAAAATGAAGAAATTATTCGTTATTGGCGCTCCAAAAGAAGCTGTTCATTCGGTTCCTATTCCTCCGTGTGGTAGTTGCAGACAATCGATTTTGGAGTATGAAGCTATACAAAAAGAAGGAATTGAAATTTATTTTGCTTCATTGGATGGTGAAATTTTCAAAACAAAAACAATCCGCGATTTATTGCCGTTTTCATTTGATTCTTCTTTCCTTTAAATATCAATTTATTTCATTTGTATCCTTCGGAATTTTAATTTAAAGATCATGAGAATTGCAGCCATCGATATCGGGAGTAATGCCGCTCGACTTTTGATTAATGAAGTCATCGAACCCAAAAAAGGCAAACCGGAATTTACCAAACTCAATCTCTTGAGGATTCCTTTGCGTTTGGGGATGGATGTTTTTGCGAAAGGCGAGATTGGTCCGGAACGAGAAAAAATGGTGATTGATTCGATGAAAATTTTCAGTGATTTGATGAAGATTTACCAGGTAGAACATTACCGAGCGTGTGCTACCAGTGCGATGCGCGATGCGAAAAATGGGCAGAAAATCATCAATGAAGTAAAAAAAGCTTCTGGGATTGAAATCGAAATTATTTCCGGTGATGAAGAAGCAACTTTGATCTATGAAAATCACGTTGCAGAAGGACTTGACAAAGATTTTGCTTATTTATACATCGATGTTGGCGGCGGTTCTACCGAACTTACTTTCTACGAAGGCGGAAAAATGATCTACGAAAAATCTTTCAATATCGGGACCATTCGATTGCTTAATGGTTTGGTAACCGATGATCATTGGAAAGAAATGAAAGAAGAAATCAGAAAAAACATCAATAGCAAAAAACCTATTGTCGCCATAGGTTCCGGAGGAAATATCAACAAAATATTTTCGATGAGCAAAACGAAAGACGGAAAACCCATGTCAACCACATTTCTGAAAAAACATTACAAAGAAATGAACGAACTTTCGGTACCTGAACGAATGAGCAGATACGGTTTGCGCGAGGATCGGGCCGATGTTTTGGTTCCAGCTTTGGAAATTTTCAATAATGTGATGAACTGGAGCGACATCAGCAAAATATTTGTACCGAAAATTTCGGTTGCCGATGGATTGATTCATAGTATTTTTGATGAACTTCAGAAGAAATAACAGTTATCTTTTTCCCAATTCAATCACTTCCAGATTTTCAAATTTTTCACCATTGATTTCAAAACGCATCGTGGTGCGGGTTTTATGCCAACCTTCTTTTCCGCAAGCGCCGGGATTGAGGTGTAGTAAATTATTTTTTTGATCGTACATGGCTTTCAGAATGTGAGAATGCCCGGAAATGAAAAGGTTTGGCGCTTTTTCAGCGATTTCTTTTTTGGCTAATGGAGAATATTTTCCGGGATAACCACCGATATGTATCATTAAAACTTCTACATTTTCAATGGTAAAACGCGAAACTTCCGGAAAGATTTTTCTTACTTTTTCCCCATCGATATTTCCGTAAACGCCACGCAAAGTGGTAATTTTTTCCAGCTTTTCGATGACTTCTGGATTGCCGAAATCTCCGCAATGCCATATTTCATCGGCTTGTGAGGCGTAATCTAAAATTCGGTCATCAATATAGGAATGAGAATCGGAGAGGAGTAAAATCTTTTTCATGGGAAAGCAATTTACTCGATTTTTCTTGAATTTTACGGATTAAATTTTAGAAATTTGCATCAATGAGATATTTCATCGAGTTTTCTTATCAAGGCAAGAATTATTTCGGCTACCAAATACAGCCCAACGAGATTTCCGTACAGCAGGAATTAGAGAAAGCGCTTTCAACTTTGTTGAGACAAGACATCAAAACCACGGGTGCAGGAAGAACCGATACCGGAGTTCATGCAAAAAAGATGTTTGCTCATTTCGACACCGATTTGGTTTTGGATCATCATCTGGTTTACAAACTCAATAGTTTTTTGCCTCAAGATATCGCTGTGAAAAGAATATTTGAGGTGAAACAAAATTTTCATGCCCGGTTTAATGCTACTTTCCGAACTTATGAGTATTATATTTCTTTAGAAAAAAATCCTTTTACCCTGGATCATTCATGGCAAATGTGGAAAAGAAAACTGGATGTCGAAAAAATGAATGATGCCTGCAAAATCCTATTTGAGTATGAAGACTTCACGAGTTTTGCAAAACTTCACACCGACAATAAAACCAATAACTGCCAAATTTATAAAGCGTTTTGGGAGCAAAATGGAACGGAACTGAAATTCACTATTTCCGCGGATCGGTTTCTGAGAAATATGGTTCGCGCTATTGTAGGAACGATGGTGGAAATAGGAAACGGGAAAATACAACCTGAAAATTTAAGAACCATCATCGAAGAAAAAAATCGAAATTCGGCGGGTACATCAGCTCCAGCGCAAGGACTTTTTTTGGTGGACGTAGGTTATAATTTTGAGTAAGACCAATTTAAAATGAAAAAACAAAATACCTGGGATATTATTAAAAGACTATTTGTTATCGGAATGAAATTCCGGACATGGTTTATTATTACCTTAATTATTTCGATCTTTTTATCAGTGATTTCTACTTATCGACCGTATCTTACGATGCAAATTGTGGATTCCGACATCATCAAATTGAGAGATAAAGCTTCGATGATGAAGCATATTTATCTTTTAATCGCTTTGGTTTTTGGGGAAACCATTCTCAATTTTTTTCTGGTTTATTTTTCCAATTATATTTCCCAAAATGTGATTCGCGATATCCGGGAAAAACTGTATCATAAACTAATTTATTTCAAAACTTCTTTCTTTGATAAAACGCCAATTGGACAACTCGTAACACGTGCAGTGGGCGATGTAGAAACGATTTCAACGGTTTATACGGATGGGTTTTTGATGGTTTTCGGGGATATTTTGAGGATTGTTTTCGTTTTGATCATGATGTTCCAAGTGGATGTGCATTTGAGTTATATTTCCTTGGCAATTCTTCCGCTGATGGTGGTAATTACGAGATTTTTCCAGAAAAAACTCAAAAAAGCGTTTACCGATGAACGAACTTGGACCGCAACTCAAAACTCATTTGTGCAGGAGAGACTTTCCGGAATGACGATTATTCAGGTTTTCAACAGACAAAAAGCTGAGTTTGAAAAATTTGACCAAATCAATATCACTTTGAAATCGGCTTTGCTGAGAACAGTGTTCATTTTCTCGCTGTTTTTTCCGGTGGTTGAACTGATTTCTTCCCTTTTCATCGGGTTTGTATTGTTTTATGGAGGTTATATTACCATTTCCGCTGGTGTGGTGATTGCGTTTATTCAATACATTTCTATGTTGATTCGCCCGCTACGCCAAATTGCGGATCGTTTTAATAATATTCAAAGAGGAATTGTAGGCGCAGAAAGGGTTTTAGGAGTGATGGACGAAGATTTTTCATTATCTAACAACGGGGAAGTGATTAAGCATCAATTCGACGGAAAAATTGAATTTCAAGATGTGAAATTCTCTTATGATGATAAACAGGAAGTTTTGAAAGACATCAGTTTTAAAGTAAATCCGGGCGAAACTGTGGCAATTGTAGGTGCAACTGGCGCTGGGAAGTCGACAATTATCAGCTTGATTACAAGGCTTTATGATATCAATTCCGGGAAAATTCTTTTGGATGATGTCGAGCTAAAAGATTATGAACTGTATAATTTAAGAAGTCATATCGGCGTTGTTTTGCAGGATGTTTTCCTTTTCCATGGTAGTATTTTCGAGAATCTTTCGTTTGGTGACGAAACAGTAACTTTAGAAAAAATAAGAAGAATTGCCAAAGAAATCGAGGTAGACGATTTTATCATGAGTCTTCCCGGCGGCTACGATTATGTGGTTCGTGAAAGAGGTTCATCGATATCGCTGGGACAAAGGCAACTGTTATCATTTTTAAGGGCTTATCTTTCGGATCCGAAAATTCTTATTTTGGATGAAGCAACTTCCTCCATTGATCAAGCAAGTGAAAAATTGATCCAAAGAGCGACAGAGAAAATCACTAAAAACAGAACCTCAATTATCATTGCGCACCGACTTTCAACTATTGAAAAAGCAGATAAAATTATTGTAATGGAACACGGGAAAATTGTGGAAGAAGGAAAACACATGGAGTTGCTCAACAAAAATGGCTACTACGCAACTTTGTACAAAGCCCAACTGAAACACGAGGTAGAAGATAACGAGTAGAATTCGCAGGAAATTTACATAAAAAAAGATCGGTTCCCATCGGAGCCGATCTTTTTTATTTCGTAGGGTGAATTAATTTCCGACAACTGTTTTTGCAGTGACAAATTCTTTCAAGGCAATCATCGAAAGTTCGGTTCCGTATCCTGACCTTTTAGCGCCACCAAAAGGAAGTCGAGGATCCGAGCTGGTTTCCTTGTTGATGCTCACCGTTCCGGATTGTAGGTTTTCGATGAAGAATTGTTGGCGTTTTTTATCTTTAGTCCAAACCGAATTTCCTAAACCAAACGGAATGTCATTGGCGATTTTTAGCGCTTCTTGGTCATTTTTTGCAATCATTACCATCCCGAGTGGCCCGAAAAGTTCTTCCTTTAGAATAGGATTTCCGGGTTTCACTTTGATAAGTCCCGGCTGAAATTGTGTTTCCGAAATTCTTTTCAAAGGTAAGATGATTTCTGCACCATTTTTTATCGCTTTTTTATATTGATTTTCCAATTCATCTGCCAAATCCGGACGGGCCATTCCGCTGAGATTGGTCTCTTTTTTCATAGGATTTCCGGGGATAAATTTTTGATATTCTTTAATGAAAATCGGCATGAATTCTTTTTCCGTGTTTTTCTGAATGATAAATCTTTTCGCTGCATTACACGCTTGTCCGCAGTTTTGAAGTCGAGCTTTGGCAGCACTTTCCGCCGCTTTTTTCAGTTGGGCATCGTCCAAAACAATGAATGCGTCACTTCCGCCGAGTTCGAGTAATGATTTTTTAATGTTTTTTCCGGCAATAGAAGCGACTTCAGCACCAGCTTTTTCGCTTCCTGTAAGACTCACTCCTTGAATAATAGGGTTTTCTAAAACAGATTTCACTTCCGCATGACCAATTTCTAAATTTTGAAAAATGCCTTTTGGAAATCCTGCATCAAGAAATAATTTTTCCATCAATTTTCCGCTTCCGAAACAAATTGAGGCGTGTTTTAAAACTACTGTATTTCCTGCAAGAATCGCCGGAACCGCAAAACGAAGTACCTGCCAGAACGGAAAATTCCAAGGCATCACTCCCAAAATAACACCAAGCGGCGCATAGTGAACTTCCGAAACGCGAAATTCAGTTTTTATTTTTTCTGGTTTTAAGATATTTTCTGCTTCAGCGTAATACCGCGTCATCAAAGCGCATTTTTTGATCTCCGCAATCGATTGGGAGATGGGTTTGTTCATTTCTTTGGTGATGTTTTTGCCGAATTTTTCTGCGTCTTTTTCTAGCAAATCAGCTAATTTAAAGAGCAATTGTTGCTTTTTTGCAAACGGGATTTTTCTCCATTCTTCAAAGGTTTGTTGGGCTTTTGCTAATTTATTATTCAAATTCATTGATTCTTTTTTAAGATTAAAATTTAAAACGAAATTTCGTTTTCATCAGCAACAAATATACTAAAAGCATTAAAAGTTGATCTTATTATATATATAAAGACAAACTGATTTTTTTGTGAAATTTGAATTTTGCGGATTTTTTTAGTTGAATGAAGAATAATTTCGTTGCAATCAAGAAGATAAGATAGAATATGATAAGATTTTAATTAATTTCGATTGAAAGATTTGAGATTATGATAATTTTAAGTAATTTTGGAAAAATAAAATTTAATAAAAAATGAATACACCGTCGGAATTAAAGTACACCAAAGATCATGAATGGGTAAGGGTTGAAGGAAACGTTGCAACTATCGGAATTACAGATTTTGCTCAAAGCGAATTGGGCGATATCGTTTTTGTAGATGTAGATTCTGTAGATGATGAGCTTTCATCGGGTGATGTTTTCGGAAGTGTGGAAGCGGTGAAAACTGTTTCTGACTTGTTTTTGCCTTTGACCGGAAAAGTTGTAGAATTTAATTCGGATCTTGAGGATCAGCCAGAATTACTTAATACCGATCCTTACGGGAAAGGTTGGATTATTAAACTAGAAGTTGCGGAAGGTGCAGATACTTCAGAACTGCTTACCGCGGAACAATACCAAGAATCACTTGGATAAGATTTCGAAAATATTTGCTAAGATTTTGCCCATTTATTGGGCATTTCTTACTTTTATGCTCCTCAAACCGGGAGTTGAAAATCAAGAATATCCCTTTATGTTTGAAGGGATTGATAAGGTTTTGCATTTGAGTATCTTTGCACTATTGGGATTTTGCTTTATGGCGACATTTCCCAAAATAAAATTCATTTATTATATACAAATAATGCTAATTTATTCCATCTTAACTGAGATTTTGCAGGATGAGATGGGTTTTGGTAGGTCATTAGAAACCCTCGACTTGGTTGCTGATACTATTGGAGTAATTATAGGTTACTTTGCGTTTATGCAGTTAAAGCGAATCAATTTTTAATTAGAATTTAAATAAAATATCATCTTCCCATTCCTCTGAGTGGGAATTTTTATGTCATTTAAAAGGATATTTCATGAGCAGTTAATTTTTTCTCCCAGATATTCAGCAAGTTGAGTATGATTTAGAAAAATAGGTTAGAAAAAATTTGGAAAGGGAGAAAAAGTTGGTATCTTTGCAAACCCAAACAGAGAGATTTGTTAAAGGGGAGCGAAGTAGGGATTAGATTGAATTAGATAGTAATGGTGATTGATAAGGCTTACGAAAAAAAGTTTTAAAAATTATTCAAGAAATATTTGGTCAATTAAAAAATAGTTTATACTTTTGCACACGCAAATC
>NZ_JASZ02000005.1 GCF_000735695.2 Kaistella haifensis DSM 19056
AAGCTGTTGATTTTCTCATGAGAACTTTGGCATATTTCTTAAGTCCTGTGAAGATTATTCTTGCTGATGGAGGTTACAGAGGAGAAATCATAGAACAGGTGAAAAATAAGTTTGCTTATCTAATCAATGTGGTGATGAGAAATGATGAAAAGAAAACAGATTTTAAGCCCTTTTCTAAAAGATGGATTATTGAACGGACATTTTCCTGGTTTGATAACGACAGGAGATTATGCAGGAATTACGAATTACTAATGGAAAATTCTGAAAATATGGTAAAATTATCCGCTATAAAAAATTTATTGAATAAAATTTAAACAGGCTCTAAAGGTTTCGCGTTTTTTTATTAATTTTAACAGTACTAATTGCGTTTGCTATTAATCAAAATCTAACATAAAAAAGGGTTATTTCACCCTACCTCAAAACTTTGTATTTTCCTACATTTGCCAGAGGAAAAATTTTTAACAATAAAAATAAATTACAATGAAAACAACAATTGTAGGTTTATTTTCGAATTGTGAACAAGCTCTGAGCGCAGCAAATATTTTGAAGAATACTGGATTTAAAATTATTAAACTAAGCTGTAAAGACTTTTCCGCAAAAAGAAAAAACCATTTTCAAAGATATTTAGATTCCCTCATAAATATTATCGGTTTTGAACGAAAAATGTTAATTGAAAACTACTCTGAAAACCTTGTTGCAGGGATTTCTACTAATAATATCACAAAAATAGAAAACGCAACTGCTATCTTAAAAAATGCGGGTGCAATCAAAGTTTTTTCATTCGAAAACATGTCTAAAAGCGAAACAAAATCCAGGGAATTTATTAGGAAATTGATTGGTCTTCATGCCAAATCCGAAATTCCAAGAATACCTACTATCAAACATCATCATTCTAATGAAGGAATTTCAATGTTAACATAGTTCTAATAACAAGTTTTTACAAAAAAGCCGTCTCAACATTTGAGGCGGCTTTTATTTAACAATAATTTTTACAGAATCTGATTTAGCTCACCAAAACATCTCCTGTCATGATTTCCGGGATTTCTAGACCCATCACTTTCAATATTGAAGGAGCAATATCTGCTAATTTACCAGATTTTAAATTCCAATTTCTATCTTTATCCATCACGATCAATGGAACCAAATTGGTAGTATGCTGCGTATTAGGGCTTCCATCCGGATTTTTCATCACATCCGAATTACCGTGATCCGCAAGAATGAATACCGCATAACCATGTTCATAAGCCGCAGTTGCTACTTTTTCGATACATTTATCTACGGTTTCTGCAGCTTTTACTGCCGCTTCAAAAACTCCGGTATGTCCGACCATATCGGTGTTGGCGAAATTTAAACAAATAAAATCTGCCGTTTCGTTTTCAATTTCTGGTAGTATTTTTTCGGTGATATCGTAGGCGGACATTTCTGGTTTGAAATCGTAGGTTGGTACATCTTTCGGACTTGGGCAAAGCAATCTTCTTTCTCCCAAAAACTCATCTTCACGACCACCTGAAAAGAAAAAGGTTACGTGAGGATATTTTTCAGTTTCGGCAACTCTGATTTGAGTTTTTCCATTTCTTTCAAGAATCTCTCCCAATGTTCCTTCCAAAACGTTTTCATCGAAAACCACTTTCACATTTTTGAAATCTTTATCATAATTGGTCATCGTCACATAATAAAGATTGAGGTGATGCATGCCAAAATCCGGGAAATCCTGCTGTGAAAGCACTTGCGTGATTTCTCTTCCACGATCTGTACGGAAATTAAAACAGAAAACTACGTCTTCCTCATCAATTGTTGCTACCGGAAGATGCCCATCTTTAAGACATACAATAGGCTTTAAAAATTCATCGGAAATACCTTCTGCATAAAACTTTTCTATTAATGAAATAACATCAGTGGTTTCGATTCCTATGCCGTTTACCATTACATCGTAGGCCAACTTCACTCTTTCCCATCTTTTATCGCGGTCCATCGCATAGTAACGACCTATTACACTTGCTAATTTCCCAGTCGTTTGTTGCATGTGCTGGAGTAAATCTGCGATAAATTCTTTCCCGGAATGCGGATCACAATCGCGACCATCTGTAAAAGCGTGTACATAAACATTATCATTTAAGCCATACTCGTGTGCTGCAGTAAGCAAACCTTTCAAATGGTTGATATGGGAATGCACTCCTCCATCCGAAACCAATCCTATGAAATGAACTTTTTTATTGTTTTTCGCGGCGTACTCAAATGCTTGTGTTATAGTATTTTCTTTGCCTAAAGTTGCATTTTCCACAGCCATATTGAGTTTTACCAAATTTTGATAAACCACTCTACCTGCACCGAGATTCATGTGCCCAACTTCTGAATTCCCCATCTGCCCGAAAGGCAATCCTACTGCAGTTCCACTCGCTTCCAACGTGGTATTCGGAAATTTTTGATAACAAGAATCTATAAATGGCGTGTTTGCCTGCGCAATGGCAGAAACTTCCGGATCGAGGCCAATTCCCCATCCGTCAAGTATCGCTAAAAGGGCTTTTTTTGACATTTCTTTTTATTTTTAATGAGTACAAATTTAGTAAATTTTGACCAATAATGCTTTTAATTGACATTTTCTTTTGACTTAATCAGCGAAGCAATTTTTCGAATGCTTTTCTTGCAGAACCCCTGAAATAAACTTCTCCGCAATAGGTGTAATTCAGTTTCTCTAGAATTTTAAGCATCGCAAGATTATCGAAATTGGTATCTAATTTTATACTGAAGACTTGTTGCTGTTTGGCAAAATTTTCAATTTCCAAGAATAATTTTGAGGCAATTCCTTTTCCTAGAAACCCATCTGAAACGGCTACTCGATGTATCACCAAAAAATCATTTTCACTCAGCCATTTTCCGTCAATGTTTTCATAAGCAGGTTCATTATTAAAAATTAATGCTGAATAAGCTGCAGTTTCACCATCGATTTCAAAAATATAACCAAAACCGTTTTCTATATCTTCACGAATAGTATCGGGATTGGGATATCCATCTTGCCACTGCGAACTGCCATCGTTCTTTCTTCTTAAAATTGCTTGTTGTACTATTTCCCAAATCACTGCTTGATCAGCTGGGGTTGCTTTTCTTAGAATAAAGTTTTCTTGTGATTGCATTTTCGATTTTTAATATTGCAAATTTATCGATGATTATCTCGAAATCGCACAAAATACAGCATTAATAAATAAAAAAAGAGACTGCCCCAAAGGACAGCCTCTCCAATTGCTTTAAAAAAAAATAAATATAAAGAAAGAATTGCTTCTTTTGTAGCTTCAAAATTAAACTAAAATTTTCGATCGGAAATCCGTGAAAACACCCTTTTTTTGCTTAAAAAAACCGGTTTTAGAAACCGGTCTTCTTTTTAACATCTGTGTTTGTGTGTTTTTCTGTAATTCAGTGAGACAAAATTACAACAACAAAGTTTACAAAGTAAGGGTGAAAACACCCTTTTTTACATTAAGTTGTGTTTTATCGCAAACAATACGATTCCTACTCTGGTTTTTACATTTAACTTTAGGAAAACAGAATCCCTATAACCATCTATTGTCCTGTGACTTACACACATTTGTTCACTAATTTCTTTGTAAGTAAGTTCAGAGCAGGCCATTCGAATAAATTCTAGTTCCCTGTCTTTTAATCTTTCATCCATTTCATGAAGGAATTTTTCTTCAGTTTTAATTTTTAATAGGCTTTGGGTAAGCAAATCGGTATAGAAAATTCCTTTTTCATGTACGATATTGATGGCATTAAATAGGATTTCAGGAGACATATCTTTCAGCAAATAACCTTTGGCTCCGGCTTTTAGCATTCTGATTATCGTAGTTTCATTGTCTTCCATCGTGAGGGCAATTACTTTTAGATTTGGAAATTCCTTGGTAAGTTGCATCGTAGTTTCGATTCCGTTTTTTACGGGCATATTGATGTCCATTAGCACCACTTCGGGATGTCTTTTATGGTTTCTCAATTCTTCCAAAAACTCTTGCCCGTTGAAACAATTCATAATGACCTGAAAATTTGGATTGAAGGAAATCATATTTTCCAAAGCTTTGGAAACTAACTTATGATCATCCACAATGGCAATTTTTATTTTATCCATAAGAATTATTTTTTATAAGAAACACATACTTTTGTACCGATATTTTCTAAAGAATTGATCAACAATTCAGCATTGATGAGTTTTGCCCGGCTTCCCATATTTTTAATTCCGCTTCCGTCGTTTTCTAAAGCAGAATTAAATCCTACTCCATTATCATTGATTTCAATGTTAAGATTTTCCGGAGAATCTATTACCAACAATTGCAAATCTTTTGATTGGGAGTGCTTAATTACGTTATTGATACATTCCTGTACGATTCTAAACAAAATGAGCGCATGATTGGAGTTTATTTTCAATTCCTGATTATTGTTTTGATAATCGACATTCAATAAATCTAGCCTTTTGATCCTAAAAATTTCCCGCTCGAGCGACTCGATAAAGCCAAATTGTTTGACCTGTTTGGTGATGAAAACTTTCGAAAGATTCCTGATATCCTGAATACATTCTCCCAAAAGCAAATTTATTTCTTCCGCGATTTCAACTCGGACCTTATCATCTGAAAATGAAATTTTATTGGTCATCAACCGTGCGACTGATAGTTTTTGCCCTAGATCATCATGCAGCTCTTGACCGATATAATTTAGCGTTTGTTCCTGGATTTCAACTTGAGATTTGGCCAATTCGTGTTCAAAAATCGCTTCTTTGCGTTGTTGGCTAAGCAGGAGTTGAGATTTTTTTTTCACGAAAATGCCGTAAATCGCCACCATCATCAATACTACGAACAAAATGATAATGGTAGAAAAAATAATTAAAATATCAACTTCATTTGTTTTCAATGATTATCTTCATTTAGGTTTGTTTTTTTACTAAAAAAAATCCCGACAAGCATGATCGTGTAACCAGTAAAGTTAACAGTATAAAGTAAAATTAAGAAAATATTTCGTGAAATTGATAATTCCATGGCATTTTTGCTAATAATCATCAACGGAAGCATACCAACATATAAAACTACGAGGCTAATTGCGATCCAAAACGGATAATAATCCATGATATTAAGGACTTTCTCGGAGTTGAAGGTCTCAAAGAAAAACAAAGCAACACTCGCTAGTAACAAAAAAATCGTTACAAAATAAGTTGGATACGGCAGATAAATGAAAAAATCTTCGATAAAGATGAGAGAAAATATAATATTTAAAATATCTAAACCGATAATTCCCAGTTGTATTGTTTTTAACCTTTTGTTTTCCAACGTTTTATAAAAATAAACAAATACCGAAAGAAAAAATAAAATAATGACGCCTACAACGTTGATTCTATTGACTCTGAAGCTATCACCATACAAAATAGTTCCGAGTAAAGACAAAGACTCGGAGAGAAAAACGAACAACATCGCGATAATAAAATAATGAATTTGGCTTCCTAATTTTTTCCTTTTAATCACCATAAATAAGATGATTAGAAAATAAATAAAAATCAAAATACTAGAAAGCAATATTCTATTAATTTCCATAATTTACTCAATTAATACGGCGGATGTGTCAATGAGAGATCCATTCCTGGAATCCCGTTGATTTCCTGGCCTCTAGCTACCAAATCTTGTGTCTTTTTTTCTCTCTGTTCCGGAAGATCTCCACCAACCTGAAGGCCTGTTGGAACGAGATAAACCGCTTGATAGCCAGCATATTTAGGATTTAATCTCGGATCAAATTTCCCATTTATAGGGTATTGTCCCATTTTTATTTTCATTCCTAAAACTTTATGATTTTTCAGCGCCGCTTCTTTTTTTACAAAAGCAATATAGCCTTCTAAATCCTCAATAGAATACCAATATTCCCGAGAATCTTTGCTTCCATCTCCGCGTGCAGAATTGATAATCAAGTAATTATTTGAAGCATAAGTATTATCGAGTTCGGTCATTAATTTTTTATCAATCAATTTCTCTTTGAAATTTTCGTTCATCAGGTTGGGTTTTTCACCACAAGAAATCGTCAAAAAAATTGCACACAATAAAATTGCAGGCACGGAGGTAGGTAATTTTAATTTCATGGTTTTTAATATTTAATCAAAATTACTTTATATTTGGAAACAATTTCAGGTGAAAACACCCTTTTTTATACAAATTTTCATTTTTTTTTCAAATGTCTTTAGATAATATTTCAAGCAATTACCAAAAAACAATTAATGATTTACCCCAAAATGTGCAACTCGTAGCTGTATCGAAAACCCATCCGATAGAACATATACAGCATGTGTACAATTTGGGGCAACGTATTTTTGGTGAAAATAAAGTTCAGGAACTCGCAGAAAAATATCCACAACTTCCCAAAGATATTCAATGGCATCTCATTGGCCATCTGCAAACCAATAAAGTAAAATATATTGCTGAATTTATCGACACTATTCAGAGTGTAGATTCCGAAAAACTTTTAGAAGAAATCGATAGACAAGCCGCAAAATTTCAAAGAAAAATAAAAGTTTTGTTGCAAGTGAAAATCGCCGAAGAAGAAACCAAATTCGGGCTTGAAATTCATGAAGCCAAAGAAATCTTCCAAGATGATCTCAACGGAAAATACCCCAATATCGAAATTACGGGTTTGATGGGAATGGCAACTTTCACGGATGACAATAACCAAGTCACCAAAGAATTTACCCTACTCAAGCAGATTTTCGATAAGCTTTCGCTACTCAAAAAACTCGACACGCTTTCCATGGGAATGAGCGGTGATTACAAAGAAGCAATAGCTTGTGGAGCCAATTCCGTGAGGATTGGTTCGGCTATTTTCGGTAGCAGACAATATGGCGTATAAGCTTATTTAGGTATGATTATTGCTGAATGATCTGCAAATTTTAAACTGAATTTTTATTAAATCCATAAATTTCTAATTAATGCAAAAGATCTTAATTGTAGAAGATGAAAAAGCCATTTCGGGTGTACTCCAAAGTATTTTATCCGATGAACTGCCTGAATACGAATTCGTGATTGCCGAGGACGGACTGGAGGGCTATAAAAATATTGAAAAAGAAGATTTCGCTCTAGTAATATCAGATATAAAAATGCCGAAACTTTCCGGCACTGAATTGCTGAAACAAGCACTACAAATTAAACCCGACACCACTTTTGTAATGATTTCCGGCCACGCGGATATCGATACCGCTGTTGCCTGCCTGAAAGAAGGCGCTTATGATTTTATTTCAAAACCCATCGATATCAACCGATTGATTATCAGTGTTAAAAATGCTTTAGATAAAAAAAATCTTCAGAAAACCAACCAGGTTCTCAATGTTGAAAATTCAACATTAAAAAAGAAAGTCAACAAAAAATACCAAATGATTGGTAGCTCTCCTGCTTTGAAAAAAATTCAGGATATGATCGAAAAAGTAGCTACTTCTGATGCTCGAGTGCTGATCACAGGTCCAAATGGGGCTGGAAAAGAGTTAGTAGCTCATGCCATTCACTCCCAAAGCGACCGTAGTAAAGGAGCGATGATTGAAGTAAACTGCGCCGCAATTCCTTCTGAATTAATTGAATCTGAACTTTTTGGTCACGTGAAAGGGAGTTTTACCGGAGCTATTAAAGACAAACAAGGAAAATTCGAACTTGCACATAACGGAACTATTTTCCTGGATGAAATTGGTGACATGAGTCTGATTGCTCAGGCAAAAGTCCTTCGTGCACTTCAAGAAAGCAAAGTTTCGCCGGTGGGAAGCGAGAAAGAAATCAAGGTAGATGTAAGAGTTTTGGCAGCTACCAATAAAAATATGCAGAAAGAAATCGCCGAAGGAAGATTCCGTGAGGACCTTTATCACCGCCTTTCTGTAATTGAAATTTATGTACCACCTTTGGATGAGAGAAAAGAAGACATCAAACTTTTGGTGGAGCATTTCGCTAAAACGATTTCCGATGAACACGGAACTGCCAAAAAAGAATTCGACGAAAAAGCCATCAAGGCACTCGAAGATTTCAGCTGGACCGGAAATATCCGAGAATTGAGAAACGTAGTAGAAAGGTTGATTATTTTGGGATCGAATCCCGTTTCCGCAGAAGATGTAGCGAGTTTTGTGAGAAAATAATTGTCTTAATTTTAACCGAAATCGAAGAAGTTTGCTGTATTTTTGCCGCAAACTTTTTTTTATGAAAATACTTAATAAAGAATACACCAAAGCTTGCCTCACGCTCGCACTTCCCGTGATGATCACGCAAGTCGGCCAGGTTTCTGTTAATTTATTCGATAATATCATTGTAGGAAAACTTTTGGGCGCACAGGCTTTGGCTTCCGTTTCCTTAGGAAATGCCGTATTTTTCTCCATTTTTGTATTCGCTTTAGGGTTTTCATTTGCTATTCCGCCTTTGGTTTCCGAGGCGCATTCTCAGGAGAAACACGACACGATCAACTCGGTTTTTCGCCACGGTTTTATCATCAACATAGGAATTGGGATTCTGCTCATGTTGTTGCTATTTTTACTCATGCCACTGCTCTATCATATGGATCAGCCAAAGGAAATCATCCCCGATACCATTGGTTTTTTGAGTATTATGACACTCAGCATTATTCCTTTTATGGCGTTTCAAACGTTGCGCGAAGTATCCGAAGGTTTGTCTTATACCATCGGAGTTACCAAAGCCACGATTATCGCCAATGTGATCAATGTGGCCTTAAATTATGTTTTTATTAAAGGAATGTTCGGAATGTCACCAATGGGCGTGGAAGGTTCGGCTCTTGCGAGCTTAATTGCACGGATTTTCATGATGATTTTTCTTTATTATGTATTATTAAAAGAAGAAAAAACAAGAAGATATATTAAAGATTTTTCATTGAAAGTTTCAGAGTTTTCAAAGGCGATGTTCACCAAAATGTTGAAAATCGGTTTTCCTACGGCTTTGCAAATGTTTTTTGAAGTAACCGCTTTTGCCGGAGCAGCTTTTATCTGCGGATTAATTTCTGCGAAGGACATCGCAGCGCATCAAATCGCACTTTCTATGGCCTCTTTCACCTTTAATCTTTGTGTCGGATTCAGCGTTGCATCTACGGTTTTAATAGGAAGAAAGCTGGGTGAGCAAGATTATGTTGGATTAAAACAAGTAGGAATCAATAATTTAAAAATTGTTTTCATCTTCATGCTCGCATGTGGATTGGTTTTCATTTTTGGCAGACATATTTTGCCTACCTTTGTCACCAAAGCAGAAGATGTAGAAGTAATTCAATTGGCAGCTCAATTGATGATTATTGCGGCGCTTTTTCAGCTTTCAGATGGTATTCAGGTAGTTGCTCTCGGTAGTTTAAGAGGAATTCAGGATGTGAAAATTCCATCTGTTATCACTTTCATTGCATATTGGGTTATCGCCATTCCGCTGGGATACATTCTTTGTGTTACCCTAAAAATGGGCGCTTTCGGAATGTGGATCGCTTTGGGATTAGGACTTACGGTTTCCGCGGTTCTTTTGGTAATGAGGTTCCTTACCCTTTCTCAAAAGAAAATTAATGCCTTCGAAAAACACAAACTTGCATAGTTATCTTTCGGAATTCATCAAGATTTAAAAACAATCAGAGTTTGAACATTGGCTTCAGACTCTTTTTTTTTGTTTAAATATTTCTTACTGAAAATTAATGATATTAATAGGAACATACTTTAGCCCGTTTATCAATTAACCAAAACAATCGGCTTTAGTCAAATTTTATTTTCCTATTTACGAACCATTTCACCTCATCGTTGAACCTTTTTGATTCAATTTTGAGCATTTTTAACTCATCGTTGAATATTTTCAATTCACCATCGAACCTTTTTGATTCACCATCGAACCTTTTTAATTCAGCATTGAACCTTTTTAATTCAACATTGAGCCTTTTTAATTCAACATTGAGCCTTTTTAACTCATTGCTGAATCTTTTAAATTCACTGTTAAGTTCTTTTTAATGAAATCATTAATTATCATCAACCAATTAAATAAAAAAAGCCGCTTCAAATGAATGAAACGGCTTTCTCTTAACAATAAAAAAACTATAAATTATACGATATGTTTCGGGGTAAACCCGTCGTCACTTAATTCCTGGTGTTCATAGTCAGCTTTCATTTCCTCTTCATAATCGATTTTTTCATGTTTACCCATTCTTCTAAGTAATGAATCGAACAGGGAATACACTACCGGAACGATAATCAATGTAAGGAACAATGAAGATATCAAACCACCGATTACTACCCACGCTAATCCGTTGTTCATTTCGGCTCCTGCTCCTTTTGCCAATGCAATCGGAAGCATCCCAAAGATCATCGCAATGGTGGTCATCAAAATTGGACGAAGACGTGCGTGATTCGCTTGGATAAGTGCGTCATGAGTACTTGCTCCTGCGGCTTTTCTCATGTTAGCGAAATCGACAATCATAATCGCGTTTTTAGCAACCAAACCAATCAACATAATCATTCCGAGCATGGTAAAGATATTCAGTGAATTTCCTGTAAGGGCAAGAATTACCATTACTCCGATCAATGCTAATGGAATTGAAAACAATACCACGAAAGGATAAACAAAACTGTCGTACAGCGAAACCATTACCAGATAAACTAGGACAATAGCCGCCAATAAAGCGATCCCTAAAGTACCGAAACCTTCTGTTTGGTTTTCCATATCACCGCTCCAGATGTAGTTCACGCCTGCAGGTTTTGTTTTTTCGTTATCCATAAAAATCGCCGACCATTCATTTGCGACATCTCCTACGGGGCGACCTACCACTTTGGAAAGGACTTTCACGGAAGGTGATTTGTCTCTACGTTGCAGCAAACTAGGTCCTGAACTCATTTCTACATTTGCAAACTGGCTGAGTCGGATTTGTTCGCCATTAGCATTGGTGAACATTAAGTTTCTAACATCATCGATCGATTTTCTACTGTTATCTGCAAATCGAATGTTGATGTCATATTCGTACTCACCTGCTCTGAATTTTCCGTCGGTATTTCCATTAAATGCCGTTTGCATCGCTTGTCCCACACCTGAAAGATTCAAACCTAACGCAGCCATTTTATCACGGTCAATATTCACTTTTACTTCGGGACTTCCGGTATCAGTAGACAATTCGGCATCTACAGATCCAGGAACTTTTTTCAGTAACTCGAGGATTCTCGCAGCTTCTTTGTTCGCTGTTTCGTTATCTGGTGCGGTTACTACCATCTCTATTGGGGCATTATCCGCTCCCATCAAACCGATTGGTGCAGTTTTAAATTCCACTCCGGTGAATTTTTCTTCCAAATCTCTTTTGATCTTCGCTGACATGATATCGGTGCTTTCCGAACGCTCGGATTTATCCGTCAAAATTACTTGAACTTCGGATTGGTAAGCCGTTGCCTGTGCTCCACCAAAACCGGTAGATTGCTGCCCGACGGTGGTAATTAAATTCACCACATTCGGGTTGTCTCTCAGATATTTTTCAACCTGAAGGGTAACCTGGTTGGTTTTTTCGATGGTAGCATCTTTAGGCAATTCCATTTGCACGAGGAACTGTCCACGGTCCATTTTCGGGAAGAATTCGCCTCCGATAAATCCGAAAGCTACCAATAGCATTGATGAAATCAAAACAACAAAGGTTACAATTACCGTCATGATTCTTCTAAAACCTGTTTTCAAACACCATTCCAGAATTTCTGTAATCCAATGGGTAAATTGATCTAATTTAGTTTCAAACCAAAGAATAAATTTCTCAAAAGGATTTTTACCTGTAAGATGTACTACTTTTCCAAATCTTGATGACAACCATGGAATAATGGTAAATGACGATAACAAAGAAAATAATGTGGCAATAACGACGGTGACACAGAACTGAGCTAAAATATTTGATACCAAACCGGAACTCATCGCGATTGGTAAAAATACCACTACAATAACCAAAGTAATTGCAGTTACTGTAAAGCCAATTTCGGATGCCCCATCGTACGCTGCACGAATACGGCTTTTGCCCATTTCCATGTGACGATACACGTTTTCTAAAACCACAATCGCATCATCCACAAGAATACCTACTACCAAGGAAAGCCCAAGTAAGCTCATCAAGTTCAGCGTATATCCCATTAAATACATTCCAATGAACGTCGCGATCAACGAGATTGGAATGGACACCATTACAATAAATGCATTTCGGATATTGTGTAGGAATAGCAACATCACAATCGCTACCAACACAATCGCCAACACCAAATCGAAAATTACATGATTCGCTGAATCTAACGTGAAATCCGTAGTATCGTCTACAAGGTTCAATTTTATTCCTTGAAGTTTATAATTATCGGTTACCTCGGCCATTGTTTTCTGAATACTTTCGGAAACTGCTACTGCATTTGCGTCAGATTGCTTCTTTACTTGTAATAGAATTGTTGGATTCTGATTGTATCTCGCAATTTTTTCAACATCTTTCTGTGTATCAAATACCGTTGCAATATCAGACAAACGAATTTGTGCTCCATTTTTAGAAGAAATAACAAGGTTGTTTAATTCTTCAACAGATTTGTATTTTCCGGATAATCTAATGGTCGATCTTGAAGTTCTGGATTTTAAACTTCCCGTTGGAAAATCTAAGTTTGATGAAAGAATTGCCTGCTGTACCTCTCCGATACTGAGGCCATAACCTTCCAGTTTTTTATCATCAATACTCACTTGAATTTCTCTTTCCTGACCACCGACAAGATCAACCTGAGCCACCCCATTTACACGGGAAAAAATAGGTTCGATCTTCTTATCCAACAAATCATATAGTTCTTTGCTGTTCAGCTTATCACTGGAAATACTCATGGTCATAATCGGAAGATCATCTAATGAGAATTTATTTAGGGAAGGCGCATCCGCATCATCGGGAAGTTCAGAAAGTATTGCATTTACTTTACGTTGAGCATCATTCAACGCATAATTTACATCGGCTCCGGCATTTAGTTGCACCATAATTACCGAAAGACTTTCGTAAGATGATGATTCTACTTTTTTTACATTTTCTAATGCACCCACTGCATCTTCGATTTTTCTAGTAACCGAAGTTTCTACCTCACTAGGGGAAGCTCCAGGATATACCGTGGAAATCGTCACCATGTTGGTTTCAAATTTTGGGATGAGCTCGTATCCCATCATGGAATAGCTCAGCAAACCACCTAAAGTAAGTATCGTAAACAATACGATAATTAGCGACGGTCTTTTAATTGATATTTCTGCTAATTTCATTGTACTACTTTACGATATTAATTTTTGATCCGTTTTCTAAGTTGATTTGTCCGCTGGTAATTACTTGTTCACCACCATTCAAACCACTGATAATTTGCACTTTATCGCCATATACTTTTCCTGTCTGTACTTTCACGAGTTTAGCAGTATCATTTTGAACGATGAATATCTGACCTGAACTAACTCCATTTACGAAAGCTTCTGCGGGTACCACAAGCATATTTTGATTTTCAGCACCATAATTGGTTTTGAATATGGCGGTGGCATACATCCCGGCTTTCAGTTTTCCATTATTAGCAACTTCTATCTCTACAGGGAAATTGAGGGAAGCATCACTCTTTGGAGCGATAAAAGAAATTCTACCGCTGAAATTTTCATCAGGCAAAACATTAACATTAATAGCAACTTGCTGCCCGAGTTGGATTCTCCCGACTTGGCTTTCATCCACCAAAACAGCGAGTTTCAAACTGTTGATGTTCACGATTTCAAACAATGGCGTTCCCGGTGAAACTACAGCTCCCGGCTCTACCATTTTCTTATTGATCGTTCCGCTGATACCCGCTCTTACTTTGGTATCGTTCATTCTTACGCTTTGCGATCTCACAGCAGCTTGTGCATTTTTCAGCTGGAGTCTGGAATTATCTAATTGTTGCTTGGTAACACCACCTGTTTTGTAAGCGTTTTCGTAACGTTGGTTGTCGATAATGGCATTTTGTAAATTATTTTGAGCTTGGGTAACATCTACTTCAATTGCATCTCTCTTTATACTTGCCAACACTTGTCCGGCTCCTACGCGCGAACCTTCTTTTACATAAACACTCACCACACGACCGGAAATATCCGCAGACTGATTGCTTTCCTGTTTCGGGATGAAAGTTCCGTTTGCATAATAATCGGTATTGATGTTTTCCCGGTTTGCGGTAACTACATTCACGTTGATTTTATCGACTTGTTTCGCTACCTCAGCAACTTCTTTTTCTTGTTTGGTTTTGTTTCCCACAATAGTGTATGCTCCCCAACCGATCAGTAGTGCTGCAACGATGATATATATTAAAGATTTCTTCATGATAGTTTATTTTATATAATTTTTAAGTTCTCCTTTTGCTTTATAATATTGAATTTCCGCGATTTTGTATTCTAAAATAGCAGTGCTGTAGTTGTTTTTGGCTTCTACCAATGCGTTTTCCGCTTCCAATAATTCTGTTAGGGTTGCTAAACCGTATTGATAATTATGTTTGGTATTTGAAGTTACGGTTTCAGCAAGACTAACGTTGGCTTTTTGATTTTCTAAGGCCAAAAGACTGTTCTCGATTTGCGATTTTGCATTTTGATAGGATAAATCTAAGCCCAGTTTAGTGTCTTTGATGCTTACATCCAGTTTATCCAATTCTATTTGCGCCATTTCTACACGAGCTTTTGTAGCAAATCCATTAAAAATAGGGATATTAACTCCCAAAGTAATCGCAGAATAATCGGCCCAATAAACGCCATTTTTTTCACCATTGGTTAAAGGAAACTTATCACCCAATCCTTGCCAGCTATAATTGGCATTGAGATTTACTGTCGGATAATACGCAGCTTCTACCGCTTTTTTATTGTACTGCAGAAGTTCTCTTTGCTTGTTTAATATTTTAATTTCAGATCTTTGATCGGTTGCCACTGTTTCATCCAGCAAATGAGGTGTGATTTCCATATCGGCTTTTACCAGCTCTATCTTGTTCTCAATCGGCATTCCCATATAGAATTTCAATGCGTTTTCTGCTTGATTGATGGCGTTTTGCTGCTGCTTGAGAATCGTATTGATGTTGGTAAGATTCACATTGGTTCTGTCCAAATCTACCTTTTTTGCAAGACCGTTATCGTAAAGACTTTTAATAATATTTCTGGCCTTTTCTGTGCTTGCATAGCTATTTTCTAAAGTTTCTTTCTTTTGCTGAATTGTAAAAACTTGAAAATAAGCATTAGAAACTCTTTCGATAATCTGCTCTTCGGTGAGTTCTGCATTCAGTTGATAGAATTCTTTGGTTGATTTGGCGGCTTTAAGTCCAACAAATACTTGCTGATTAAATAAAGCCTGAGAAAGTTGAACTCCTGCTCCGGCATTCCACTTTTGGCCCATTGTGATCAGCTGAATATTACTTGGACCCCCGCTGAATGCGCCTACATCTAATGCGGTAGACTGCAAAATTGGGTTATAAGTTAGGTTAGCAACACCATTAATCTTCGGAAGAGCACCTGCTTTTGCTTCCATGATTTGATAATCAGCATTGCGGACATCTAGTTTGGCATTCAGTGCTTCTGCCTTATTTTGCAGCGCATACTCGATGGCTTGTTTTAGGGTAACGGTTTCCTGCGCCTGCAACTCGGTAATCGAGAAGGCAAAGAGCAGCGCACCGAGCGCCATGTTTCTCCAGTTGGTCATTGTATATTGAGTTATTATTTGTTATAAATTTTATGGTAATCAAACCGTTTCGGATTTGCAGACTATATTTTTTAAGTAATTTTTGCCTTTTTCAGTAGTGATGGCATACATGAAAAATTTCATCGCTTCATTATTAAAGTGGGTTCTATCGATTTCTTCAGTATTGAAAAATGGTGAACTGTCGTAGGACATAATAAGTTGAAAAAACATCGTACCAAATAATTTCTCATCGAAATCGTCCCGATAATACCCTTGTTCTCTACCTCTTTTTATGTTATGAATGATTACCTCGGTAAATTTTTCAGAAAAATGCATCATATGTTGATTAAAGATCGTCGGATAATACTTAATTATCTGTCGAATAAATAATGATCTATTGGTTTGCACTGCCTTTTCGATCTGTTCATCACGGCAGAACATTCTTTCGATGGCATTTTCAATTTTGATATCCAGTTCGTTGAGTTTTTCGATGACTTCTTTTAATTTGAACTGAAGAACATCGCTTAAAAGAGCTTCTTTGTTGGTGTATTTTTGATAAAGTGTTTTTTTAGACATCCCGAATTCTTTCGCAATATCATCCATTGTCAAAGTTTTTGCACCGTTTACGACAAACAAATCAGCTACTTTTTCTAAAAATTTTACATCCATTATTACAAATTTCGGCTGCGAAGTTACAAAAGAAAACTTAAAAACAAAAAAAGTTTCCTAGTTTATTTTAAATATTTTCCCTTTCCATGAATGTTTTTTCTATGAAAAAATTTTAATAGGTCATTAAAGAATAGCCAAAAATGAAAAACAAAAAGGGTGATTTTACTATGCCTCTCATAATTTACATGGATTTTTATAATATAGACGTTATTCGTGATTCTTTTACTTTATAATCGTTCTACATTTGTATCACAAACTAACCAATAAAATTTTTTAACCATGAAAAAATTATTTGCAAGTGCCTGCGCACTTATGTCTTTCGGATTTGCTTACTCACAAGCGAACATTGATGTATCTACTCAGTTAGGTAATTTAAACGAGGCCTATGTAAACCAAACCGGTTTCGTGAACATGAACTTCCTTACACAGGATGGGAATCTTAATTTTGCCACTATCGATCAGGTAGGTGCCGGTAATATGAATTTTGCATTGAGCGATGGAAACCGAAATGTAATTGATGTTGATCAATATGGTATTCTTAACATGAATCAAGTTGAACAGTACGGAAATAGAAACGAAGCTTCTACACTCCAAGTTGGTTTAGCTAATGCTACTTCTCAAATGCAAATTGGAAATCGAAATGTTGCTTCTTCTACACAATTAGGGATGCTAAATGTTGCAAGCCAATACCAACAGGGAAACCGAAATGAAGCTAGTACGCTACAAGTTGGTGCATTAAACGAATCTGACCAAGAACAAATTGGTAACAGAAACGAGGCTTCTTCTATACAATTAGGTGTCAATAATGATGTAATACAGGAACAATGGGGTAATAGAAACGAGGCTTACGCATTGCAAGTAGGTTCGGATAACTTTATTTGGCAAACACAAGATGGAAACAGAAACGAGGCTAGTCATATACAATTGGGTAACGACAACGTAGCTGATTCTTGGCAAGTTGGAAATCGTAACAGCACCACAGGTTTGCAAGTTGGAAGTGATAACGAATTACACCAATGGCAATTTGGTAATGACAATACAGCAATCGATTTACAGATCGGTAGCAGCAACTACACATCTGTACTTCAATTAGGAACAAATCATTTCCACTTAGGAACTCAAGTTGGTAATGGCAACACTTTATTTACATTCCAATCTAACTAATAGCGGATCAAACTGAAATGATTATAGGGGAAACTTTAGTTTCTCCTATTTTTTTTAATAAAAAATATTATTTCATATAAAATTTTTCTTAAAAAGGGTTTTTACACCCCATAGTCGTAATTAAAAATAACCAAATTCAAAACTAGTATTTAAGGTGATATTCAAGTCACTATTAATAAGTAATTTTATCAAACTAATCATGAAAACTATAACCAGAATATCAACTATTTTCTTGTTGGTAGTTGCGTACTTCGCTTCTTCTCAACAAATTTATTTTGAGAACGTCAATAGTAATAACGCTCTGGCTATTATTACGCAATTACAACCAACACCTCAGGAAGGCACCAGTTCAGAAAGCATCAACTATCAGTATGGAAATCACAACTTTTCTGAAATTTACACCAATAGCAAAACGGACTTGTCAACGATACAAATTGGGGATTATAATTATTTGAACTTTAACAATATGTTCGATAAAAAATCTGCGGATCCTACAATCACTACTCAAGGTAATAACAATATTATCGATATCACAGGAAGCAACAGCATATCCGAAAAAATTCAGCTCCATGTGAAAGGTGACAATATGACGATATTTATGAGGAACTATTAAATATCCATTAAAATGAAAACGCTACTTTACATTTCCTTTATCCTATTTTTCGCAGTACAATTAACGTTTGCACAGCAAGAAAAAAAAACGATTACTTCAAAAATCGAAAGCAGTTTCGTGGAAGGCCAATTAACCTTGAAAGCAACTACGACTAATCCTTCAGACACTTATTCTGAACTTAATTACCTATTCGTTTCCATAAAAAAAGGCAATTCCGGGAATCTTTCCAATAATAAGCAATCCGGGAAGTTCACACTAAAACCTGAAGAGACCAAAACACTTTCTCAAATAAGTGTGAATATACAGAAAAATGATGCTTTGACGGTTTTTCTTTTTATTAAAGATGAACAAACCGGCCAACTGATTTCCAAAGACAGTCTCGAAATCAACGCCAAAACTTTTACTCGCAAAGTAAGCAACGTTAATGAAAATGAAATTTTTGAATTGAAAGGTCTTACCATTGACCAAACAAAAACCAAAACGGGTA
Organism: Kaistella haifensis DSM 19056; assembly: GCF_000735695.2. Lineage (GTDB taxonomy): Bacteria > Bacteroidota > Bacteroidia > Flavobacteriales > Weeksellaceae > Kaistella > Kaistella haifensis. Next base: position 18,579 of record NZ_JASZ02000005.1, read on the forward strand.
AAGATTTCTACGATCTTTTTTACCTTGAATACAGCAAATTACCCGAAAAGATGAACACAGCTGTTACCATTGGAGAATTGCCCACTATGGGAAGAGGCAGCCAAATTTCTGTAGAAGTGGATGACAGAACGCTGTACAGCTTTGCGGCTAATCCAAACGACGAATACCTCACAGAACAAGCTAACGTGTGTATTAAGATTATTCTAGATTATCACCGCAAGACCAGCTTGCTCAAAAATGAGTTCCGATATTAAAAAAAACACACCATGAAAACTTTTTTTATTCCTTTAATCTTCTGCTTTGCTACGACTTATTTGTTCGGTCAGCAATTGGTTTACAAGCCCATCAATCCTGCTTTTGGAGGCGATACTTTCAATTATCAATGGATGCTGAGTTCTGCAAATGCCCAAAATCAATTTGATGACGGAGATAATAATTATAGTGATCTGTTAAAAGATTTCGATTCTATGGATAGTTTTACCCAAAGTCTCAACCGCCAACTATTAAGCCAACTTTCAGGTAAATTAATCGACGATAAATTTGGTACCAGTGGCGGTATGACTCCCGGAAAATACATGTTCGGATCGCTTTTTCTTGATGTTTCCGAGGCCTCACAAGGTTTAGTTATCAACATTCTCGATACTCAAACCGGCGAGCAGTCGCAAATCATCATTCCTCGATAATCAAAAAAAACTCCTACCATGAAAATACAAATTCATTTCAGAAAGGAAATTTTATACTTTCTGCCTATTGTTTTTTCGTTGCAAAGTTGCAGTACCTTATTTAATTTGCCCGCAAACGGAGAAAAATCCACTTTAGGAGAAGTCACCAATTTAACAACAGAGCTGAAGGAAATTCCACCACCAAAAGACAAAATCGTTGTTGGAGTTTATAAATTCAGAGATCAAACCGGGCAATACAAACCTTCTGAAACCGGGAGTAACTGGAGCACCGCCGTTCCCCAAGGAACCACTACAATCCTTATCAAAGCATTAGAGGACAGCAAATGGTTTATCCCCATCGAAAGGGAAAATATTGCCAATTTATTGAACGAAAGACAGATCATACGATCAACCAGACAAGAATATGCAAAAGACGGTGATAAAAATTCGCAAATGCTGCCTCCTCTACTCTATGCCGGGATTTTGCTGGAAGGTGGAATCATTTCTTATGATAGTAATGTGATGACTGGCGGCGTTGGAGCCCGCTATTTCGGAATCGGTGGTTCTACACAATACCGACAAGATCGAATTACCGTTTATCTTAGAGCAGTTTCAACGCTGAACGGAGAAATACTGAAAACAGTTTATGTTTCCAAAAACATCCTTTCTACAGGCGTTAGTGGAAATTTTTTTAAGTATATCGATACCGAAAGACTGTTAGAATCTGAAGTCGGTTTTACACAAAACGAACCGGTACAGCTCGCTGTAACCGAAGCCATTGAAAAAGCTGTAAAAACCCTTATCATCGAAGGTCTGCAAAATGATATTTGGGGAAACGGAATCGATAAAAATAAAGTTCCTTACAATAATCTCATTTCCGGATATAAAGAAGAAAAAGAAGTAAATAAACAAAGACTTCTTGGAAATAAAGTTGAAAATGCAGTAAGAAAATCAAATTTCATCACCCTCAATGTAGAAGGTCAACAAATAAATGGTGATTACAAAAATGCTGCAAATACCATCGGAAGTAAGGTTGGAATTGGCTTTTTTCTTAATAAAAACATCAATTTGGAAGCCAGCGTAAATACCGTTAAAATAAAAAATACCGGCATCATAGAAAGAGATTATTTCGGCCCTGAGTTTAATATTCAATATCTCTTTTTGCCTCAGTTCAAATTTACACCTTTTGTGTATGCTGGTTTCGGTGCGTTGTTTTCCGACAATGATCCATTTATCAAAGCCAATTTAGGCGGAGGGTTGGATTACCTAATTAGCGACAATTTCTCTGCAAGAACTTATTTTCAATACGATTTTGGTTTTAAAGACAAATTAGACGGTTTCGTCAGTGGAAAACAAAATGATAATATCATGCGAATAGGTTTTGGAATCAACTATTATTTCGGTAATCAACAAAAATAGAAACTCATGAAAAATTTATATACTTACCTACTAATCGGTTTATTTTCGCTCACGCTTTTTTCCTGTAAAGAAGAAATTGTGGATCAAGTTCAAACAGGTTCCATCAAAGGAAAAGTGGTAACAAGAGGAACGAATACTCCTCTGAAAAACGTGAAAATAACGACTTCACCGTCCACCAATACAGTTTTTACAGCAGCTGACGGAAGTTTTGAAATTACAGAAGTTCCCATGGGGGATTATTCTGTAAAAGCAGAAGTTTCCGGATATCTCAATAATTTTCAATCTGCTAATTTAAAAAACTCCGGTCAAGCAGTTACTCTCGCCTTTGAAATGGATGATGATGAATCTTTAAATACAGCTCCTTCAATTCCGGAATTATTGAGCCCAACTGACAACGCAGAAAATCAACCGCTCACCGTACAACTTTCCTGGAGATCTACGGATCCTGATTCACTGGATGTTTTAAAATATCGATTGATCGTGAAAAACAATTTCAACACCAATGTTCTGGAAATAAAGGATTTGGAAGCAACCACCTACACCTTGGAAGATTTGGTTTACGGAGCAAGTTATTTTTGGCAAGTTGTGGTAAACGATGGGATTCACAACGATGTTTACAGCCCTGTTTATAAATTCACCACGAATAAAGTTCCGCAAAATCGCTATCATTTTGTAAGAAAAGAAAACGGAAATTCCTATATTGTTTCGAGTGACGAAGCGGGAACGAGTTTCAATCTCACCTCCAATTCATTCAACAGTTGGCGACCGAGAAAGAACAACAACGCCGGTTTGATCGCTTTTCTGAGAACAGAAGGTGGAAATTCTCACATTTTCACGGCAAAACCCGACGGAACCGAAGTTTTTAAAGTTACTGGAATTCCTGTTGCTGGATTTAATAATACCGAACTCGACTTTGCTTGGAGCACCAATGGCGAAAAATTCATTTATCCGAATTTTAATAAATTGTATAAAATCAATAAAGACGGTAGCGGCCAGGAATTACTATACACGAACACCGATGGAAGCTTGATTTCAGAATGCGACTGGAGTTACGATGGAAGTAAAATAGCTCTAAAAACGAATGATTTACATGGTTACAATTCTAAAATTATCGTCATTGATATGCTCGGAAATACCCTCAAAACCGTTTTATCAGACGCAAACGGAGCTTCAGGAGGCCTCAATTTCTCGGTAGATGGTAATTATTTAGTGTATTGTCATGATGTTTCTGGATATCAAGATAATCATTACCGACAACTGGATTCGCATATTTTCTTGTACAATCTTACCACCAACACTGCCCGTGACCTTTCCGTAGAAAGTGAAAAAGAAAATGGAACCAATGATTTGGATCCAAGATTATCACCCAACAATTCACAAATTATTTTCACCAATACCTCAAATGACGGAATTTCTGTGAAAAACATTATGGTTATTTCTATTTCTTCTGACACGGAATCTGAAAGAGCAAGTCTTTTCAGCAATGGAGAAATGCCAGATTGGGAATAGTCATAACTTTAAAATAAAAAAGCAGAATTTTTCAATTCTGCTTTTTTTTGATATTGATATTTATCTATTTCACCAAACTATGGTCTATAGCGTATTTCACCAATCGTGATGAATTATTAATATTCAGCTTCAGCATAATATTACGTCTGTGAGATTCTACGGTGTGAACACTGATAAAAAGCTTCTCAGCAATCTCTTTAGTCCGCAATCCTTCGCAAATAAGACTCAACACATCCATTTCTCTAGCAGTCAATTCGTCAGCTCCTGAAGGTTTTTCCCGATCCGGATCGTTTACGCTACAAATGTAATTGAAGAGATCGTTTTTAGTATCTTCATTAATATAAACCAATCCTTTTTTAGCAGATTGTATGGATTTCAGGAACTCTTCGGAGTCGGTATTTTTGCCCAAATATGCTTTTATTCCTTTATCAAAAAGTCTCTTAATTATTTTCACATCAGAATTTCCGGAAAGTACAATGATTTTCATTTCACTATTTAGCAGTAACAATTTATCGATCAATTCGAATTTTTCATTAATGTTTTCTGCAGTTAAATTCAGTATTAAAAAATCAATTTTTGTTACATCAATTTGCTCAATCTCCTGATTAGAAGAGACTAAATAAATAGGATGTAATTTAGAAAATCCATTTGCGTCGAGGAAATCCCTCATTAATTCTAGAAGAAACTGATGGTTTCCATAAATTGTAATATTCTTTTTCATCATTATGTGTTTTCGCTAAATTACTAAAAATCATCTAATTACAAAATGGTGAAATAACCCTTTTTTCGTTAATAAAAAAAGAATAATTGATGATGGAATAAACGCCTTAATTAAGCAGATTTATGGATATATCGGGAGAGCTTGATTCCCAGGTCGGTCCACACAATTTTGGGATTTGCATTTCTTCCTAAATGATAATCGGCGGCGGAAATTTCTTCTAAAATCGCTTCAATATTAGCTCCGTGGATATATTTCGAGAACCCTTCCCACTTGAAACCTCCGGAATTTATTTTTTTATAGACTAAATTTTCGCTTCCGTAATTTTGGAGCAGAGCCAATCGAAACATTTCTGAACAATAATCCAGGAAGTTTTTCTGTTTTTCGCGGTTCCAGTCGGCGATATTTTTTGCCCAGAATACAATATTTTTCAGGAATTCGGGTTTCTTTTTTACCTGAAATGCTTCGCGGACCCAGTTGATAAACAGCTGTTCGAACTCGCTATCTGTGTTTTCCGTGTTCAAAAGCTTTTGAGCGATGTTCCAATTTCCTTGCGCTTGAAAAACGATTTCGCGAAGTTTTTCTGCACTGATTTTATATTGATTTTGAATAAAAGATTCCATCGCCTCATCCTGAATTCTTGGGATTTCAACCAGCTGAGTTCGCGAAAGAATGGTAGGCAAAATATTATCGATATTCTCGGCAGTGAGGATGATGTAGGTATCTTTCGGTGGTTCTTCTAGAAATTTCAGGAATTTATTGGCTGCAACATTATTCATTTTGTCGGCTTGCCAAATGATGAGAATCTTGCTGCCACCTTCGAAACTTTTAAGAGAGAATTTCTGGTTCAATTCTTCAATTTCGTCAGCGAAAATAGAGAGTTGCTTGTTCTGAGATTCCAAAATTCCGCTCCAATCTTCATCGTTGGCATACAGATGTTCGAGGATCATTTCCCGAAAACTTTGCCGGAACGGATCGGTAAGTCCGCTGTTTTTTTCTTTGAAAACTGGAAAACTTATATGCAAATCTAAATGGTTGAGGTGTTCTACCTTGGAGGAAGATAGTTCGTTTTCTCTTCGGAAAATCTCTTTAGAAAATGCCATTGCCAACGGCAAAGTTCCATAACCAGCTTTACCTACGAAGAGCTGCGCATGACCCACTCTCTTGTCTTCAATACTTTCTATAAGGAGGTTTTTGAGTTTCTCCTGACCGACGATTTGTTCCCAATTCATTTTTCAAAGATAAATAATTTTTAGAAGCAATTCATAGCGTTTTAATGAGCATAATCGTTTAGTTAATGCTTCTATTATGACAAGATTTTCAATTATTTTTCTTTATTCATTCAAATAATTATAGATTAATTTTTATATTTTTTTTGAATTTTGGTATCTTTTCAAATGAAAAATCCGTTCTAGAAGCCCTTAACAAACTTTAACCAAAGTAAATTTCCTCAATTCAGTAATATTTAGGATATTTGCGCATTATTTTTAAAAATAGAGAATGAAAAGAATTTTTGTATTACCGCTGATCGCAGCAGGATTTTTCCTCAATGCGCAATCGATTGGTAATTCTCCTTACGCTGCCTTCGGAATCGGGGATGTGAAGTACGACAACACAACTGATGTGAATGCGATGGGCGGCATTTCTACTGCATATATCTGGGATTTCAACAACAATTTCAATTTCAGTAACCCTGCTGCGAATAAAAATTTGGAACTTACCACTGTAAAAGTAGAAGCAACCAATGAAAACAACTTTTTCAAAGCGGATTATGATAATATGAATGTGACCAAACATTCTACCTATCTTTCGAATATTACAGTAGCATTCCCTATTTCTAGTAAAATAAAATTTGGTTTAGGTTACCAACCCTACAGCTCCAAAAAATATTCGATACTTAACAAAGAAACACTAGCCGATGAAACTATCAAAGCGAATCTTTTCCGTGGTGAAGGAACTTTGAGTACTGTGCAAGCGGCATTTTCTTATCAGGCTTCTCCGGAATTAGGATTTGGTCTTAGAACCAATTTCTACTTTGGAAATCTTTATGATATCAACGAACTTACCTATAGCAACGCCGAGTTGATCAATGGTTACGAGACCAAAAATAAAATTAAAACCTTTAATTTTACCCTTGGTTCTGCTTATCAGAAAAAATACGGCACTGATAAAAAATTGACTTTAGGAGCAACTTATACTTTTGGTACTACCGGGAAAATGGAAACCAATTATACCAACAGTACCTATTATTATACCGATGGTGTTACCAAAAATAACGTAAGCATTATCGACGAAGATTTCAGTTCAGACAAAAACCTAATTCCTATGGAATTCTCATTGGGAGCCGGTTATGGTCGCGATACAAAATGGTTTGTAGGAACTCAGTTCGACTTCAAAAAAGGGGAAACTATTCAATTCTTGGGACAACCTTTTGCTAATGAAAATTCTTACAGAATTGCTGCAGGTGGTTGGTTTTTACCAAATTACAACAACTTCCGAAACTATTTTTCCAGAGTTACTTACCGTTACGGAGCTTATTACGAAAAAGGAAATCTAGCAATCAACGGAACCAATATCAATCAGTTCGCTTTAACCGGAGGCGTTACTTTGCCTTTCGAAAACAGAAGTGCAAGCAGAATGAGCGGCATCGATTTGGGTGTTGAAATCGGGAAAAGAGGAACTTTGGATAACAATTTGATCCGCCAAAATTTCATCAACCTAAAAGTCGGAATCAACTTTGCCGATAAATGGTTTGTGAAACGTCTTTATGATTAAAAAATGAAATTTTATAAGCAAATAATATCTAAAAATATAGCCGCCTTCCTAGGTTGTGCTATATTTTTTGGTTTAATTTCATGCGACGAAGACCTTACTCAGGTCAATAAAAACAAAAACACCAATTTCCCTTCGCAAATCATTAATAATGCAAAGATTGTACAACGCGATTCCGGGATGGTAAAGCTGCGTGCTACCGCACCATTAATTGAAAAATACGAGTTTATCGACTCGCCCTACAGCGTAGCAAAAAAAGGAATCAACATTCTTTTTTACGACAAGAAAAAACCTACAGTTCCTGGGAAAATCAATGCCAAATACGCTAAATTCGACGAGAAAAAGAAGTTCTACGAAGCAAAAGGAAATGTGAGAATCATCACTAACGAAAATCAGATTTTCGCGATGCAATCGGTGTATTGGGATCAAATAAAAAAAGAAATTTACACCTCCGATACCGTTTTTGTAACCGATAAAGACGGTTCCACACTTGTTGGCACCAACGGAATGCGTGCAAAAGACGATTTCTCGGCATACACGTTCTACAACAATTCCGGGAACATCAACGCACAGAAAATTCCTGAAAAAGGAAAATAATTTTTCGTAAATTCGGGGAAATATTTTCTATGACCTTTAACGCAATCGGCTTAATGTCGGGAACAAGCCTTGACGGGCTTGATATTTGTTGCGCAACCTGCACCAAAGAAAATTCCCGGTGGAAATTCCACATTCAGCATGCAGAAACACTTCCCTATTCAGATTTTTGGGAGGAATCACTTCGAAATGCCATTCATTTAAATGCGGAAGAACTTTTGGCTTTCAATTCAGAATATGGATTTTATTTGGGCGAAAAAGTAAAGGAATTCATCACCAGTAATTCTTTAAAAAACATAGATATAATCGCATCTCACGGTCATACTGTTTTTCATCAACCTGAAAAAAAATTTACTTTGCAAATCGGCGACGGAAGAGCAATAAAACTGTTAAATAAAATTCCGGTCGTTTACGATTTCAGAAGTCAGGATGTATTGATGGGCGGAAACGGGGCTCCACTAGTTCCTATTGGTGATGAATTGCTGTTTTCCGATTTTGACGCGTGCTTAAATCTCGGTGGATTTTCGAATATTTCTTTTAAAAAAGATGGAAAAAGAATCGCTTTTGATATTTGTCCGGTGAATATTGTTTTGAATAAATTTGCGCAACTTCTTCACCAAAAGTATGATGAATATGGAAATCTAGCTAAAAATGGAATCATCAATGAAGAGATTTTAGCAACATTAAATTCCATTGAATTTTATCAAAAAACACCACCAAAATCTTTAGGAATTGAGTGGGTGAATGAAAATATTTTCCCGAAATTATTTGATGAAACTCCAGAAAATATTTTGGCAACTTTTACCGAACATATTGCGGATCAAATTGCAACTGTTTTCAATGATTATCAATTGAAAAACGTATTTTTTACCGGCGGCGGAACATATAATTCCTTTTTGCTGGAGAAAATAAAACTCAAAACTGAAACCGAAATCATTGTTCCCGACAAAAGAATTATTGATTTCAAAGAAGCTCTAATCTTTGCATTGATGGGAGTTTTAAAACTTAATAACGAAATAAATGTATTGAGTTCCGCGACAGGCAGTTCTGCAGATCATTCTACCGGAATATTAATTTAACTTAAAAAATAAAAATTTATGCAAATAGATATCAGAAAATTATCGATCGACGATTATGACGAACTGAAAGAAACGATGCAAAAAGCTTATCCCACGATGTCGGAAAGTATTTGGTCCAAAAAAAGCATCCAAAAACTGCTTAAAATCTTCCGTGACGGACAAATCTGTATCACGGTTGATGGGAAAATTGCTGCAGTTGCGCTTTCTTTAATTGTTCAATACGAACTGTACGGAGACGACCATACCTATAAAGAAATTACAGGAAATTACACGTTCAACACACATTCCGACACCGGAAATGTGCTATACGGAATTGAAGTTTTTGTGGATCCAGAATACCGAAAATTGCGTTTGGCGCGCAGACTTTATGACGTAAGAAAAGAGCTCTGCGAAACCTTGAATTTAAAATCGATTATGGTAGGTGGAAGAATTCCAAATTATCATCTTCACAGCGCTGAACTTTCGCCGAGAGCGTACATCCAAAAGGTGAGAAATAAGGAAATTTATGATCCTGTTTTGAGTTTTCAGTTGGCCAATAATTTTTTGCCGGTAAGAATTTTAAAAAACTATCTTCCGGAAGATGTACATTCAGAAGAGAATGCGGTTTTGCTGCAATGGAACAACATTTATTACAGCAAAAAACCAAATACCATGCAGGATTCGGTAATCCGACTTGGATTGGTACAATGGCAAATGCGACATTTCAAAACCATCGATGCATTTTATGAACAAGTGGAATTTTTCGTGAATGTAATGGCAGATTACAAATCAGATTTTATTTTGTTTCCGGAACTTTTCAACACGCCTTTGCTTGCGCCTTTCAACCATCTTTCGGAAAGAGAAAGTATGTTTAAATTGGCTGAACTCACCGAAGAAATTAAATTGAAACTTTCGGAATTTGCAATCGGTTACAATATCAATATTATCGCCGGAAGTATGCCTTTGGTGGACAATGGAGAACTTTACAACATCAGTTATTTGCTTCACCGTGACGGTAAAATAGATGAACATAGAAAAATCCACATCACACCGAACGAAAAGAAATATTACGGAATGAAAGGTGGAAACGAAATAAAAGTGATTGATACCGATTGCGGAAAAGTTGGTTTGGTGATTTGTTATGACGTCGAATTCCCGGAATTACCGAGGATTTTGGCAGATCAAGGAATGAAAATTCTATTTGTTCCTTACCTTACCGACACGCAGAATGCTTATACCCGAGTTCGTCATTGTGCTGCAGCAAGAGCCATAGAAAACGAGTGTTATGTCGCCATCGCGGGTTGTGTAGGAAATTTGCCGGGGGTGAATAATATGGACATCCAGTTTGGTCAAGCGTCGGTTTTCACCCCATCAGATTTTGCGTTTCCTTCGAATGCAATCAAGGGAGAAGCGACGCCGAATACGGAAACTACACTCATCGTTGATGTAGATTTGAATTTGTTGAAAGAACTTCATCATTACGGTGCAGTTCGAACGATGTCGGATCGAAGAAGAGACTTGTACGACACTGTCAATCTCAATACGGAAGCAGAATAAAAGAAAAATCCCGAAGTTTTTAATTTCGGGATTTTTTATGTTTAAAGTTTAAATTATTATAGTTTAAAATCGAGTTTCACATTGAAGAATCTGCCTGTCAAGCGAACCGGAACCGGATAATTGTAATTGGTAGAAACATCATTAATCCACTGGTTTGCAACGGTATTACTGATATTAAATGCATTGAAAATCTGCACTCCCAAAGTCAATTCCTTGAAATTCCCCCAGAAACCGCCGTTCACTTTATTGTCTTTTTGATCGATAAAAACTTTGGACAAACCAATATCGACTCTTTTATAAGAAGGCAAAGTTCTTTGGTATTGATAAGGCGCTTCAAAATCGGGTTTACCATTTTCATCCAAAGAAATTGGGGTTCCGGAAGGCAATCCGTTAGCGTAAGTTAAGGTAAGATTTACGCGCATTGAAGGGAATTTAGGCATATAATCCTGATAAAACATCGAGAATCGGAAACGCGGGTCCGTCGGTCTTGGAATATATCCTTTTCCATCGATATTTTCATACACTCTTGCGTAGCTCGCAGAAACCCATGAATCAACTCCGGGAACAAACTCTCCGAATAACCTCGCATCCACTCCATACGCATACCCTTCCGAATTATTTTTACCGGAATAGCGAATTCTCACATTGTCCAAATAATACGGAATTAAGTTATCCATTTTCTTGTAATACGCTTCAGTAGTTAGTTTGAAAGGTCTATCAACCATTCGGAATTCAAAATCATTGGACAGAATAACCTGCATCGAACGTTGGGATTTAATTTCCGAATTGAAATTCCCATCCAAATCTTTAATCTCTTTATAGAAAGGCGATTGATAATAAATTCCTCCTGCAATTTTGAAAAGCATATCCATATCCCAATCTGGTTTTATGGCGAATTGCGCTCTCGGTGAAATAATGGTTTCATCATTGAAATCCCAATGAGAAGCCCTCACACCGGCATTTACGAAAACTCTGTTGGTTCCCCAATAGAATTTTTTTGAAAATTGTGCATATCCGGAAAGTCTGGTCGGCTGAATATGATTGGAACCTGCAATATTGAATTTCAAACGCAAATCATCAGCATTTAAAGTTCCCGGCGTCGTGTAATCAATCGGGGTGCTATATCCCAAAGAATCCACAAGTTGCCATTCATTAGTAAGGTCTTTTAGATTTTCTTTTTCGAATTTCAATCCGACTTCAAAATCGGTATTTATATCAGGAGAAAAACGAGATTTAAGTTGTGTTCCGTAGGTTTTTACCAATAAATCGTTTCTCGCGTGATCGATTTGTCCTCCTACATCATACGAAGTTACAGGCTCGCCGGTAATTGGATCGAAAGTTTGTAAGCGATATGCAGAAGCAATCGAATAATATTCTCTTTCACGGTTTTGGTAGGCGAAATTATCTAAGGTAAAAGACCATTTATTGTTGGGTTTAAAGTTGATTGATGCAGTTCCCATCATATTTTTGTAGGCATCATCTTCCTTTCCATTGTAGAAAACGGTAAGTTTCAAAGGCGTTTGCAAACTTCCGAAATCGACTTCTTTTACCTTGGGAACCATTTCATAATCATTCTTGCTGTAATATCCAATGAATGAAATATTCCATTTGTCATTAAATTTATAATTGATATTCGACTGAAAATCCATGTATTGTGGATTGAAATCTGTATCTTCATTCAAAGTATTAAGGACCAAATTGGTATTTCTGTATCGTCCGGAAAACAAAGCCGAAAACTTCTTATTCTTGGAAGCAAATCCGGTTGAAAGTCTTCCACCAATTAAACTCGCCTCACCAGCAACTTCAAATTTAGTAGGTTGGCGGTAATAAATATTCAATGCTGAAGACATTTTGTCTCCATATTTCGCTTCAAAACCGCCGGCGGAAAAATTAATCGCTTGAACCATATCGGGATTGATGATGCTCATCCCTTCTTGCAAAGAATTTCGGATCAAAAAAGGACGATAGATTTCAATATCATTGATGTAAATAAGGTTTTCATCATAGTTTCCGCCTCTTACCATGTATTGCGAAGAAAGTTCGGTATTGGAATTCACGGAAGGCAAAGTCTTCAACAATCCTTCAACACCACCGGAAAGCGAAGAAACCTGTTGTGCTTCTTTCGCGGAAATTTCAACAGAAGTTAAATCTGTAATCTTTGGTTTCCCTTTTTTCTGAAAAACCACCTCCTGAATTTGCGATTCTCTTTCAGATTTTACAAATAAAACATTGATATGCTGTACTTTTGGACTGGTTTTAATATTTTTACTAAAACCTCTGAAAGTTTCCTTTTGTACCGAAAGCGTTTCCTCTGAACTGGCAATTGGAATCTTCACAAAACCGTTTCCATCGGTTGTGAAATTTTGGTTATTATAAGAAACATTAGCTTGCGAAACAGGAGTTCCATTCTCGTCAAGAACTTTAAGATTGATCTGCGAAAAAGCAAAAGCCGGTAAAAATACAAGGAGTAAATGGAGTTTTTTCAATGCGAGTAATTTAGATTTTAAAGATAACAAAAAATTACAAAATCGCTTCTCTCACTCTGGTTAATTTCTGAAGCAAATCCTCCAATTTGTCAAGTTGCAACATATTTGCACCATCCGAAAGTGCGGTAGCCGGAGTTGGATGTGTTTCCAGGAAAAGTCCGTCTGCTCCAACAGCAATTCCAGCTTTGGCGATGGTTTCAATTAATTCCGGACGACCACCTGTAACGCCGGAATTTTGATTCGGTTGTTGCAAAGAATGCGTTACATCCAAAATCACCGGCGCATAATTTTGCATTGTTGGAATTCCGCGGAAATCCACCACTAAATCGGTATAACCAAAGGTATTCCCACGTTCGATAATCGCAGTTTTGCTGTTGCCAGAATCTACTACTTTTTCCACCGCAAATTTCATGGATTCCGGAGAAAGAAACTGACCTTTCTTCAAGGTGATGCATTTTCCGGTTTTTGCAGCAGCGACCAATAAATCGGTTTGCCTAACCAAAAACGCAGGAATCTGCAATACATCTACATAATTTGCGGCCAAAGCAGCGTGTTCATTTTCATGGATATCGGTCGTAGTGGGAATATTGAAGGTTTCCCCTACTTTTTTTAGAATTTCCAAAGATTTTTCCTCACCGATGGTCGTGAATGAATCAACACGGCTTCGGTTGGCTTTCTTAAAACTGCCTTTGAAGATGTACGGAATTTCGAATTTATTGGTAAGTTCTACAACTTTTTCGGCGATTCTCAGTGCCATATCTTCACCTTCAATAATGCACGGACCAGCGATCAGAAAGAAGTTTTTGGAATTTTTGTGATGGATGTTTTCTAAGTATTGAATCATTGTTTTTCGGTTTTAAGTAAAATCTTAAATTAAGATTTCAAAAATACGGATTTTTTCAATGCATCTATTTTTAAGTTTCAGCTAAAACCAATTGATCGAACTTAATAAAAAAAGCGAGCTAAAGCCCGCCTTACATCATTATTTTTTTCAGAACTAAAATTTCTTCACGATTTTTTCAATGGTATTCAAATTCCTGGAAGTGATTTTATTTTTCAAAGATTTTTTGCCTAAAACTTTACCAAAATCGGAATCCAAAGTATTCCCTTTCGGAACTTGCCAATAGAAAATATGCTCAATGATTTGTGCGTTTTCATTTTCTGTTTTTTGCGAATGATCAAATTCTTCCAAAAGCACACTTTCAATATCTTCAGTTCCGACAAAAGCGTAAATGTGCAAATCATCAGCTTTAGTGAAAGGACTGTTTTCAAAGATTGCTACCACTTCTTTTTCTGATTTAATGAAAAGAAAAGCTTCATAATTGAAATAATCAGACATCGCTTTTTCCAAAATAATTTTTAAATCGGCAGCCGATTTATCAGAGGAAAAAATCAGATTTCCGGTCGCTAAAACCGATGAAACTTCACTCGTTCCGGCATTAGAAAAAACTTTGCAAACTTCTGCCATTTTCATAGATGTTCCGTTGACATTCACCCCGCGGAGAAACGCACAATACTTCACTTTTACTGAGTTGCTTTCATGATCGCATTGGTAATCTGTTCTTCTTTCTCCTTGGAATACGTGGAATCATAAGGATTCATCACATCGAAAAGATAAGTGTAGAAAGGCGTAATTTTCTGTACTTTTTCGGCCTCTTTGAAAGCTTTCTCTTTACCCATCGCCTGCAAATTTTTGGTAAAAGCATTAAAGCGCTGATCAATGGGTTCGATGGATTTCACTAAATAATTGTACCCTTTATCTTTTTGTCCAATTCTATTGTAAGCATCGGAAACTGCAGCAATCACCAATGAATATTCCATCGGTTTGGTGCGCATTTGTTTTGCAACAAATCGTTGTTCATCTGGTGATAGACTGCTGTAATAATCGTATTCGGTGAATATTCCTTTCTTGAGCTCTTCGGCCAATTGCAGACCTTTTTGCTCTTGCCCAGAAACAATGTAGCCGTAAACTATTGAACTCAGCGAGCGAGGATCATCATATTTAGCCACAGGAATTTCTCTGGAAGCCAAATCTAAAACTTCTATTGCTTTTGCTTTTTGTCCGGAAAGTGCAAGCGCTTCTGCTGCACGACTTGCTGAACTTCTGTAACTTACAATATTCTGGGTACAGGTTTCATCAAAATGAGTACTTAAATCCTTGAAATTGCCCCACTTGTAGTTTTTAACAATATTATATAATGAATTTCCATCTACTCTACCCAATTCTCCATCTTCGCGTTCTTCGGTATAAATCGGAACTAAACGATAGCTGAAACCATCATACTGCAAATAATTGCTGAGATAGAAGATATTTTCAGGATCATAAATTCCGCCGGTGGAGAAATTGATAGGTCTTTTCCAATCGAAATTTGCCAGAATATCGAGCATCATCAGATTATTTTTGAACATGCTGTTGCTCTTATAATCGATAGTGAATTGATCCACCGCTTGTGCGGCATCACTTGCTTTCATAATTCCGGACTTCACGGCGTTGGCTTTGTTTACCGGTAAAACAAATTTAGAAACAGGCAAGAAATTAAATTTTTCATATTTCGCCTCACCAAAAAGCATTTTTAGGATTTGATCTTTATCATCAGATTTTGTCTTGATGAAATTCATGGCTTCTTTTAAAGTCATTGAATCTTGGACAAGGAACTTTCGGAAACCGGCAAAAGTAGTTTCCGGAGCACCCTGATCTTTCAGGTTGGCAAAGACGTTTTTCCAATCTTCCGGGCTCATCAGGTAAACCTGATCATTGGTGCCGTCGCGATAATCTTGATGCAATAAAGACGAAGGAACAGGCATAGAATTATAGGTTCTTCTTTTCACTTGGTCGATATTCCACGGTGTAGAAAGTAGCGTGAAATTTACCACTTTCACGTCATCTCGAAAGCCGGAAGTTTCCTGCAACCCCCAAATTGGGTAGGTATCATTATCACCATAAACAAAAAGAATATCGTTTTTAGGTAAAGATTTCAGCGTTGAGTATGCATAATCGTAAGCTGCGCGTCTTCCGCTTCTGTCGTGTACATTATAGTTCTGAAAACCCATCATGAAAGGAACTCCTAACAATACAATTCCTGCAACGACATTCGCAACATTCGATTTTACTTTTTCCTGAATAAACCACAAAATCGCGGCTGCTCCTAAACCGATCCAAATCGCGAAAGCATAAAATGAACCTACCATCGCGTAATCTCTTTCACGCACCTCGAAGGGTTTTACCCCAGTATAAAAAATAATTCCGACGCTGGTTAAGATAAATAATGCCAGAATTGCGTAGAATCTTCCGAAATCTCTGTTAAGCTGGTAAAAGAAACCAAGCAACCCAAGAATTAATGGTAAAAAGAAAAACGCAACCGTACTTTCATTTTTAAATTTCGCGGGCATTTTACTCTGGTCTCCCCACAAAGCATTATCGATGAAAGGAATCCCGGAAATCCAGTTTCCACGGTTATTTTCCATGTGTCCCTCGAGGTCGTTTTGTCTTCCAACGAAATTCCACATCAGGTATCTTACAAAGTAATATCCGTTTTGGAAAGTAATGAAATAATCTAAATTTTGGCTTAAAGAAGGTCTTTGAACATTGATTAAATTATAAGGTTTCACGGAAAGATAATCATCTACAGTAATACTTCCTTCTTCATATTTCTTTCTTAAATCTTGAAAAATCTTTTGCGCTTCCGGGTTTTCTGCGATCTCATCATTGGCATAATTAAATGAAAAATCGGGTGCGCCGTACATCGAAATGTAGTTTGCCATCACCGCTTTGTCTTCATTAAACATTCTCGGCATGAAACTCACATGATCTGGGCTGTACACGTAATTAAAACGCTCACCTACTTTGCGGTAAGTTCCTGTTTGCGCGTCTTTTTCATAAACATCACCTGTTTTTTTGGTTTTATAGCTTCCGTCTTCGTTTTTCTGAATTCCATTCGCATCAAGATAAGCGGTATAATTTTGTCCATAGAAAGTTGGCCAATCTCCGTACTGCTCACGGTTGTAGTAATCGAGCATTCCGATTGCGTTGTCCGGATTGTTAAGGTTCATCGGTGGATTAGCGTTTGCACGAATCGGAATGACCATCCAACAGGAGAAACCAATAATCATAAAAATCACTGAAAGCGCAATGGTTTGATAGATTTTTTTACCGGATTTCTTAGCATATTTTAAAGCAAAATAACACATAGAAATTAGGATAATAAATGCGATAATTGTTCCTGAATGGAAAGGTAAACCGATTCCATTTACCGCGAAAATCTCCGTCTTGCCAAAAAGCGTCATAATCAAAGGGAAAATTCCTTTGAAAACAATAGCTAATATGATTAAGGTAAATACATTTGCCCAAATAAAACTCTTCCAAGTAAATTCGTAATTTCTAGCATAATAAATCAAACAAACTGCCGGGATCGCAAGCATTCCCATCATGTGAACACCTACGGAAAGGCCTGTGACAAAGAATATTAAGATAATCCATCTTTCGTTATCGGCATCATGATATTCGTTTTCCCACTTGGTAATCAACCAAACGAGAAGTGCGATAAACATTGTCGCCATCGAATAAACTTCTCCTTCAACCGCCGAAAACCAAAAAGTATCCGAAAAAGTGAAACACAAAGCTCCCACCGCTCCCGCAAAGAGAATTGAAATCTCCTGACGGGTAGTGATTTGATCAAAATCTTTATTAAGAAGTCTTCGCACCAAATGAGTAATCGTCCAAAACAAAAGTAGAACGGTCAACGCACTGAATAGCGCAGACATCGCATTGATTACCACGGAATAATTTTCACCATTTCCGAAAGCAAACATCGCCGCAACCGCACCTATCAGCTGGAAAAGAGCCGCGCCTGGAGCATGGGTAACTTCCAGTTTGCTAGCCGAAGCAATATATTCTCCGGTATCCCAAAAACTGAAATTAGGCTCAATAGTTGACAGATAAGTAATAAAAGCAATTACGAAAATCACCCATCCAGTAAGGGTATTCCATTGTTTAAAAGACCAATTTTTCATATATAAATTCAATCTTGCGAAAATAAGGTTTTTAATTTATTAAGAATTGATTTTAACAAAATTTAAATGAAAAATTGTTTTTCAATTCAACAAATTTTCACTAAAAATTTTACAAAAAATGTTTAGAATCACTACCAAACAATCATATCCTATTAATTTAGTTATTTTTTATTTTATTTTTGTATTTTTGCAGACGGATTTATAGAGAAAAATGACGAAAAATGACTAATGTTCACGATAATATTCTGGGATTAATCGGTAAAACACCTTTAGTAAAACTAAATACTGTTACCAAAGACATTCCTGCTACGGTTTATGCCAAACTAGAATCATATAATCCCGGCCACTCTACCAAAGACCGAATCGCCATCCATATTATAGAAGCTGCCGAAAAAAAAGGCCTTCTGAAACCTGGCTCTACAATTGTAGAAACCACTTCCGGAAATACCGGTTTTTCGATTGCGATGGTATCAATCATCAAAGGTTACAAATGTATTTTAGCTGTAAGCAATAAAACTAAAAAAGAGAAGATTGCTTATTTAAAAGCTTTAGGAGCAACAGTATATATTTGCCCAGCAAATGTTCCGGCAGACGATCCTAGATCTTACTATGAAGTTGCGAAAAGAATTGCTTCAGAAACCCCAAACTCGATTTATATCAATCAATATTTTAATGAATTGAATATTGATGCACATTACCAAACAACAGGTCCGGAAATTTGGGAGCAAACCGAAGGAAAAATCACCCACCTTATAGCTTGTACCGGAACCGGAGGAACACTATCAGGATCTGCTAAATTTTTGAAAGAAAAAAATCCTAACATCAAAGTAATCGGTGTAGACGCATCGGGATCAATCTTGAAAGGATTCCACGAAACAGGGAAAATCAATAAAGATGAAATTCATCCTTACCAAATCGAAGGTATGGGAAAAAATTTAATCCCGGCCGCTTTACTTTTTGATAAAGTAGATGAATTTGTAAGAGTAAATGATGAAATGTCGGCATACAGAACCCGAGAAATCGCTTTAAAAGAAGCAATTATGGGCGGTTATACCACTGGTGCAGTTACTCAAGGGCTTTTGCAATATTCCAATTCTCACGAATTTTCCAAAAATGATGTGGTAGTTGCAATTTTCCCGGATCACGGTTCCAGATACATCACCAAAGTTTATAGTGATAAGTGGATGGAAGAACAAGGATTCATCAATAATTGTGTACATAATTACGATGAAGTTTTCAAAACAGAAATCATCAAATAATTCATTAATAAAAGCATTGGAAAACCTTTTTGTATCACACAAAAAGGTTTTTCATATCAAATTTTGTTAACTTTGCCAATACTTAATTTTTATTCTTAAATAAATACATAATGACAGATATTTTTGATCGGTTACGACAAAACCCTGGACCTCTCGGCCAGTTTGCAGATTATGCAGAAGGATATTTCGTTTTTCCGAAATTAGAAGGTCCTATCGGCCCAAGAATGAAATTTCAGGGAAGAGAAGTGGTTTTCTGGAGTGCCAATGATTATTTAGGTCTTTGTAACCACCCAGAAGTTTTAGAAGCTGATGCCAAAGCTGCTGCCGAATACGGAATGTTTTATCCAATGGGAGCTCGCGCGATGTCCGGAGAAACCGAACAACATCAGCAATTGGAAAGAGAGCTCGCAGAATTTGTAGGTAAAGAATCAGCTTATCTTTTGAATTTTGGTTACCAAGGAATGGTTTCTACCATTGATGCATTGGTTTCCCGCCATGATGTTATCGTTTATGATGCCGATTCACACGCTTGTATCGTAGATGGGGTGCGTCTTCACATGGGTAAAAGTTTTACCTTTAAACATAATGATATTGCGAGTTTAGAGAAAAACCTCGCTCGTGCGACTAAAGTAGCAGAAGAACAAGGCGGCGGAATTTTAGTTATTACTGAAGGCGTTTTTGGAATGCGCGGTATGCAAGGAAAACTCAAAGAAATTTGTGAGCTGAAATCTAAATTCAACTTCCGACTTTTAGTTGATGATGCTCACGGTTTTGGAACTTTAGGAGCAACTGGTGCAGGTGCTGGTGAAGAGCAAGGTTGCCAAGATCAAATCGATGTTTATTTTTCAACTTTTGCGAAATCTATGGCCGGTTTCGGTGCATTTATCGCTGGTGACAAAGACATTATCAGAATCTTAAAATACAATCTTCGTTCACAAGTTTTCGCTAAATCCTTAACAATGCCAATGGTAATCGGAGGTTTGAAAAGATTGGATTTACTTCGTTCGCGACCGGAAATCAAAGCAAAACTTTGGGAAAATGTAAACAAATTACAAAATGGTCTTAAAGAAAGAGGATTCAATTTAGGAAACACCAATACTTGCGTAACTCCAGTAATGATGCAAGGTTCTACAGTTGAAGCTACTCTTCTTGTAAAAGATTTAAGAGAAAACTACGGAATCTTCACTTCTGTGGTAATTTACCCCGTTATTCCAAAGGGCATGATTCTTTTGAGATTAATCCCAACGGCTTCTCACACCGACGCTGAAATCAACGAAACATTGGATGCATTTGATGCAATTCACGATAAATTAACCTCTGGTTTCTACAAAGAACAAGAGCAAAAACTATTGGAAGAAAAAGGTTTATCCTTTAAAGCATCATAGAATTTTTCAGAGAAATTTATAAAATTATAAACCGCTTGAAAAATTCAAGCGGTTTTTTTATACCCTAACAAAAAATACACTATCATGAAACAAATATTGATTACCAAACAAGATTTTACCCGAATTCATAAATCCATCAGCGACGCAAAACAGAACAACAGCATCAAGAAAGAAGAAGCTGAAAAACTTTTGAATGAACTTCACTCTGCGAAAATTGTAGAGTCTGAAGAAATTCCAGCGGATGTGGTGACCATGAACTCTGTGGTAAAAATTCATTTTGAAAACAACAGAACGACCACCGAATTCAAAATTGTTTACCCCGACCAAGCAGATATTAAAGCAAAAAAAATATCTATTTTTTCACCGGTTGCATCAGCACTAATTGGGTATCGCGTGAAAGATGAAATCGATTGGATCGTTCCTTCCGGAATGACAAAAATTATCATCGACGAAATCATCTACCAACCTGAAGCTGCTGGAGATTTCGACTTATAAAACCAAAATTTAAAAACCGGTTGATGATTTCAATCGGTTTTTTCGACTCTAACCAATCCTTTTATCTGAAAGATTTAAAATAAATTTGCAAAAATATTCTTGTGAAAGACTTGCTCCTCATCACCCCACCTTTTACGCAACTCAATACGCCTTATCCGGCAACGGCATACTTGAAGGGTTTTCTTAATACAAAACAAATCTCCAATTTTCAAATTGATTTGGGAATTGATGTTATTTTGCAACTATTTTCTGCGGAAGGTTTACAGCATGTTTTTATTCAAGATTTTCCTGAAAATTCCTCACCCAATTCCCAAAGAATTTTTGCATTAAAAGATCAATACATCAAAACAATCGATCAAGTAATTCTATTTCTACAAGGTAATAATCCTACTTTGGCAAGACAGATTTGCAGCCATAATTTTCTGCCGGAAGCTTCTCGTTTTCAGCAACTCGATGACCTGGATTATGCATTTGGAAACATGGGTTTACAAGATAAAGCCAAACATCTCGCAACACTTTATTTAGAGGATTTGTCCGATTTCATTGTTGAAAATATTGATGAAAATTTTGGATTTAGTCGCTATGCGGAAAGATTGGGAAGAAGCGCAAATTCTTTTGATGAAATTTATGCTGAGCTTACCGCATCGCCCAGTTTTATTGATCAAATTACTTTAAAAATTCTAAAGGAAAAATTGGACGTCATTCAACCCAAATTGGTTTGTTTTTCAGTGCCATTTCCTGGCAATTTGTATTCAGCTTTCCGAAGTGCACAATTCATTAAGAATAATTATAAAAACACAAAAGTCGCGATGGGCGGCGGTTTTCCGAATACGGAATTAAGAGAAGTTAATGATCCTCGGGTTTTTGAGTTTTTTGATTTTATTACATTGGATGACGGAGAATTGCCTGTAGAATTAATATTTGAAAGTTTAAAAGCCGAAAATCCAGAATTTAAAAGAACGTTTTTACTCGAAAATAATCAGGTTGTTTATAAAAATAATTCTTCCAAAAAAGATTATCGCCAATCGGAAATTGGAACTCCTGATTATACCGATCTCCCACTCCATCAATATATTTCAGTGATCGAGATCGCCAATCCAATGCACAGTTTGTGGAGCGATGGCAGATGGAACAAACTCACCATGGCGCACGGTTGCTATTGGGGTAAATGCACTTTTTGCGATATTTCTTTAGATTACATCAGACTTTACGAACCAATTTCGGCAAAGATTCTGGTTGACAGAATCGAAGAATTAATCGCAACCACGGGCGAAACAGGATTTCATTTTGTAGACGAAGCTGCTCCTCCAGCTTTGATGCGTGAAGTTGCTTTGGAAATATTGAGAAGATATTTGGTGATAACATGGTGGACCAACATCAGATTCGAGAAAAGCTTTACTGCAGACTTATGCTACTTACTGAAAATTTCCGGTTGTGTAGCTGTTTCCGGAGGTTTGGAAGTTGCTTCAGATCGATTGCTAAAGCTCATCAAAAAAGGAGTTTCTGTAGCCCAAGTTGCCCAAGTAACCAGGAATTTTACGGAAGCGGGAATTATGGTTCATGCCTATTTGATGTACGGCTACCCTACCCAAACCGAACAAGAAACCGTTGATTCATTGGAAATGGTAAGACAAATGTTTGAAATGGGAATTCTGCAAAGTGGTTTTTGGCATCAATTTGCGTTAACTGCACATTCGCCAATCGGTTTGAAACCCGAGGAGTTTGGAGTGACACCTGTGCAAAAAGAGATTAGTTTTGCTAATAATGATATTGAGTTTACCGATGAGACGAATATCGACCATACAAAATTCAGTTTTGGGCTAAAAAAATCGCTTTTCAATTATCTTCATGGAATCAATTTTGAAATTCCTTTGCAGGATTGGTTTGATTTTAAAATTCCAAAAACTACGGTAGATCCCAATTATATTCATGATTGTCTTTTGGATGATGAAAACTTCAAATTTAATGGCAATTCTAAAATAGTTTTCCCGATAAATGATTTCATCGCAGAAAGTATCCTTAAAACGAAAAAAAATATTTCTTATCAAAATACAAAACTCACTATTCATTTGAAAACCAATGTTCTTTCCATCCTTTTGGAAGAGGAAAAAGCAACCTGGCTGATGAAAACTATTAAATCAAACCCAATTCAGCATTCCAAATTAATCACTTTACAACAACTAAAAGATGATTATGAGGAAACGATGGATGATTTTGAATTGTTTTGGTTCTCAAAACCGGTGATACAACTTCGGGAAAACGGAATCATACTGCTTTTATAAAAAAAAATCCCACCTTAATTAAAAGATGAGATTTTTTTATTATTTAAAGAAATTTATTCAGCTAGAATAATTCCTTTATTGTTACTGAATTCGATAACACCACTTTTCACCGGGAAAGAAAATACGCTTTCTTTTTCGTTTTCTTTCGTGAAATTTTTCGCGTATTTGTCATCTATTTCGTTAGTAAAAACTTTTACTTTACCACCGATTAATGACGCTACTATTGCGGCGTGATCTTTCATGATATGGAAATCGCCATTTTTTCCGGGAAGTAAAACTGATTTGACATCACCTTCAAAAACTACAAATTCCGGGGTTAGTATCTTTATATTCATTTCTATTTAGATTTAAAGATTTCAGATTTCAGATTTCAGACAAAAAGTCTAATGTCTGTTTTCTGAGTTCTTGTGCCTAATTATGCGTTTTCCGCTAACATTTTCTCACCAGCTTCGATAGCTTCTTCGATGGTTCCTTTCAAGTTGAAAGCAGCTTCTGGTAAATGATCTAATTCGCCGTCGATAATCATGTTGAACCCTTTGATGGTATCTTTGATATCAACCAAAGCACCTTTCAGACCTGTAAACTGTTCTGCAACGTGGAAAGGCTGAGAAAGGAAACGCTGAACTTTTCTTGCACGGTAAACTGAAAGTTTATCATCTTCTGAAAGTTCTTCCATACCAAGAATCGCGATGATATCCTGTAATGCTTTGTATTTCTGAAGAATTTCTTTTACTCTTTGTGCACAATCGTAATGCTCATCACCTAAAATTTCAGGAGTAAGGATTCTAGAAGTTGAAGCCAATGGATCAACAGCAGGATAAATACCTAATGAAGCAATTTTTCTATCCAATACGGTGGTTGCATCCAAGTGAGCAAATGTTGTAGCCGGCGCTGGATCCGTAAGGTCATCCGCAGGTACATAAATCGCCTGTACAGAAGTAATGGAACCGTTTTTAGTTGAAGTAATTCTTTCTTGCATTGCACCCATTTCAGATGCCAAAGTTGGTTGGTAACCTACCGCAGAAGGCATACGCCCAAGAAGTGCAGACACCTCAGAACCCGCTTGTGTAAAACGGAAAATGTTATCAACGAAGAACAAAACGTCTCTACCTTGTCCTTGTCCATCTCCATCACGGAAATATTCGGCGATTGTTAAACCTGAAAGCGCAACTCTTGCTCTTGCTCCAGGCGGCTCGTTCATCTGTCCGAAAACGAAAGTACATTTAGAGTCTTTCATTTCTTCCATATCCACTTTGGATAAATCCCATCCTCCATTTTCCATAGAGTGCATGAATTCATCACCGTATTTAATAATGCCAGATTCTAGCATTTCTCTCAAAAGGTCGTTCCCTTCTCTGGTTCTTTCACCTACACCGGCAAAAACCGAAAGACCACCGTGTCCTTTTGCAATATTATTAATCAATTCCTGTATCAATACCGTTTTACCAACACCTGCTCCACCGAACAAACCAATTTTACCACCTTTTGCGTAAGGCTCTACAAGGTCGATTACTTTAATTCCTGTAAAAAGTACTTCGGCAGAAGTAGAAAGTTGATCAAATTTCGGAGCTTCTCTGTGGATTGGCAAGCCGCCGACTTCTTTAGAAACTTCTTGGATACCGTCAATCGCATCACCTACTACATTGAAAAGTCTTCCGTAAACGCCTTCTCCTGTTGGCATAGTAATTTGTCTGCCTTGAGAAACTACTTCCTGACCTCTCTGAAGACCATCAGTAGCATCCATTGCGATACATCTTACTGAATCTTCGCCAATATGTTGTTCTACTTCCAGAATTACCTTGTTACCATCAACTTTAGTGATTTCCAATGCGTCGTAAATCTTCGGAAGCTCTGCTGCATCTGTGAAAACTACGTCGATTACCGGACCGATAATTTGAGAAATTTTTCCTTTAATTTGGTTTGCCATTGCTAATTTTTTTCTTGAGTGCAAATATAATGAAAGTTCCCAAATCTACAATTGCTTAAAAAAAAGATTTTTATCATATTTGCAAAACAAATTTTTCCTCTTGAAAATCACTGAAAATTTATCGCAATATTCTTCTAAAACGCCTCTTGCATTATCCATTGGTATTTTTGATGGCGTACATATCGGACATCAATCTATCATCAAAAAACTTAATGCTATTGCTCGTAGAAAAAACCTGGAGTCTGCAATTCTTACCTTTTGGCCACACCCGAGAACGATTTTCAACCCAGATGACGATTTAAAATTCTTAAATACCATCGAAGAAAAAATTTATCTTCTGGAAAAAAAAGAAGTGCAGAATTTATTTTTAAAAGAGTTTGATGAAGAGTTCCGCAATTTAACAGGTGAAGAATTTGTAAAACAAGTTTTGGTCGAAAAACTCAACGTGAAACATTTAATTATCGGTCACGATCATACTTTTGGCAAAAACCGAAGCGGCGATTTCAGTTTGTTGCAAAAAATGTCTTCCGAATACGATTTCAAAGTGGAACAGGTAGAAGCAGTCGATTTTCAGGACAAACACATCAGCTCCACTCAAATCAGAAATGCGCTTTTGGGAGGAAATGTGAAGGAAGCCAACGAAATGTTGGGCTACGTTTATTCCGTTTCAGGAAAAGTAGTTCACGGAAAAAAAATTGGCAGAACCATCGGCTATCCTACAGCAAATATCGCGGCTGATCCAGCGAAACTTTTGCCAAAAAAAGGTGCTTATATTGTGGATGTTTTTGTGAAAAACAAACATTACAAAGGAATGCTAAGCATCGGAACCAACCCGACTGTAAACGGAAATTCGCTTTCCACGGAAGTTTATATTTTAGATTTTAATGGAGATATTTATGATGAAATAATTTCGGTGAATTTCAGAGATTTCCTCCACGATGAAATTAAATTTGAATCTCTTGAAAAACTGATCGAAAGATTGGATGTAGACCAGAAACTGACCGAAAATTTCAATTTCTAAGCATTCAAAACCTCTTCCCTTTTCTTTTTAGTTAAAGAATTCAGGATTAAAACATAAGAATGATCAATCATTTTTTTTATTAAATCACGTTTCAAACCTTCACACAACACCGAATTCCAGTGGGTTTTATTCATGTGATAAGCTCCGGTAATCTGCGGATGTTTTTCCCGAAGTTCTTCGCTCCATTCCGGATCGGTTTTTACCGCAATACTTAATGGCTGCTTTTCCAGAGCCATAAGCAGAAACATTTTTCCGCCAACTTTCAGCACCAAAGTTTCTTTATCAAAGGGAAAAGTTTCTTCAACTCCTTTTTTGGCGAGGCAATAATCCAGTATTTCGTTGGCATCCATAATTTTAAATAATGATTAAATCTGATTTTTAGAACAACTATCTCAAACAAATTTAGTAATTTTAAAAAAGAAAAATATTCATTAACGATAATTCAATAAAAATGAAAGCACTTGTAATCGGCGCAACTGGCGCAACGGGAAAAGATTTGGTTTATAAATTATTGAATGACAAAGATTATGATGAAGTAAATATCTTCGTTCGGAAACCGATGAATATACAGCATCCGAAACTGAAAACCCATGTTGTAGATTTTGATAAACCCGAAGAATGGAAAGATTTGGTAAAAGGTGACGTTGCTTTTTCTTGTCTAGGAACTACTTTGAAAGCAGCGGGAAGCAAGGAAGCTCAGCGAAAAGTGGATTATAATTATCAATACAATTTTGCAAAAATGGCAAAAAAAAATAATGTGGAAGATTTTATTTTAGTTTCTTCTTACGGAGCCAGCCCGACATCGCAAATATTCTATTCGCGGATGAAAGGCGAGCTGGAAGAAAGTATAAAAGCACTTCATTTCAACAAACTAACAATTTTTCAACCCGGAATGCTCGATCGAAAGGACACCGAAAGAACCGGTGAAGTTTTGGGCGGAAAAATTATCAAATTCGCTAATAAATTTGGAATTCTGACTCAGCAAAAGCCTTTGCCAACCGATATTTTAGCCCAAGCAATGATTAATTCTTCTAAAATAAAATCGTACGGCTATGCCAAAATAAAACTCGGAAGTATTTTTGCTTTTGCGGAGAAAACCAATGGATAAATAAAACAGAAAGCCCTGAAATCCAGGGCTTTTATTTGTATTACATCTCATTGAAAGTTATACTTTCATAATTTCAGCTTCTTTCAATTTCAAATGTTCATCGCACATTTTCACGTACTGATCGGTAAGTTCCTGAATTTTTGCCTCACTTCCTTTGATCAAATCTTCGGAAACACCTTCTAGTTTTTTCAGTTCTTTCATGCCGTCTTGGCGGGCATTTCTCACTGTTACTTTCGTTGCTTCAGCTTCACTTTTTGCAGTTTTTGCGAGTTCGCGTCTTCTTTCTTCTGTTAAAGGCGGAACATTAAGAATGATATTTTCACCATTATTCATCGGTGCAAAACCAAGATTTGAATTGATAATCGCTTTTTCGATGGCACCAATTGCAGTTCTGTCCCAAGGTTGGATTGAAATCGTCATCGCATCGGGAACCATCACGTTTGCAACCTGATTAAGAGGTGTAGGCGCTCCATAATATTCTACCATTACATCCTGAACCATCGCTGTTGAAGCGCGCCCGGCTCTGATTTTCTGAAAAGCGTGATCCAAATGCTTGATTGCTGCATCCATTTCCTGCTTCACCACGTTTACAATAAGTTCTAATTCTTCCATAAATGTTTAGTTTCTGGGGTTGAAAATCTTATTCACCTTATTATATATTGTTGTGAATAAACTTTTTTAATTTTTAAATTGAATGATCCCGATCGATAAAACGGGAGATTTATTTTATTTATTGCTGTTCACCAAAGTACCAATGTTTTCGCCTTCTACGATTTTCAGTAAATTGCCTTCTTTATTCATATCAAAAACGATAATTGGCAAATTGTTTTCATGGCTCAAGGTGAACGCTGTCATATCCATCACTTTTAATCCTTTTTCGAAAACTTCATCAAAAGTAAGAGAATTGAATTTCACCGCATTATCATTTTTTTCTGGATCAGAATCGTAAATTCCGTCTACCCGGGTTCCTTTTAAAATAACATCAGCACCAATTTCGATAGCTCTCAAAGTAGCTGCAGTATCTGTAGTAAAATAAGGATTCCCCGTTCCTGCTCCGAAAATAACCACTCTACCCTTCTCCAAATGTCTTGTTGCTTTTCTTTTGATGAAAGGCTCTGCTACTTTGTCCATTTCGATTGCAGATTGTAATCTTGTAAAAATTCCGGCATCTTCCAAAGCTCCTTGCAACGCCATCCCGTTGATTACGGTTGCCAACATTCCCATGTAATCGCCCTGAACTCTATCCATCCCTTTTGCAGCACCGGCTAAACCGCGGAAGATATTTCCGCCACCGATTACGATGGCAACTTGGCAGCCTTTATCGACAACTTTTTTTATTTCTGCGGCATAATCTTTCAGTCGGTCATTATCAATTCCGTATTGTCGGTTTCCCATTAAAGCTTCGCCACTAAGTTTGAGAAGAATTCGTTTGTATTTCATTTTTTACTAGTATTACTTTTTTTGCTCTGCAAATATAAGGAAACGCAAATAATTCCGTTAATAGATTTATATTTACTGAGAAATATTTTGAAAAAAAATTAAAAAAATTATTTTTGCAAACATTAATACAGATTTGAAAAAACTTACTGCCTTTTCTGCACTGCTTATTTCAACCGTTTTTTTGGCTCAGGAAGGAACCAATGTATATGCATTCCTCAACACGCCGGTTTCTGCAAGACAAGCAGCGTTGGGTGGTGATGCGGTTTCTATTCGGGATTATGATGTAAGTTTTGTTGCAACTAACCCCGGTTTGATGAATCTGGAACAAGACAAAATGATTTCATTGAATTACGCTTCTTATTTAGCAGATTCAAAATATGGAACGATCAGTTATGTAAAAGATTTGCAAGAAGGACATCTCATTTCATTTAATGCAAAATACATGGATTATGGAAGGATGCCGAGAACCGATGAAAGTGCCGTTATCGACGGAGAATTCGGAGCGATGGACGCATCTGTAGGTGTTGGTTACGCTTATCAGTTTGAAGAAAATTGGACTTTCGCCGGAAGCGCCAATTTCGTAAGTTCAAAAATCGACAATTATACTTCGATGGCCGTAGTTGGAAATGCCGGAATTACCTATCATAACGAGAAAACCAATGAAACGTTGGCTTTAGTTTTCCGTAATTTCGGATATCAATTTAAAACCTTCAATGGAGTTCGAGAAAATGTAGCTTTCCGGGTAGATTTGGGTTACACAAAAATTCTCGATGAATTTCCGGTCGCTCTTACGATTACCGCACACGATTTGCAGAAACTAAATATTTCTCAGGATTATAACAATAACGGCCAAGAAATCAACTGGACAAGAAAATTTGCTGATCATTTTTCTTTCGGTGCGGAATTATTTCCTCAACAAGCATTCAACATTCGGTTTGGCTATAACGTAAAACGCGGAAATGAGCTTGCAGTGCTGGATCAGAGAAGCTTCACCGGACTTTCTGCCGGTTTTGGAATCAAAATTTCATCTTTCCGTTTCGATTATTCCCATATGAGATATCATAATTCTTCGAATGTTAATATGTTTGGGCTTACCTTGGATCTGATTGAAGTGGGCGGAAACCGTCGCTAAAAATTCAATTCAAAAATCATCTTTTTCCTTTTTAATCATTTCTCAAATTCAAAAAAATTGATGAAATTTGCGTCATGAGAAAACCCGTAATCGCCATTGATGGCTATTCTTCCACCGGAAAAAGTTCCATCTCCAAAGTCATCGCCAAAAAACTCGGACTGATTCATATGGATACCGGCGCGCTTTACAGAGGCGTTACCTACTTCGCAATCAAAGAATGCTCTGACGAAAACGAAAAAATTGATCTCGAAAAACTCTTCAAAAATTTGAATCAGATTCATTTGGAATTCAAGAAAATAGATGAAGAACTTATTCTTTTTCTCAATGGAAAAGATATTTCAAAAGAAATCCGAACCAACCAAGTTTCTGCCAATGTAAGTTTAATAGCTAGCCAGAAAGAGGTTCGCGATTATTTGATGGAAACCCAACGTTCGATTGCCGAAAAAGGAGGTGTAATAATGGATGGTAGAGATATCGGAACAGTAGTTTTGCCGGATGCTGATTACAAATTTTTCCTTACAGCAAGTATTGAGGAGCGCACGAAAAGACGTTTTTTGGAACTGAAAGGTTTAAAAATAGAAACCACTGAGGATGAAATAAGAGAAAATCTCATTTCACGCGATAAAATTGATAGTGAAAGAGCAATTGCTCCTTTAAAAAAAGCGGACGATGCAATCTTAGTTGATAATTCTTCAATGACCAAAGAGCAAACAATTAATTATATGCTTTCTTTTATTTCTGATATTTAACAAAATTTTAAGACTGAAATCAATTTAATTGGTATATAAATTGTAACTTTATGGTCGTGGAAACGCAATTAAAAAATTTATTAACTATTAAAAAATAACAAAATGTCTAAAAAAGGAAATAATGCAGCTGGAGTATTAGCAGGATTGCTTGCAGGAGCTGCTGCAGGAGTAGTATTAGGAATGCTTTACGCACCTGAGGAAGGAAAAGAAACTAGAAAAAAAATTAAAACCAAGGCCAACGATTTAAAAGATCAAGCAGTTGACCAATACGGAAAGGTTACAGAAAAAGCAAAAGAGCAATTTCAGGAAGTATCCGGAAAAGTAAAAGATCAGTATGGTAATATTTCTTCTCAAGTGAAAGAAACTGCTGATAAAGTGGTATCTTCAGTAAAAGAAGGTTACGATAAATACAAAGACCAAGCGATCGCAAAAACAACAGAAGTTGTAAAAGATGTAGAAAACGAATTAGACGGATTGAACTCTTAAGATTCCGTTTTTATTCTTTAAAATAAAAAGGAACTTTCTCTTAAGTTCCTTTTTTTGTAATTTTAAAAAAAATATTATGCTCGACCTTGTAAAAGAATACGCATCGAAAAGATTAGACCTCCTGAAAATGGAAGCTACGGAGAAATCATCCATCACCGCAGGAACTCTTGCCATTCTGATAATGGTCGCCATTGCAGGTTTTTTCTTTATTATTTTACTCAATTTTGGACTTGGATTTCTCATCGGAAGCTATTTGGGGAATTATGCATACGGATTGCTCATTATATCGGGATTTTATCTTTTAATTCTTCTTATTGTAATTCTTGCACGGAAGTCTATCAAAAATTCCATCGCCAATAAGATCATTAAATCATTAAACGACTAAATTATGGGATCGAAATACAATAGCTTAGACGAGCTGAAAAGAAAAAAAGCGCTTCTGAAGAAAGAAATCGCCGAGATGGAGGATTTGATCACTTTTGATAATACTAAGGAAAGCTTAAGTGCGTTCACCAACGGATTTACCGACAAATATTTGAAGGAAGAAACCCAACCCGATGGCGAAAAAAAACTGGCAATTAACACCAACGAAATTGTAAAAGAATTTTCTAACAGCATGAAGGATAAAGTTCTCAACCGAAATTCCGTTTACGGATTCGCCAAAAGCGACGCCGGAATGAATCTCGTTGAAAATGCCTTAAAAATTGGTGCTGTTTCTTTTGTAGGAAATTATGCTAAAAAAAGTCTTTACAACGCGAGCTGGAAAAAGAAAATCATCGGTTTGGCTCTCATCTATTTAGCGCCAATCGTTTTGAGATTTATTCGAGAAAAACTGGAAAATTACCAAAGAAACAAAACCGCTTCAAGTCTTGAGCAATTGATATAAATTTAAACCGCAATGAAGCGGTTTTTTTTATTTTTCTGAGAAAATCTGGCCTAAAATAATTCCTGCTGCCATCGAAACGTTTAAACTTTCGGTAGATTTCGATTTGCCAAAACGGGGAATCGTGATTTTATGGGTTAAAAGTTCTTCAATATTCGGACGAATTCCGTTTCCTTCGTTTCCGAGGATTAAATTAAACTTTTCTGGGAAATCAAACTGATAGAAATTTTCCCCATCCATATCGGTTCCGATAATTGCTGCAGTGGAATTTTGAAGATAATTTTCGATATTCTGATAATTAATATTAACTCGAAGAAAAGATCCCATACTCGCTTGGATCACTTTCGGATTATAAAAATCCACCGTGTCTTCACTGCAAATTATTTGTTCGATTCCAAACCAATCAGCAAGCCGGATAATTGTTCCCAAATTTCCAGGATCCTGAATTCCATCCAAAACCAATTGGATAGGAACATCAGCCAAAAATTTAGGTTCTAGCAGTTCGCAAACCGCTACCGAATCTTTCGGATGTTGCAAAAAACTTATTTTTTTGAGTTCTGAATCCGAAATTTCTATAATTTTCACACCATCAATTCCCAACTCGCTGGGATTTACTGTGAAAATTTCTTGAATTTTATAGCGAGAAAGCGGGATTTCTTTGATGGTTTTATTACCTTCAACCAAAAACAAATTGTATTTTTGTCTGAACTTCTTTTTGTATAAAGACTGTAAAATTTTTATTTTATGAGCCGTAAGCATGTATCAAAATATTTCCAAAAGTATTACTTATTTTTTGCTTCTGCAATGACCATAGCATTTCTATATGCCTGCAGCACTACAAAAAAGGTTCCCGATGGTGAATTTCTTCTTACAAAAAACAATTACAGATTTGAAGACGGGAAAATTTTTGAAGATCAAATCCCCAATTACGTAAGCCAAAAACCCAATAAAAAAAATCTCTTCCTGTTTCCCATCGGACTTTGGATGTACAATGCAACGGATCCGAAATACGACTCGATTTTGAATGAATACATGACGTATCCTTCGGAAATGAGAAACCAGAAACTTCGGGATTCGCTTTTCATTAAATACAATCATCCGGAATATGTTGGTAAAAGTCTTTTTTATGAAAGATTCATGCACAGTATTGGGCAACCACCGGTAATTTTAGACCAAGGAAAAACCGAAACAAGCGCCAATTCCATCCGAAAATTTTTTGTTTTTAAAGGCTATTGGGATACTGATGTGAAATTCAGTCACGATTTAGATTCTGCATCGAAAAAAGCGAAAGTCGATTACTTGATTACTCATAAAGATCCTACCTACATTAGCGAATATTACTACAATATACCCGACCAAGCGATTAAAAGCATCTATGAAGAGCAATTATCTAAAAGTTTGGTAAAAGGTAAGCAAATCCTGGATCAAACTACATTGGAAAATGAGGTAAAAAGAATCAACGAAATGGTGAAAGATCGTGGATATTATAAGTTCAATAATTCCAGTGAAGAAATATATTTCACTGCGGATACGCTTCAAAGCAGAAAGCAAGTTCCTCTGATCATGGACATTCACAGCGATTCTTTGGATACTCCTTATCGAATCACAACGATTGGAGACATCAAAGTTCATTATGTCGAAAAATTATCGGATACTTTAGAAACAGTGAAAGATTCACTTTTAGGAATAAATTTCTATAAACTTGATGATCAGTACAAATCGATCTCACTTTGGCGACCAATCATCCTGGAAACCGGTGAAGTTTACAATCAGCGAAACTTGGATCTTACCAAAAGAAACATCGCTTCGATGAACAACTTCAACATTTTAAAGTACAACGAAACTCTTCGCAAAGGAAACGACAGTATTTTGGATGTGAGTTATTACCTTTCTCCGCTTGCGAAATACGATTTCAAAGTGGCTACTGATATCAACTACTCGCAAATTCTCAATTTTGGAGTCTCGCCGTCAGTTGATTTAACGACGAGAAATATTTTTGGTGGCGCAGAAAACCTTACGACCAGTGTTTCCGGAATTTTCGGTTCGGTAGTGAATACAAAAGATGAAACGAAACGAAGTTTAGCATACGAAATTTCCGCACAAGCTTCCTTAAATTTTCCAAGACTTCTGCTACCATTCAAATCTTGGAAGGTGATTCCCAAACGCTACTCTCCTACTTCATCAATTGTTTTGGGAGCTTCGGTTCAAGATAATATCGGTTTGGGAAGAATTGGTTTTAATGCTGGTTTAAATTATTTTGCAAATGTGAACGACATTGTTTCCCATCGATTAACGCTTTTCAACAGCCAGCTGAGTTTAACCCGAAACAAAGATCGTTACTACGATTTCTTCCCGAACGATCGATTGGCGGTAGACAATGTTCATCAAATCTATTTTCAGTCGCATCCCGAAATACAAACCCAATTGAATAATGGAGAAATCACTTTCGACCAAGTATCGCAGACGATTAATAATGACTTAGATTTTCAAAATAGTCTTAACCCAGATCAGCAAAACCAATATTCCACTTTTATTCAAACTTTAATCAACAAAGACCGCCAAACGCAAGATGTCTTGATTTCTTCGGTCATTTATAATTTTATTTATAATGAAATCGGGAAAAAAGACAGGCCAAATCCTTTTTATTTGAATGCTAAATTTGAATCTGCCGGGAATATTTTCAGCATCTTCAATAGTAGAGAAGAAGTAACAGGATTGGTTTCAGGAAGCTCTAAAAAGATTTTCGACATTCCCTATTCTCAATTTGTGAAATTCGATTTTGATGTAAGAAAATATTTTAGTTTTTTCAATGATAAACATACTTTGGCTTTACGCCAGTTTATCGGAATCGGAATTCCTTATGGAAATTCTTCTACCATGCCTTTCGTACGATCTTATTTCAATGGCGGTTCCAATGATATTCGGGCGTGGCGAGTTTTCGGTGGATTAGGTCCTGCAGATTCTCAATTGGACGAAAAAGTGCGCGCTTATATCATGGACAATGTAAAACTCACGACTAATATCGAATATCGAATGCCATTTACCAAAATGTTTGAAGGCGCTGCTTTTATCGATGCCGGAAATATCTGGAGTTTAAAGGACAATGGTTTTGGTGACGAGTTTAAATTCAATAAATTCCTTTCCCAAATGGGAGTCGGAACCGGTATTGGTTTAAGGATTAATGTGGCGTACATCACGCTTCGTTTGGACGCAGCTTACAAAGTTTATGATCCCAACAAACCCGTCGGCGACCGATGGGTGATTCAGAAATGGCAACCTCTGAAACCTGTGCTCAATTTTGCCTTTGGTTATCCTTTTTAATGATACAATTAATATAAAAAAACCGCTTCCATTGGAGGCGGTTTTTGTGTCTATACAAGTTTTTTATTCGAGATCAAAAAGTTCCCCGATGACTCCTTCTTCGGGGAAATCTTCGTCTCTCACATCTTGGTCAATAAAACTAATATGTCCTTCGGTAGATTCCACCGAATCAAAACCTTCATTGATTTCCTCCGGCTCCGGAATAGTGATGTTAATGCTTTTCAGTTTATTCTTGGTTAACTGATTTCCAATTGCTTTAATTCCTTTCACCGCGATAAACTCGTCTGTGGTAATGGTTTCCGGATCTTTCACCTTGTCTTTGTCTTTCGCAAAAACAAGTTCTAACGTAGAATTATTAGCCACGATTACATTTTCTATAAAAGATTTCGGATGGTCCGAAGGCATGAAGTGTTGCACATTGGTGGTATTATCGAGCAAAAATCTCTTGATGAAATAAATTCCTTTTTCGCCATCAAAATAAATACAAGTAATCGGTTGCTCCGGTTTCCATTTTTCGAGGATCAAATAATCATCATCAAAGCGGTTCATTAAGTCAAAAGAAACCAATTTAGCTTCTCCCTGGGAATTGATGGTGAGGATTTTATCATCTCCTTTGAAACTTCCGAGCAATGTCCCTCTTGCATCAGCATTCAAACGCCGCACAGTCTCATCAAACCAAATTTTTCGAGGCGCCAAAGTGGAGTGACCTTCCTCTTTTAAATCTACTTTTTTTACCGCATATTTCGTCACCAAATTTCCTTTAGAATCTCTTCCTTTAATCGCAAGATCAGAGAAATCTATTTCAATTTTGTTCTTTCTTACTCTGGCGTTGGGCTTCAATAAAACAGTTACCAATTCTGCTTCACCATTTGGATTGGCCGAAAAATAAAGCATTTCCGAACCTTTCTTGTCGGATGATAGTTTATAGTCGGTATTTCGGGTAACTCCCGTTACGGAAAATCGTTTCATATAATATGGTCCTGTACTACCTTCACGGTAAATCATGTTGTAGACCGTTCGTTTATCGTTCTTTTTCCAAACCGCAACGTGAACGATATTTTTTCCTATAAAGGTTTTGGCTTCCACTTTTACCACTTTCATCGTTCCGTCTTTTTGGAACGTGATGATATCATCAATATCCGAACAATCGAACAAATACTGATCTTTTTTCAATGAAGTTCCGATAAAACCTTCTTCGAAATTTGCATAGAATTTTTCGTTAGCCACCGCCACTTTGGTCGCATCGATGTTATCGAAAACCCGTAATTCTGTTCTACGTTCTTTACCTTTACCGTATTTTTTTTGTATGTTGGTATAATAATCTATCGCATAAGCAATTAGATTATCCAAATGGTATTTCACCTGCTCTATTTTCCCTTCCAGAGCGAGGATATTTTCTTTAAATTTATCAAGATCGAAGCGCGAAATTCTTTTAATTCTAATTTCGGTTAACCTCAAAATATCTTCTTCGGTTACTGCACGAAGCAAATGTTTGGTATGCGGTTTAAGGCCTTTGTCAATAGTTGCGATTACTTCTTCCCAAGATTTCACTTCTTCGATATCGTGATAAATTCTGTTCTCGATAAAAATTCGTTCCAGCGAAGCAAAATGCCAGTTTTCTTGCAGCTCATGAAGCTCAATTTCAAGCTCTTTTTTCAATAAAGAAACCGTGTGATCGGTATTTCTTCTGAGGATTTCCGAAACAGTTAAAAATTCGGGTTTATCACCAACAATCACGCATGCATTGGGAGAAATCGGAATCTCGCAATCGGTAAAAGCATACAGCGCATCAATGGTCTTATCGGGAGAAACATCGTTGGTAAGGTGAATATTGATTTCAACGGTATCCGAAGTATTGTCCTCGATTTTTTTAATTTTTATTTTCCCTTTTTCGTTGGCTTTAATAACGGAATCAATCAAATCGCCGGTATTTTTACCAAAAGGAAGTTCTGTGATGCAGAGCGTATTTTTATCTTTCTGAATAATTCGAGCTCTTGCACGAATTCTTCCACCACGTTCACCATCGTTATAATTGGATACATCGAGCATTCCACCGGTGAGGAAATCTGGATAAAGCTCAAATTTTTTACCTTTCAAATGTGCAACGGAGGCATTAATCAACTCATTGAAATTATGAGGCATAATCTTCGTAGAAAGTCCAACCCCAATCCCTTCCACTCCGGATGCAAGCAAGAGCGGGAATTTCACCGGAAGATCGACCGGTTCGTTGTTTCGTCCGTCATACGACTTTGACCAATGCGTTGTTTTCGGGTTGAAAACGACTTCCAAAGCGAAAGGCGTTAATCTTGCCTCGATATATCTCGCAGCCGCGGCGGAATCTCCAGTATAGATATTTCCCCAGTTTCCTTGGGTATCGATGAGAAGTTCCTTTTGCCCAATTTGCACCATTGCATCGGTAATGGAGGCATCACCGTGAGGGTGATATTTCATGGTATTTCCTACGATATTCGCTACTTTGTTGTAGCGGCCATCTTCCAACTCTCGCATGGAGTGCATGATTCTGCGTTGAACCGGCTTGAAACCATCAAAAATAGAAGGAATCGCACGATCCAAAATAACGTAAGAGGCGTAATCTAAAAACCAATCCTTGTAAAGCCCGGAAACCTTTTTCAGCGATTCTTCGTGGTGATTTTCTTGTTCTTCCATCAATTATTTTCTCTCTCTTTATTGGTTTTAATCACTTTACTTAAGGATATTTTCAAATCATTCAGTTCTTTCTTGGTAAGATAAGAAATATCATATTTTAAGATGATTGAATGATTTTTTTTACTTGAAATCGTGATGTATAATTTTTTTAAAATAATGGCATTCAGGACTTCATAGTTTTTCAGTTTATACTTCGGAAACTCGTCACTCAATGCTTTGTCTAGGAAAAGGACAACATTTCTGTTCTTGAAATTAAGCGCTTCACCATCACTATCATATTCAAAAATCTGTCGACCTCTGAGGTAAAAAATCAGAATGCCTAGAATCGGAATAATGATTAACAGAAACTCGGACCAACCTAAATAATGGTAACGATACCGCTCCAAAAAAAACAAAAAAATTCCTAAAAATAGCCCGACGGTGACAAGCGTGCTAAGAAATTGAAAATATCCTGCTTTGTTTCGGTTGCTGAGTCTCATATCATTAGTTTTCCTGACTTTAGTTTAGCTTAACATGTCCGTTAATATTTCTTTTTTATCGATATCTGGATCTTCCACCACCAAATTTTCGAGGATAAATGTTTGGCGATCAGGCGTATTTTTCCCCATATAGAATTCCAGAATTTGCTCAATTGTTTGGTCTTTTCCCAAAACCACCGGTTCCAAACGAATATCCTTACCGATAAAATGTTTGAACTCATCCGGAGAAATCTCTCCTAATCCTTTAAATCGTGTAATTTCCGGATTTTTACCCAATTCATTCAACGCTTTTATTCTTTCAGCTTCAGAATAGCAATAGCGGGTTTCCTTCTTATTTCTGACTCTGAAAAGTGGAGTTTGCAAAATATAAAGATGTCCATTCTTAATTAAATCCGGAAAAAACTGTAGGAAAAAAGTAATCATCAGCAGACGAATATGCATACCATCCACATCAGCATCAGTAGCGATGATTACGTGGTTGTAACGAAGGTCTTCCAATGAATCTTCAATATTTAATGCAGCCTGCAACAGGTTGAATTCTTCGTTTTCGTACACTACTCTTTTGGTTAAACCAAAGCAGTTCAAAGGTTTTCCTTTAAGTGAAAATACCGCCTGGGTTTCCACATCACGGGATTTGGTAATGGAACCGGAAGCAGAATCTCCCTCAGTGATGAAGATCATGGTTTCGGCTTTTCTCAGGGCTTTTTGGTCGTTATAATGTTGTCTGCAATCGCGCAATTTCTTGTTATGAAGCGAAACTTTTTTAGCTCTTTCTCGCGCGAGTTTCTGGATTCCCGAAAGTTCTTTTCTTTCCCTTTCCGAAATGATGATTTTGCGGTGAATAGCTTCAGCGATTTCTTGGTTTTGATGCAAGAAATTATCCAATTTATTTTTAAGAAAATTGGTGATAAAAGTTCTCACCGTTTCCTTGCCGGGTTCCATTTCGTTGGAGCCTAACTTTGTTTTGGTTTGCGATTCAAAAACCGGCTCGATTACTTTGATGGAAACCGCTGCAATAATTGATTTTCTGATGTCTGCCGCCTCGAAATTTTTATTGAAATATTCGCGAATGGTTTTCACATAAGCTTCCCGAAAAGCATTCAAATGCGTTCCACCCTGCGTGGTATTTTGTCCGTTTACAAAAGAAAAATACGTTTCCGACTGGGATTTGTCGGAATGCGTGATTGCCACTTCGATATCTTCATCTTTCAGGTGAACAACAGGATACAGGATTTCGCCTTCAATTTCTTCTTGAAGCAAATCTTTCAAACCGTTTTCTGAGAAGAAAGTTTCGCCATTAAAGATAATTTTCAAGCCGGGATTAAGGTAGCAGTAGTTCTTGAGCATCTTTTCGATGTACTCTTTCCTGAATTTATAATGAGTAAAAATCGAAGCATCTGGAATAAAGGTAATTTCCGTTCCGTTTCGATCTGAAGTATCAATTTCAGAATGATCTGCGGTGATAATTCCTTTAGAAAATTCGGCTATTTTTGCTTTGCCTTCTCGAACAGATTTTACTTTAAAATATTCTGAAAGTGCATTCACCGCTTTGGTACCCACCCCGTTCAAACCTACCGATTTTTTAAACGCTTTGGAGTCATATTTACCACCGGTATTCATTTTAGAAACTGCGTCAACTACTTTCCCTAAAGGGATTCCACGACCATAATCTCGGATCATGGCTTTGCCTTCGTCGATTTTAATTTCAATGCGCTTTCCGGATTTCATTACAAATTCGTCAATGGAATTATCAATGATTTCCTTGAGAAGAATATAAATACCGTCGTCCGCGGAGGAACCATCGCCCAACTTCCCAATATACATTCCCGGGCGAATTCGGATATGCTCCTGCCAATCGAGGGTTCTGATGTTGTCTTCGGAATAATTTACAGTAGTATTTTCACTCATAGAACTTGGAGTTACTTTAAAATTCAGTAACTCACAAAAATAGCGAAACGAAATTGATTTTTAAAATTTTGTGGAAAATTATTTTAATATCTATTGAATTTTTACGATATAAAAAAGAAATTAATACATATCTGAAAAAAAAAAATCGCCATGAATTATAGCGATTTTATTTTATGATTAAATTTTATGGAATTACACATTGAAACGGAAATGCATCACATCGCCGTCTTTCACTATATACTCTTTTCCTTCCACGCGCATTTTTCCGGCTTCTTTCACTTTCGCTTCCGATCCAAAATTTACGAAATCATCATAAGCAATAACTTCCGCACGGATAAATCCTTTTTCGAAATCGGTATGGATCACTCCTGCTGCTTGCGGCGCGGTCCAACCTTGGCCGATGGTCCATGCGCGAACTTCTTTTACACCGGCGGTAAAATAGGTTTGAAGTTTCAATAAATCATAAGCTTTTCTGATCAATCGGTTTACGCCCGGCTCTTCTAGGCCGAGTTCTTCAAGAAACATTTGTCTTTCTTCGAAAGTTTCCAATTCGTTGATGTCAGCTTCAATTTGCGCCGCTAAAACAACTACTTCAGCATTTTCATTGGCTGCCATTTCTTCGATTTTGGCAATCCATTCATTACCGTTTTTAATGGAATTTTCATCCACGTTACAAACATAAAGAACTGGTTTATTGGTCAGCAACTGAATTTCACCAATCACAGAGGCCGCGAAATCATCCA
This sequence comes from Kaistella haifensis DSM 19056, assembly GCF_000735695.2. GTDB lineage: Bacteria > Bacteroidota > Bacteroidia > Flavobacteriales > Weeksellaceae > Kaistella > Kaistella haifensis. Next base: position 59,649 of record NZ_JASZ02000005.1, read on the forward strand.
TCGGAAATTCTCTCACATTTTTACCGTCTTCCACAAATTTCTGAAGATTAGAAAGCGTTTCATAAGTTAAAACATCTTCTTTTTTACCAGATTTAATGAATTTTTTAGCTTTATCAACCGCTTTTCCAAGGGTTTCTAGATCTTTCAATTGCAATTCGATATCGATGATTTCCTTATCTCTCATTGGATCTACGGAACCTTCTACGTGAACAATATTTCCGTTTTCGAAACATCTTAAAACATGAATAATGGCTTCACACTCTCGAATATTAGCGAGAAATTGGTTACCCAAACCTTCTCCTTTGCTCGCGCCTTTCACCAAACCTGCTATATCCACAATTTCTACCACTGCCGGCAAAACTCTTTCCGGATTTACCAGTTTTTCCAACTCAAATAATCTGGGATCAGGTACAGAAACCGTTCCCAAATTGGGCTCGATGGTACAGAAAGGATAATTCGCTGATTGTGCTTTGGCGTTACTTAAACAATTAAAGAGGGTTGATTTACCTACATTGGGCAAACCTACAATTCCACATTTCATATATTATTTTTATAGGTGTGCAAAGATAAGATTTTTATCCTATTTTATTTCATGAAAAAAAGAATGTATTTTTAAACTTTCAAAAATATTTTATCCTGATTTTCAATAAGTTAAATATTATTTTTCAATATCACTAAAAAAATAGTTGTAATAATGGAATTAATTTCTACATTTGTATCACTAAACAAATAGTGATATGAAAATCCCTTCCCTAACGAAAGCTGAAGAACAAGTGATGCAATACCTTTGGGAACTCGAAAAAGCCTTTCTGAAAGACCTTCTCGACCAGTTCCCGGAGCCAAAACCGCACACCAACACGGTTTCTACCATTTTGAAGGTTTTAAAAGAAAAAAACTTCGTAGATTATCAAGTTTTCGGCAGACAACACGAATATTTCCCCTTGGTTTCCAAAGAAAATTACAGCGGAAAATCGATGAACAGTTTGGTAAAAAATTACTTTGAAGGATCGTACAAAAACGCTGTTTCGTTTCTTGTGGAGAAAAACGAACTCAGTGTGGAAGATCTGGAAATGCTTCTCGATGAACTTAAAAATAAAGACTAATGGAAGCGCTGCTCATCTATTTCGGGAAAGTTTTTTTGGCTTCGGGTGTACTATTTTTGTACTATCAGTTGTTCTTAAAAGACAAGACGTTTCATCATTACAACCGCTTCTATTTGCTGGGAGTTTTGATGTTGAGTATGATACTACCCTTTTTTAAAATAAGTTATTTTACAATTGAGGTAAATACAGATATTTATTTATTATATAGCAAGTTACAAAATTTTAACTCTACTAAAACTTTAAGTCATGATTTCCCTTATTCTCAACTTATTGCTTGCCTTATTGGATTGGTTTCTGTCTTTTGTTTAGGCAAATTATTCTACGGAATTTTCAAGATTCAGCAACTGACAAAGGAATTTCCTCAAGAACATTTCGAAGGCATTTCCTTTTACCAAACCAACCTTTCCGAAGCGCCTTTTTCTTTCTTCAAGAATCTGTTTTGGAAAGATTCCATTCTCATTCATTCCGATTTGGGACGCCAAATTCTGAAGCATGAAATGGTACACATCGAACAGAAACATTCGCGAGACAAAATTTTCACCGAGATGGTAACCGCTGTGTTTTGGTGGAATCCCGTTTTTCATCTCATCAAAAAAGAAATCAGTTTAATACACGAATATTTGGCCGATAAAAAAGCCATTAAAAATTCGGACACGAAAGCATTTGCGCAGATGCTTTTGGCGAGTCACTTTTCCGGAACACAGTTACCCGCAACCAGTCCGTTTCTTAATTCTAACCTCAAAAAAAGATTAACAATGCTTAAAAAATCAAAAACAAAATACAGTTATGCGCGGAGATTACTTGCATTGCCACTTCTATTTGCGCTCGCTTTCATCTATATGATTAATGCGAAAAACAAAGAAATCACCAAAACCAATTTGGAAATCGAACAAATGGTTGCCGAGATTAAAAAAGATACGATCACACCGAAAGACGCTGCACAAGGAACTGACGGAACCGAGATTCAGAAGCAAAATTCGGAATTATTCACCTACAACGATTCTTTAAATGAAACTGCTTTGAAAAACATTCAGAATAAAATTGCTCAAAAGCAAAAACTGATGGAACCTTACAAAGAATTGATGCTTAAAAAGAACGAAGAAGGCCTGAAAATCAGCAAGGAAATGCGAGCAAAATCGGAAGAATTGCAAAAACTTTCCATGAAAAAAGATTTCGAAAGCCCTAGATTTAAAGATCTCGAAAAGGAAATGAAAGTATTGGATGGGAAAATGAGTGAAATCTTCGACACCGAAGAATTCAAAAACAACCAAAAAGTGCTCGAACTGAAATTTATAGAACTGGATCAACTTTACGCTAAAATGGATGATTATTACAACTCTGATGCGTTTAAATTAAAAATAAAAGATGCAGAAGAACGCGCAAAAGAAGCGGAGAAAAAATTCAATTCACCTGAATTTAAAAAGAAAATGATGGACGCTGAACTTAAAATGAAGGAAGCGGAGAAAAAATGGAATTCACCTGAATTTAAAAGAAAAATAAAGGAAGCCGAAAAACGTGCGAAAGAAGCAGAAAAGATGATCAATTCTCCGGAATTCAAAAAGAAAATTGCTGATGCGGAAGCCAAAGCAAAAATCGCTGCCGAACAAGCCAATTCGAGAATTATCGTTCTTAATAATCAGAACAAAAACGGAAACATTTTGACGGATGACAACATCAAAATCTTCATCGATGGAAAACCGGTGAGCAAAACTGAAATGGATCAATTTCCGCCAGAAAAAATCGAGAAAATGGAAGTCTTCAAAAAAGGATTCCACGGAAACACCAACGCAGAAATCCGCATCACCACCAAAAAATAATCCACCAAAATGCCAGATTTTTATTTTAAAATGATGGCATTTTTTCTATCTTTAATGAAAATCAACTATGAAAAAATACATCGCATTCTTTGTTTTGATAAGCAATCTTTTTATTGCTCAAAACCAACGATTCAGCTATCAATACCAATTTGTAAAAGACACTTTAAACAAACAAGAAATCACCAAAGAACTGATGAATCTTGATATTGTGAAAGAAGGTTCCGTTTTTTATAGTCGCGATGTGTATGTTTCGGATTCCATCATGAATGCTTATTTCGAAAATCAAATTAAAACGACCGGCTCCATGAATGTGGATGCTAAAATAATGTCGCAAAGAAAAGGAAGTGTGAAATACAAAATCTTAAAAACATACCCTGATTTTAAAATATTCTCCTCTCTAAACATTGGAATCGATTCTTATAAAGTTACAGACGACCGAAAAATCGTTTGGAAAATACTACCCGACCAACAGAAAATCGGAGAATTCAATGCTCAAAAAGCAACAACAGAATTTGCGGGAAGACAATGGGTAGCTTGGTTTTCCACGGAATTGCCTTTCCAAGATGGTCCTTACAAATTTCACGGTTTGCCGGGGTTAATTGTAAAACTTGAAGACCGCACCAAAACGCATCAATTTGAACTCATCGGGGTTTCTAAATTCACGCCTAACCCCGAAAAAACTTCCGAATTTATCGTGAAAAATAAAGAAATTGAAATCAATCAGAAGCAGTACAAAAAAATCTTTTTGGAAAACCGAAATGATCCAGCAAAAGTAATGAAACAAGCGATCGCAAATGGAGCAATCATTCAATTGACCGATCCTAACGGAAACAAAATCAGTACCGCCGAAATGATTAAAAACAAAGAGCAAAACGCGAAAGCCAACAATGCGAAAGACAATAACCTTATCGAACTCGATTTGTTGCAGTAATCATTTATTTTACTGATAATTTTCATATCATCATTGAAAGATATTTTCCTTAACTTTAATCTATCAAAAATCCATAAAAATTTAAAGTCATGGAAAATCACAACCTCACCCACGAATTCCCTGAACTGGAAGAAAAAATCAATCAATTAAAGCTGGATGACGAAAATTTCAGGAAGATGTATGTGAATTATGAAGAAGTGAACGCGCTCATTCAGCATTACGAAGAAGGCGAACAAAACCACACTACCGACGAACACCTCACCGATCTGCGCAAAAAAAGAATGCATTTGAAGGATGATTTGTATGTTTTTCTTAGAAGCAATTAATTGATAAACCTTTAGCAATAATCAAATTAACACTTTGATTATCAAACAATTTACCGATTCAATAAAAAGTGTTTTCACTTATTATAAAGAGATTGTCCAGCAATCCAAAAGCGGCGAAGTGAGTCGCTTTTTTGTTGCGAAAATCTTTCATTTTAAGTTGATAATTTCGATTTTCGGGAAGACTTTGGGTTTCAAATCAAAATGAATTTCCATTTTCTATAATTTTTAGCATTAAATTCTGTTAATTCTACATCACTTTGCAAATTATTCGCTAAAAAAGTTTACTTTTGCACCGTCAAAAAACGATTATGCAAAACATTAGAAATATCGCAATCATTGCGCACGTTGACCACGGAAAAACTACTTTGGTTGACAAAATCATTCACGCCACCAGTGTTTTCCGTGAAAACCAAGAATCAGGAGACCTGATTATGGACAACAACGACCTTGAGCGAGAAAGAGGAATTACCATTTTATCTAAAAATATCTCGGTAACATACAAAGACACTAAAATCAATGTAATCGATACTCCAGGTCACGCCGATTTCGGTGGTGAGGTAGAAAGAGTTTTGAAAATGGCCGATGGGGTTTTGCTTTTAGTAGATGCCTTCGAAGGACCGATGCCACAAACTCGTTTTGTATTGCAGAAAGCTTTGGAATTAGGTTTAAGACCAGTAGTGGTGATCAATAAAGTTGATAAACCAAACTGCCGTCCGGATGAAGTTCATGACCAAGTATTCGATTTATTCTTCAACTTGGACGCTACCGAAGAGCAATTGGATTTCCCAACATTCTACGGTTCATCTAAACAAGGCTGGTTCAACACTTCATTAGAAGAAACCGATAACATTTTCCCTTTATTAGACGGAATCTTAGAACATGTACCTGCTCCAGATGCGAAAGAAGGACCACTAAGAATGCAGATTACTTCTCTAGATTTCTCTTCTTTCTTAGGAAGAATTGCAATCGGAAAAATTACCCAAGGTTCTGTAAAAGAATCAGAATGGATTGGTTTGGCACAAGAAGACGGCAACATCATCAAAGGAAAAGTAAAAGAATTATACGTTTTCGAAGGTCTTGGTAAAAAGAAAGTTCAGGAAGTGAAAGCCGGAGACATCTGCGCCATCGTAGGTTTCGACAAATTCCAAATCGGGGATTCTTTTGTAGACTTAGAAAACCCAGATCCGTTGCCAAGAACAGCGATCGACGAACCTACTTTGAACATGACATTCTCCATCAACAACTCCCCTTTCTTCGGGAAAGATGGTAAATATGTAACTTCAAACCACCTGAAAGAAAGATTAACCAAAGAATTAGAGAAAAACCTTGCATTAAGAGTAGAACCTACCGATGATGCCAATACTTTCCTAGTTTTCGGTCGTGGTATCCTTCACCTTTCGGTTTTAATTGAAACCATGAGAAGAGAAGGTTATGAAATGACCATCGGGCAACCACAAGTTATCCTAAGAGAAATCGACGGAGTGAAATGTGAGCCTTATGAATCAATGGTTGTTGATGTACCAGAAGAATACGCTTCCAGAGTAATCGATTTGGCTACTCAAAGAAAAGGTGACCTCCACATCATGGAAACCAAAGGCGAAATGCAACACATGGAATTCGAAATTCCTTCCAGAGGACTGATCGGATTGCGTTCCCAGATGCTTACCGCTACTGCCGGAGAAGCTATTATGGCACACCGTTTCGTAGATTACAAACCTTTCAAAGGAGCAATTCCGGGAAGATTGGTTGGTGTTTTGGTAAGTAAAAGCCAAGGTCCTGCTACTGAATATTCTATCGCTAAATTGCAAGACAGAGGTAAATTCTTTGTTGATCCGGGCGAGGAAATTTATGAAGGAATGATTATCGGGGAACAAAATAAACCAGGAGATTTGGTAGTAAACATCGTTGAAGCAAAACAGCTGAACAACATGCGTGCTTCCGGAAAAGATAAAGACGGCAGCATCGCTCCGAAAATCCAATTCTCACTTGAAGAATGCATGGAATACATCCAAGCTGACGAAGCGATTGAGATTACTCCAAACTTCATCAGAATGCGTAAAAAAGTTCTTAGCGAAAACGACAGAAAACGTATCGAAAGAGGAGCAAAAGGATAATCCTCCGAAAACATACAACGTAAGAAGCCCAAACAGCGCTGACAACGAAACACAAAAGCCTCAAATTAATTGGGGCTTTTTTCGTGAATTATTCTCAATATTTCTCATTACAAAAGAGCAGTAAGATCAATATCAACTAGGAGTTAAGTTCGAAGTAAAAGCAATATAAATCTATTATAACTCTATTGTTTCTCTAATAATCTATTGGACTTATATTGGACTTATAATGGACTTATATTGGAGTTAGAGCGAAAGAGATTCGAAGGAGACACGACTTTGACCCGTTTTAAGATACCTATACATGACAACATTATAAATTATTGATTAATCTGTATTATTTTTTCGGTTTATTTGGTTTTTGGGCAAAATTTATTTGTGTTTTCTGAAAGATGTGTATATTTGAGTGACGTGGCAGATTTGTAAAACGCTTCACATGAACAAGCTTACAGTGGGAATTTTGTAAAGTCGTAGGACATTACCATCAATTTAATCAAAATGTCGTCAATGAAACAAATGTTTAGAATTTTAATAATTTTACTTTTACTGATTTCTTGTATTTCTAATTCGAAAATTGAAAATGGAAATTATGTTGAGAAAATTGATGGATTAAATATAAATTATGTTGTTCGTGGAAAAGGCCCAATTATGCTTGTAGGTCACCCGAGTTCTGGTAAAATTGGTTACGAATTAACTTTAAAGCAACTTGAAGATAAATTCACAATGGTTTATTATGATTCTCGTGGAACAGGAAAATCTGACGCACCAACAAAAATCGAATTTTATAAACCAGAATATTCTGTAAAAGAGATTGAATTAATAAGGCAAAAAATTGGAGCAAAAGAAATTTGGCTTTTTGGACATTCCGACCAAAGCGCTATTGCATTACAATATGCGATTAAATACCCAAAACATCTAGCAGGATTAATTTTATCGGGTACAAGCCTAGTCGGAACTCAAAGCGAGTCGATTGAAAGTAGAAGAAATTCTGAAAATAAAAGAATTGCTGAATCCAAATGGTTTGCAAAGGTTATTAAAGATTGGGACTATATGACTTCAAATAACACAACCTTTGACAAGAATGGTAATGATATTTCAACTGCTAAAATAAAATGGTGGACATATAATGAAGAAACCGCCCAAAAAGTTATTCCAATAACAAAAGAAATAACAAAGGCTGGACGAAGAAAACCAATAAATAACGAATATTATCAAGAAACGCCGGAAGAAAGAAATAAATATTTAAAAATTCAAAAGCAAATAAGAAATCTGAATACAAGAATTTTGATTATCAACGGAAAGTACGATACAAATAATCCCGAAGAATTTGCCAAAGAATTACACTTTTGGCTTCCGAATTCAAAATTAGTGGTTATTGACAAAGCAGGACATTTTCCTTGGGTTGAGCAACCAGATGAGACATTCAAAGAAATAAAAAAATGGCTTGAAGAATAAATAAGCAACTTATTACAACTGTTGAAAAACAAATAAAATTCAAAAACAAAATACTTGTCGTACTTGAGAAGGTTTACGAACGACTTGTTGAGTTTAAAAAGCAGAAAAATACAGAGCTTGTTATTATGAAAGATAACAATATTGTTAAAAAAAAAGCAATAAAAGTGCAGCGAACAATACGTCTCTTAGTTCGGCTTCGCTTCGGGTTTGTTTTGTCTGCAGGAAACTAGCAGCATGATAATAACTTTATCGGGTTTTCGTTTTTAGCAATTAGTTATACAAAGCAGTTTTCCTGTAGAACTGCTTTTTTTGTGGATTTTCCGAATTTTTCAAATATTGAAGAAAGCTTTTCTTAGTGAAAACATTTCGTTGAATTTTGCTAACAACAATCATCAAAATCAACCTACAATTTACTTTCCTTTTTCGTAAATTCACTTCTCTTCTAAGTCCGTTATTTAGCAAAACATCCGCTAATTCGTTAATTTTCAGTTAACACTTCCCGCCTTATGTTACATATTTTTTTTAAATTTGCAAACTATGAAAGCAGTTGGAAAATTAGTAATTATCGGTGGTGCCGTGAACAAAGGCAGTTTCTCAGAAACCGATTACGACCAAAATGTAGAGAAAAATCTCAATTTCTTTGAACGTGGAATCCTAAGAAAAATTATCGAAGAGTCGCGCCTGAAAGAAAATTCAATCATCGAAATCATCACCACCGCCTCACAAATCCCTCAGATTGTAGGCCCGGAATACAAGAAAGCTTTTGAATTTTTAGGTTCAAAAAATGTAAATATATTAGACATTCAAAACCGTGAACAAGCCAACAGTGACGCCATCGTAGCCAGAACCAACGCCGCGGATGTGGTTTTGTTCACAGGAGGTGATCAACTGAGATTGACTTCAATTTTGGGCGGAACCCGCTTTCACGATGTGATTCTTTTAAAATATCAGGAACAAGATTTCATTTACGCTGGAACTTCCGCCGGTGCAGCCGCTGCGTCGGAAAATATGATTTACCAAGGTTCCAGTTCTGAAGCTTTGCTTAAAGGTGAAATAAAAACCACCCAAGGTTTAGGTTTCATCGAAAATGTAATTGTAGATACGCATTTTGTACAACGCGGAAGAATCGGAAGGTTGTTTCAAGCGGTCGTGAACAATCCTCGAACTTTGGGGATCGGTCTTGGTGAAGACACCGGACTTTTCATTCACGGCGATACCATGACCGCGATTGGTTCCGGTTTGGTAATTTTGGTCGATGGCAGATTCATCAAAGACACTAACCTTACCAATATCAACCTTGGTCAGCCGATTTCTATTGATAATTTAATCGTACACGTGATGTCACAAAACGATATTTATGATCTGAAATCAAAAGATCTTACCATCGTGAATTCCCAGTACAACCCTATTCCACACGTTTAAACCAAAAAACACAAGATGAAGATTATCATCCACGGCGGATTTTTTTCCGAAAGCGACCAAAGCCATGAGGTGAAAGTTGCCAAACAAAATTCCCTGAAAGAAATCGCAACGAAAGGATTTGAATTCTTGCAAAATCATTCTGCTGAAGAAACGGTGGTTTATACAGTTTCTTTGTTGGAAGACGATCCGTTGTTCAATGCCGGAATTGGTTCACAAATCCAAAGTGACGGAAAAATTCGGATGAGTGCTTCATTAATGAACGGAGAAACCCAGAAATTTTCGGGAGTGATCAATATAGAAAACGTAAAAAATCCGATTAAAGTTGCACAGGTTCTAATGCAAGAACAAGATCGTGTTTTAGGAGGTGAAGGTGCTAAAAAATACGCACTGGAACATGGTTTTGAAGATTTTTCTACCGAAATTCCTCAACGCAGAAAAGAATACGAAGCCAAACTGAAAAATGGCGGAAAAGGAACCGTAGGTTGTGTTGCCCTTGACAACAACGGAAAATTGGCTGCGGCAACATCTACCGGAGGAAAAGGTTTTGAAATCGTTGGCAGAATATCCGATTCAGCGACCGTTGCCGGGAATTTTGCCAATCAACACTGCGCGGTGAGCTGCACCGGAGTTGGCGAAGACATCGTGAGCAATGCTACCGCGGCGAAAATTGTGACTCGAGTTTCGGATGGAATGCCAATAGAAAAAGCTTTTGAAAAGACTTTTCAAGAATTAAAGGAAATCGACGGATTTGCAGGAGCCATCGCGATCGATCAATCAGGGAATTTTTTCCACCAAGATTCTTATCCTACCATGGTTTTTGCAAGTTTCGACGGAATTGATTTTGAAGTTTTCGATTAGTAGAAATTCAGAATTTTACTTTAAATAAAAAACCACTTCCAGAAAATGAAAGTGGTTTTTGTTTGATCCAATTTAATTAAAATTCAAACAATACCGAACCCCAAGTAAATCCACTTCCGAAGGCGGAAAGAAGCACCAAATCTCCTCTTTTCACTTTACCTTGTTCGATGGCCTCGCTCAATGCAATCGGAATTGATGCAGCCGTGGTATTCCCGTATTTCTGAATATTATTGAAGACTTTATCTTCCGGAAGTCCCATTTTTTGCTGTACAAACTGGGCAATTCTCAAATTCGCTTGGTGTGGAATAAACATATCTAAATCTTCCATGGTTTTTCCTGCTGCGTTCAACGCTTCCATCATGGTTTCCGGGAATCTGGTCACCGCATGTTTGAATACGAAATTTCCATTCATCACCGGATAAATCTCAGCATCGGTCACGTTTTCAGGTTCCAAACGCATTCTGTCGCTCCAGCCGTATTTTGAACCCGGAAATTTGGTACACAATTCATCTGCATATTTCCCTTCAGAATGCATGTTTGTACTCAAAATATCCCCTGCATTTTCATCTTCAGAGGCGGACAAAATCACCGCTCCTGCTCCATCTCCAAAAATTACAGAAACGCCACGACCCGCATCGGAAAAATCCAATCCGAAAGAATGAACTTCTGCGCCTACGACCAAGATATTTTTGTACATTTTAGATTTAATGAAAGCATTTGCAACACTCATCGCATACACAAATCCGGAACATTGATTTCTTACATCCAACGCTCCGATGGTATCGCAACCGAGCATTTCTTGAAGCAAAACGCCACATCCCGGGAAATAATAATCAGGTGAAAGGGTCGCAAATACTATATAATCGATGTCTTTCGCAGATAAACCGGCCATATTCAGGGCTTTTTGCGATGCTTTAAAGGCTAGAAACGCGGTAGTTTCTTCGGAAACGTTTCGGTTTTTTCGGTGATGTCTTTCTTTGATACCGGTTCTTTCGGTGATCCACTCGTCATTGGTGGCCATAAGTTTCGACAAATCGTCATTGGTGACTACGTTTTCCGGAACATAGTGCCCAATTCCTTTGATAATACTTTTAGTCATGAAATACTTTTAATTTTGGCAAAGATAAATTTTATTTAAAATATCAAATAAAGCTTTAATTTTTACATTGAAAATATTGTTAAATTTGTTGAATGCCAATAGAAATTATTTACCGAAACGACCATTGCGAATGGATTGATGTGGAAGCTCCGACTCCGGAAGATTTGCTTTTTTTACATGAAAGATATAAAATCAATCAACTACTTTTGGAAGACACGATAGACCCAAACCATCTCCCGAAATTTGAACAGGATGATGATGTGAAATTTTTTCTGATGCGCGAAAATACTGAATTGGAAAGGTCTCACCTGAATACCATCAGCGATATCTCTACTAAACTGGGGGTTTTTCTGATTGGAAATATTATCATTACCATTCACCGGATGAAGAATCGAAGTATTTATGAATTTAAAAAGGAAATTCTGCGTCCTGAAAATAAAGAAGTTACCGCGGAAAAAATCGCTTTAAATCTTGCTTTGAAAGTAATGAAATCCTTCGATGACGAGTCGCAAAACCTGATGGAAACGATGGATAATATCGAGAATGAAATCTTCCTGAAAAATACGAACAGCCCAAACCAAATTCGCCGATTGTATAAACTGAAAAGAAAATCGGGACTGAATGCCCGAATCTTGAATATTTCCACTGATTGGATTGATAAATTTAAAACATTGGAACTCGGAGAAGCCCAAATTACCGATTTGAAAGACAAACATAAAGATGTAATTGCCGATTTCGAACACCTCAATTCGCAGGTGACCAACTTGATTTCGATGTATCTCGCGATGAGCGACCAACGCGCCAACCAAGTGATGAAGGTACTTGCGATCTACTCGATGTATTTTTTCCCGATTACTTTTATTGCGGGAATTTATGGAATGAATTTCGAAAATATGCCGGAACTTCGTCAACCGCTTGGTTATTTTATTACCCTTGGAGTGATGGCTTTCATTGCCTTGCTCACTTTCATTTATGTAAGAAGAAAACGCTGGTAAATAAAGACTTTCAGTATTTTTAAATAAAAAAAGCGGTTTTAGAATCTAGTCTAAAACCGCTTTAAAATAAAAACTAACTATTAAAAAACTATTTTATCAGTAATGCATTGCATCGCCAAGGTCGATTGGTTCCCTGCCTTTTCTTTCTTTCACGAATAAAACGAAAGGAATACAAACCAAGAAAAGCAGCCCCAAATACAGGAAAAAATCCATGTAAGACAGAACTGATGCTTGTTTCAGCACATTCAAATCGAGAAGTTTATAGGCAGATTGCAAAGCTACATCGGGTGAATACCCTTTTGCCATAAAACTTGCTTGCAATGCGACCACTTTCTGCTGAACATCAAAACTGTTGGCATCTAAATGCTGTGCAATATTTTCCCGATGAATGGAAGTTTGATTGGAGATGAAAGTGGTAATTGCCGCGATTCCGAATGAACCTCCCAACTGGCGCATCATCCCCGTGAAAGCCGCTCCCTTACCAATTTCTTTCCCTTTTAGCGTACTTAGTGAAAGCGAGGTAATTAAGTATTTCGGACTTTAATCAATTTTCTTGTTTTATTTCTAGTTTAAGAAAACATCATATTTGTGAAGGTTATGAATCACTTCCAGCAAATCACCATTGATATTAACTTGCGAACGCATCGCCATCAGCTCAATATTGGATTGATCTTCAGGGTTTTTCACCAGGAAATTGAGTTTTTGTTCGCCTTCATTTTCTAAGAAATTTTCTTTGAAGAATAAAATATCTTCTCTCCTTAAATCATTAATATCGATGACGATGGTCATTTTCTTAGCAAATTTTTCAAAAGCATCTTTTAAATCGATCACTTCACTGACGTTGACGAAAACTCTACCATCGTTTAACACCGCAAATTTTATTTTGAAAATCACAAAACGCTGCACATCAATTCGGTCGCGAAGTCTCATATAATCGCGATCTCCAAGCCGGAAACTGTAACTTCCGCTGTAATCTTCCAAAGTAATAAATGCGATTTTTTCGCCGCTGTTTTTCCCGTCTTTCACTACATATTCGGTTACCAAACCTGCGACCATGTATTCCGGTGTATTGTTTTTCATGGCCTGTTTTTCTTTCCAGTTGAGTTTATCATTGTTGAAAAGATCGGGTTGCTGATTTGCAACGGTGTCTTTAAAAGCATCTACTTCATCTAAATTTAGAAAATTGAAACTTCCTTTTGGTTCGGCTTTTTTTGGAGCATCTTCCATCAACACATCTTCTTCGCCTTCCAAAATATCACTCACCATATCAAGCAAACCATCATCTTCATCGGCAACATCAGCGATATCGATTGGTACAATTACTTTTTCTAATTCGATTTCATCGTCTTTTTTAGATTCCAGAATTTCTTTTTTGCTGAGTGCGCCCTGCATGAATTTGAACTGATATTTATATTCATCCAAAGGATGCGCAGAAAGGTAAAACCCAATAATTTCTTTTTCTTTATTCAGCATGTGCATATTCTGCCATTCGGGAGCCGGATTGATTTTCGGTGGTTCAATTTTCACTTCTTCAGCGAAATCTGCAAAAAGAGAATTTTCGATTTCATTTTTGCTATCTTGAAAACTTTGTCCGTATCTCAAAAGCCTTTCCAGATTGGTTCTTCCGGAAATATCAATGTCAAAATATTGTGCACGATGATAGCGATCAACCTCATCAAAAGCTCCAGCAATCACCAAACTTTCCACTACTCTTTTGTTGATTTGTGGTGAAGGAACTTTCTCGAAAAAATCATAAATATTGGTAAATCTTCCGTTGATTCTGGCGTTCACAATCGCTTCACTCGGTCCTTCACCAATTCCTTTTATCGCTCCCAAACCGAAACGAATTTGTCCTTTATCATTTACCGCAAATTCGTACTGCGATTCATTCACTGACGGACCCAAAACATCGACTCCTATCCCTTTGCAATCTTCCATGAACATGGTGATTTGCTTGGTGTTATTCAGGTTATTGGTCATCACACTCGCCATATATTCTGCCGGATAATTGGCTTTAAGATAAGCGGTATGATAGGCGATTAGCGCGTAACAAGTCGAGTGCGATTTGTTGAAAGCATATTCTGCAAAAGCTTCCCAGTCTTTCCAAATTTTATTGAGTTTATCGACATCGAGGTTGTTTTTTTCTCCACCTTCAATAAATTTCGGATACATTTTATCTAGAACATCTTTTTGCTTTTTACCCATCGCTTTTCGCAATGTATCCGCTTCACCTTTGGTAAAATTGGCCAATTTTTGAGACAAAAGCATTACCTGTTCCTGATAAACGGTAATTCCATAGGTTTCCTCAAGGTATTCTTTGGTTTCATCTAAATCATAAACCGTTTCTTCAAGTCCGTTTTTCCGGTTGATGAAGTTTGGAATATACTTAATCGGACCCGGACGATACAGTGCGTTCATGGCAATTAAATCCGCAAACTTTGTTGGCTTCAATTCGCGCATGTATTTTTGCATTCCCGGACTTTCATATTGGAAAATCCCGACGGTTCTACCTTCTTGAAACAACTGAAAAGTTTTCAAATCATCCAAAGGAATTAAATCGGGATCGATATCGACATTATGTCTTTCGTTGATCAGTTTAATGGCATGTTTGATGATGGTAAGCGTTCGCAAACCAAGGAAATCCATTTTCAGCAAACCAGCACTTTCCGCCACCGAGTTATCGAACTGAGAAACCAAAATATCAGGATCCTTCGCTGCAATGGTAATAGGAACCAAATTGGAAATATCTTCGGGTGTGATGATTACGCCGCACGCGTGAATTCCGGTATTTCTAATGCAGCCTTCCATTCTTTGTGCCGCAGAAAGAACTTGAAATCGTTCATCATTGGGATTCTCTAAAATGTCTTTCATTTCCTGTGCGAGCATTTTGTCTTCCGGGTTTAATTTGTCGAATTTCGAAAGTGCTTTTGCAATATTCATTCCGGGTGTGGAAGGCACTAATTTCGCAATATTATTGGTTTCCGGAATCGAAACATCCAGCACTCTTCCGGCATCTTTTATGGCAGATTTCCCACCGAGAATCGAATAAGTTATGATTTGTGCAACATTCGATTTACCATATTTTTCAACCACCCATTTGATGATTTTATCTCGACCTTCATCATCGAAATCGATATCGATATCGGGCATGGAAATCCTTTCCGGATTAAGAAAACGCTCAAATAGCAAATCATACTTAATAGGATCCACATTGGTGATTCCGGTACAATAAGCTACAGCAGATCCCGCAGCAGAACCACGTCCGGGACCTACCCAAACACCCATTTTTCGAGCTTCGTTACAGAAATCCTGCACGATAAGAAAATATCCTGGGTATCCGGTTTTTGCAATAACTTCAAGTTCGAAATCTAAACGATCCCTGATCTCATCAGTAATTTCTTCGTATTTTTTCTTGGCTCCGTCATAGGTTAAATGTCTTAAATAAGCATTTTCGCCACGTTTTCCGCCATCAATTTTGTCTTCTTCACTTAAAAATTCCTTAGGAATATCGAATTCTGGCAACAAAACATCTCTTTTAAGAGTATAGGGTTCAAATTTCGCCAGCAATTCCGTGTACGCTTCAAATGCATCGGGGAACTGGATGAAAGCCTGCCGAAGATCATCGGAATCTTTAATATAATATTCGCTGCTCGGCAAACCTCTTCTCTTACCAAAACCCTTTCCTACAGGCGAAGACAACTTTTCACCATCTTTTATACAATATAAAATATCCTGGATATTCGCATCGGATTTTTCGGTGTAGAACGTTTCGTTTTGAGCAAGAATTTTCACTTCATATTTTTCGGCAAATTCCAAGAGCACTTCATTCAAATGCTCTTCTTCTTCTACTTGATGGTTCTGAAGTTGTACATAAAAATCATCACCAAAAGTATCTTTCCACCATTTGAATATTTCTTCCCCTTTTTGCTCACCAAATTCCAATATCGTGCTGGGAATATCTCCTGAAGTTCCCGCGGTGAAAGCAATTAAATCTTCTTTATACTCTGCGATCATTTTTCTGGAAATCCTAGGAACTCCAAAATAGAAACCATTAACATAGCCTAAACTCGAAAGTTTTGCCAGATTTTTGTAACCTTTGAAGTTTTTTGCCAGCAATACGACATTCGTTCTTCGGTCGGGATCGTCTTTGGTAAATTGTTTTTGTTCCGGTCGGTCAGAAATATAAAATTCGCAACCGATAATTGGAATTAATGGTGTTTTCCTAGGTTCAACTTCATTAAACTCTACACCGTCTTCATCTGCTTTTTGTTTTTTATCAAGATATTCTTGGTATGCTTTTTTGATGTTTCCATTGGCTTTTTCTACTTCAGAAACAAATTTAAAAGCACCCATCATATTTCCCAAATCCACCAAACCTGCTGCGGCAAAATCATTTCGAATTGCTTTATCTACCAAGTCCGAAATATTTGAAGAAGCCTGCAACGATGAATAAATACTATGATTATGAAAATTAAAATAATCTCCAATTTCAATTTCATCAAAGGAACCGAAATCTACTTTTTTCTTCTTTTTAGAGTCCGCAACTTGTCTCCGAATAATAATCCCAAAAGGCGGAAAAGGATTCGGGTGATTTTTGATAAATTCCTGCAATTCGGCATCAGAAATAAGAAGTTTTTCTGCCGAAATTAAATCTTTTCGCATCATTTCGAAGAAAACTTGTGCAGTTGCATTCACGTCTGCCGCAGCATTGTGCGCTTCATCAAACTGCTCTCCGTATAGTTTTTCGAATAATTCTACCAATTTCGGAGATTTGTATCTGCCGTTTTTTCCACCTCCCAACTGACAAAATTCCGTACCGAGTTCCATGGTATCTGCCGAAGGAATTTTCTCTAAAACATTATCCATGTCTTTTCGAAAAAATTCGGCACCAACGATGTTGTAATCGAAATCGATATTGTGACCGGCAACTACTTTTGCTTTTTGAAGAACATCTTTAAATTCTTCCAAAACTTCAGCCAAATCTCTACCTTCTTCATTCGCCATTTTGTTTGAAATTCCGTGAATTCTAGTAGCATTAAAGGGAATATCATACCCTTCAGGTTTTATGATATAATCCTGATTTTCAAGCAATGTACCATCTTGTGCATGAAGTTGCCACGCAATTTGTACCATTCTTGGCCAATTGTCAGAATCGGTTAATGGTGCATTGAAATTTTTAGGTAAACCTGTGGTTTCTGTGTCAAAAATTAGATACATGAAGCAGAGAATTTTTGTAAAATTAAGGTAAAATTTCTTTAAATAAAATTTGCATCTGAGGAAAATTCAAACTATCAATTCCAGAAAGACTTCACAAAAAACCCGCCCGAAAAATGGAGCAGGTTATAAAAAAAGCGTGTAAAATTGTATTGAAACAAAATTATTTTTCAACAAATTCTTTTAAACTTTTTCCTAGAATTTCGTTCCAACCTTGCTGGAAACTTTCTTTTTGAAAATCTTTTCCAAGATGAGCAAAATTCTCCAAACCTTTATGGGTTACGGTGACAACGGTTTCGTCTCCGTCTTTTTCTAATTCCCATTTTACGATAGTTTTTTCTTTAGAAAATTCCGGATAAGACCAAGTATGTTTCAATTTTTCATTCGGAATCAGTTCCAGAATTTCTCCGTGATGATGGTATTTTTTTTCATCGCCCGGCTCAAAAAAATTGAGTTCATTGTGAATCCCGAGTTCAAAATCGGAAATATCAAAATACCATTCTTTCATCTGCGCTTTATCGGTCAAAGCATTCCAAACCTTTTCGACAGGGGCATTTACTCTTTGCTTTACAGTTACATTTTCGTGCATAATATTAGATTTTTTGATTGTAATAAAGTTACTGAAATTATTGAATAAGAATAAAAAATATTAGGATGATTTAGCTCATTTCTGAATTTTAATCTACATTTGATCGCAATTTTAAAGTAAAATTTACAATTGTTCGTCTCATTCTACAGTGCAAATAAATTTGTAAAAATGCTTTTATTTAAAAAAATCATGATCCTATTTCTCATTTTCATCGGAATTATGGCATTGTCGACTTTTCTTTTTCTTCGTCAACCCCAATTCGGGAAAGCGCCTTCCGGTGAACGATTGCAAAGAATTTTAAATTCTCCTCATTATAAAAACGGACGATTCGACAACCTAAATTCAACTCCGCAACTGGCAGAAGATACCTCGATGCCGGAGGTAATGTTCCGCTTTCTTTTCGGGAAATCTCCCAATAAAATTCCGCAACAAGCTTTTAAGTTTGAGAAGACAGATTTGAAATCTTTGGATCCCAACGAAAATGTGTTCATCTGGATGGGACATTCCTCCTATTTCCTACAAATTGACGGTAAAAAAATCCTCGTGGATCCCGTTTTCAGCGGTAATGCGTCGCCCTTATCTTTTACCGCAAAGGCTTTCGAAGGAACAGACCTTTATACCACAAATGACTTTCCGGAATTGGATTATTTGATTATCACTCACGATCATTGGGATCATTTGGATTACGAAACCGTGAAAAAACTGCGTCCAAAGGTAAAGCACGTAATTACCGGGCTCGGAACCGCCGAACACTTGGAATTCTGGAATTATGATCCAAAAAAAATCATCGAACTGGATTGGAAAGAAAGTGCTGATTTGCGAAGTGGATTCAAAGTATATTGTGAACCGACCAGGCATTTTTCCGGGCGGGGTTTAAAACGTGATCAGGCGATTTGGGCAAGTTTTGTATTTGAAACACCAAACCAAAGAGTGTATATCGGTGGCGACAGCGGTTACGATGATCATTTTAAAAAAATTGGTGAGAAATACCGAAGTTTTGATTTGGCAATTCTTGAAAACGGACAATACAACAAAGATTGGCGATACATCCACATGATGCCCGGAGAAAACATCAAGGCGATGGAAGATCTCAACGCCAAAAGATTGATTCCGGTACACAACTCGAAATTCGCTCTGGCAACACATCCATGGAAGGAACCACATGAAAAAATAATGGAATTTAATATCGAAAATAAGAGAATCCTCACCCCGAAAATTGGCGAAAAAACAAATTATCTGAATGATGATGAAAATTATGACCAGTGGTGAAAATCATATTAATAGACTGATAAAATAAAGGCTTATTCGCGACTCTTTTTAAATTATGTAATTTTGTAAAAAACGTTTTCGAAATGAAATTAGCATTGATTTTTTCTTCCATTTTCTTGATTTTCAGTACATTTTTCAATGCGCAAATTCAGCCAAAAATTGAGGCTTTAGATGCGGAACTGTCTACGGTTCACTACCCTTTTCTAGTTCAGTTTAAAATATTGAAAACACAGGGACAGGATTTGAAAATGGCTTTCATGGATGCAAAACCTGCGAAAGCAAACGGTAAAACCATCGTTTTGCTTCACGGTAAAAATTTCAACGGATATTATTTCGAGCAAACTGCAAAAGTACTTTTAAAAGAAGGTTTCAGGGTGATTATGCCGGATCAGATCGGTTTCGGAAAATCATCAAAACCCCAGCAGTATCAGTTCAGTTTTCAGCAATTGGCAGAGAATACAAAAACAATTCTGGATGATTTGAAAATAGATAAATTCATTCTTTTAGGACATTCGATGGGTGGAATGCTCGCCACGAAAATGGCCGTGATGTATCCGGACAGTATCGAAAAGCTGATTTTGGAAAACCCAATAGGTCTGGAAGATTACCGGAAATTTTCACCTTACCAAAACATCGACAAACTCTACGCTTCCGAACTGAAAAATACCTATCAGTCCTATAAAGATTATCAGTTAAAGTTTTATTACGACGGAAAATGGAAACCTGAATACGACAAATGGTTGAATTTACTCGCAGGGTGGACCATTCATCCGGATTTCGCGAAAACCGCTTGGAATGCAGCACTTACGACCGATATGGTGTATACGCAACCCGTAGTTTACGACTTTGAAAACATCAAAGCACCTACCCTCCTTATAATCGGAACGCGCGACAGAACCGCAATTGGAAAAGCAAACGCACCGAAAGAATTACAACCTTTGATGGGACTTTACCAAAATTTAGGAAAAGAAACCCAAAAGAAAATCAAAAATTCAAAATTGGTGGAGCTAGAAAATGTGGGACATTCGCCACATATCGAGGTTTTTGATCGTTTCATAGTTCCTTTGCTGGAATTTGTTCCTTAATATTCTATAATTTTTTAAAGAAAATAATTTTCCCTATTCCGAAATTTTCTGTTTTCACCGATTGTTATTGATTGAAAAATGCGATGATGGTAGTAAATTACCTATAGAATGCTTTGTTATTCTTTCCGCGGACGGCCTCCTCATGGGTTTATTGGTTACCATCATTTCTCTGTTGAACATTAAATTTTTCCAAAAGCAAATTTTAAAATAATAATACTGAGATTCGGCAAAAACTAGAGGACGTTTATTAAAAATAAATAAAAAGCGTATCTTTTTACCCATAAAAAAATGAATCTAAAATGAGTAAAGACGCATATATTATAGACGGAACTCGCAGTGCCATCGGAAACTTCAAAGGTAGCCTCGCCGCCGTGAGAACTGACGATTTAATCGCTTCCGTCATCAAAAATCTGATCGCAAAAAATCCTGAACTGCCTTTGGACAGAATAGATGATGTGATCATAGGATGCGCCAACCAAGCCGGGGAAGACAACCGAAATATCGCAAGAATGGCTTTGCTTTTGGCCGGACTACCGGAAAGTGTGCCGGGAGAAACGGTGAACCGACTTTGCGCTTCGGGAATGAGTGCGGTGGCACAGGCGATGCGTGCGATAAAATCCGGTGAAGGCGATCTTTTCATCGCGGGAGGCGTGGAAGGAATGTCCAGAGGTCCGTTTGTAATTTCCAAGGCGGAGAGCGGGTTCGCAACCGATCAGAAAATGTACGATTCCAGCTTCGGATGGCGTTTTATAAATCCGGAAATGGAAAAAACATACGGCGTAGAAGCGATGGGAAAAACCGCTGAAAACCTCGCTGAAATGTATAAAATCTCTAGAGAGGAACAGGATGAATTTGCCTTGAATTCTCAAATGAAAGCCACAAAGGCACAGGAATCCGGGAGATTGGCGGAGGAAATTTCCGACATCCAAATTCCACAAAGAAAAGGCGACCCGATTCTGGTAAACAGAGATGAATTCATCAAACCGAATAGCAACTTAGAAATTTTAGGAAAACTGCGCGCCGCTTTCGTGAAAGAAAACGGAACGGTAACAGCAGGAAATGCTTCCGGACTGAACGATGGAGCTGCTGCAATGATCATCGCTTCAGGAGATGCGGTGAATAATTATGGTTTAAAACCCTTGGCGAAAATCGTGTGTTCTGCTGTAGTCGGTGTAGAACCGAGAATCATGGGAATTGGTCCGGTTGACGCGACAAAATTAGCTTTGAAAAGAGCTGGTTTAACGTTAGATCAAATTGATATTATTGAACTTAATGAAGCCTTTGCCGCACAAAGCATTGCGTGTTTGAAAGAACTCGGAATTGCGAATGACGATGCAAGAGTGAATGTAAACGGCGGCGCTATCGCATTGGGGCATCCACTGGGAATGAGTGGATCACGAATAACTTATTCCGCAGCATTGGAACTGCAGAAAAACGGCAAAAAATATGCATTGGCAACAATGTGTGTCGGCGTTGGACAAGGTTATGCGGTGATTTTGGAGAATCCAAATGCTTGAATTAAGGTCTTTTAAAAAAAAATAAAAAACTGCTGATTTTTCGGCAGTTTTTTTGTTTAATGCCATCTTTTTTGGATAGAAATTAAAGATTCCGAGATGGGTTTTCTAAAAATTCCAAGTTTAAGTCTGCTCCTATATTAAAAGAGATACATCGTCCGTTTCAAGATTTTCTCAAACATAACCAAAGCACTTTTTTAAAAAAATTAAACCAAAAAACAGCAATTTATCTGGTTACGATGATTAGTTTTTCCAGTTGGTTTTATAAGTTAAACTTCCATCGTAGCTTGCGCAATCACCAATAAACTGAAGGTATTGTTTTTCGATTTTTTGGGTTTTCGCATTCCACATGAAAGTGTAAACAAATTTGCCTTTCAGAATTCCGGAATGTTTGCCATTGGGTTCTTCCGCAAATTCGTATTCACCGAAAATGCTGCTCCGTTTTTTCCCGTTTTTGTATTTCGTTATTTTCAGTTTTCCTTCAAATTTTGTATTTGTATTTTCCACCACCGAATAGCCGGAAAGAAAATATTCCTGATCATTTTTTCGGTTCTGTTCAGAGATTTCCACCATTACTTTCATCGCCTCTTTTTGATCACCAATTGTTCCAGTGTATGGCATTGAATTATTCAGCCAAACCGTAGAGATATCAGGCATTTGAGCAGAAGCAAGAGCGCTGATAAGCAATAAAAGGTAAAGTATTTTTTTCATGGTAATGGATGTTTGAGTTTTTAGTAATTGTAAAATTTAAACGCCAAATTGTTCCAAGTGATGATTCAGGTGTTTCGCCAGCATATTGTTCCATTCCTGAGCCGTAAGTTTACCGAAAGAATGCGACATTTTCCCATCAAATGCGGTACTTCCCAACTGTTGAGTTTTTTGGATGAAACCTATCAATCGTTTTTTTTCTTCATCAAAGTTTTTATTTCCTTTAATGATGAACATTGGACCGGTTGGTAGATTTTGTTTATACGGAAGCTCATTCACTGTTTTTGATTTCACGAAATTCTTTAAAAGTAATCCAGCGATAAAGCCTGGTTTCGGATGTTTTTCGGGTTCGTAAATCGTTTCGTAGGCAACATTAAGGTGCGCCAAAACCTGATCAACGCTCATTTTGCCCCATTTTCCTTGGGTTTCTGGTGTTAAATTATTGATTCTGTTGATGTATTCTTGCGCAACTTTTGCATCAAATATATTTTGCATGGATCTTATTTTAAGAGAAAGATAAAATTAATTGATATTTCTAAAACGTCCGCCAAAACAACATTAAAAATTTGATAAAATTTAGGAAATAAAAACAGCTTTTAAATTTAAATGTCACTTCTAATTCGGCTCAAAGTCTCCTGGGAAATGCCCAAATACGAGGCAATCATTCCGAGTGGAGCTCTGAGAATAATGTTAGGATTTTCTTCTAAAAGTTGGATATACTTTTCTTTTGCCGTCATATATTGCAGCGACGAAATTCTGCGAGACATTTCTATCATTAAGTTCCCTAGAATATATCTGCTGAAATTTGCCGCAGTAAGCGAAACCGAACATAGTTCCTCTAATTTATTGAAATTACAAGTGGTAATTACCGATTTTTCTAACGTTTCTATGTTATTTCGAGTAGGTTGGTTCTTGAAAAGCGTATCAATATTAGCGGTAATCTTTCCCTCAGAATAAAAATTGGTGGTGATATCTTTTCCGTTTTCGTAGTAAAACATTCTCAGCAAGCCTTCCTCTACAAAGAAAACAGTATGATTGTATTGATTCTGCTTGCTCAATATTTCTCCTTTATCAAAGACTTTTGTTTCACATTCTTCATTTAGAAAACGCTCTATTTCTGCATTTACCTTAATGTGCTTATTAAGTTCTTGAATTAATTTCATGAAAACTAAATTTCTGGCAAAATTACACAAAAAAGGCGTTTCAGTAACCTGCAACGCCTTCTCATAAACATTAAAAAAAAAACTATATTGATTTATAGAAATATTACTCTTCGTAATCTTCGGAGAGATTATATTCTTTGAACAGCATTTTAATTTTGATTTTCAGTGCAATCCATCCCAAAATGAAGTATATCCAAGCTAGAATAAATAAGTGCCAGAAATATTTTTGGGTTAAATAATCGGAACCTTTTTCTACCACCATAATTTTCAAAGCTTCTAAATATGGGGTTAAAGGAATAATTTTAGTGAAATAAGTGATGAAATCTGGCATCGCATAATTTGGCCAAGTAAATCCACTGATAATAAACGCAGGAGAAGCAATTACCATTAAAATTTGTGTTGCCTTCAAAGCATCTGGAACCAAAATACTCACCAAAACACCTAAATTAGTTGCTGCTACTACAAAAATTGCTGTTATCAGAAAGAAATTCATGGCATTTTCTGGAAGTGGAATTTTAAAATACAAACTGCATAAGTAAAAAACCAAAATATTTAAATTGGAGAAAATCCAAACAGGTAAACATTTAATCGCCATTACCAAAATCGCATATTTGTGTTTCCCGGCAAAATCCTTAATAAAGGAATCCCTTTTAAATTCTTCTGAAAACGTAACTGCCATTGCCAAAAGAATTACCTGTTGTAAAACTACCGCCATCATTGCTGGCCACATGAAAATTAAGTAATTACTCGTGGTGTTAAAAAGCGTAATATAATTCGCTTTAAAGGGTTCTATATTGGCTTTTGCTTGGTCTGCATTCATCCCTTTTTTTTGCAAAGCTTTCATTTCTGCACCTGCTGAAAAAGTTCCCAAGGTAAGTTGAATCGCTTTTGAAGCGAAATTAGCTGTCAACACATTCGAGGTATTGACATAGACGTTAATTTCTGGATATTTCTTTTGCAGCATATTGGCTTCGAAATGCTCTGGAATAATTACCACTGCTCCAGCTTCTGTTTTGATGACCTCGTCTTTCAAAATCGCTGGTTCTTCTACATAATTCAGCACTTTCAGGGTATTATTATCCCCTAACATATCTACGATTTGGTTAGACAAGGGCGTTTGGTCATGATTAATTACAATCACGGGAATATCCGTTACTTTTCCCTTTTCATAAGTAAAACCTAACAAAAGCGCGTAGAATATGGGCGCCATAAAAAATACAGAAAGCATCGTTTTGTTCGTGAAGAACAAATGAAACTCTCTTTTTAAAAGGTATCTTAACTGTTTCATTTTTTCTAAATTTTATTTTTTTTAACCACAAAAGAGACAAAAGCTTTTCCGTTTTAAAGTTTTCCAAAAGAAAAAAAACTTTTTTTACTTTTGAATTGCTTATTTTCAAACATTTCTTTTGGAGCTTTTGCGGTTTTTAGTTAAGATTATTTTAAAGTTACGCTAGAATTCACCAAAATATTATTCACTTTTGCTCTATCTGTAGGAATTACTTTAATTTCGTAAACCGCATCATCTGGTTGATAATCTGGGAAAGCAGTGGTAATATCTGCATATTTTGTCAATTGCTTGATAGAAACTATTTTCCCTGAAAACTCTTGATTTCCGTATGTAGATTTCATATTCACGGTCATTCCTTTTTGATATTTAGAAATTTTACTTTCTGGAATGGTAAAACGGAAATAAGTAGAGTTCGGAATGTAGCCGTTAAATAACGCATAACCGGCAGTTGCCAATTCGCCTACATTTAAAGAAATGGTTTCAATTTCCATATCATTGGTTGCGATAATATATCTTTCAGAATAGGCAACATTGGCTTCTTGGAGAACGCCTCTCGCTTGGTTTTCTTGACCTATCGCCATTTCTATTTTTTCTAATCTTGTACCGATTTCTACATCGTGCAATTCTGCGTTTGCAGCTTCATATTGAGCTTTTGCGCCTTGTAATTTTGCGAAAGCCTCATCATAATTTTGTGGAGAAAGCAGACTGTCTTTGTACATATTTTGCGCTCTTCTAAAGGATTTTTGAGCGTACTGATATTGTTCCGCTAAACCCTTTTGTTTGGCTCGTAACTGACGAAGTTGATCTGCAGTTGCGCCATTTTTTGCCATTTGTGCTTGTGCGGCGGCAGCGGCAGTTGCTCCCTTTGCTTGAGCAATTTTCGCTGTAACTTCGGGTACGTCTAACATTGCGAGGGTATCTCCTGCTTTTACCGTTTGTCCTTCTTCTACATAAATTTTTAAAATTCTACCCGTAACTTTTGGCGCGAAAGAAACAATTTCCTTTTTAGTTTTGCCTTCGGTTAATTTTTGTGGAGTTTCATTTTTACAAGCTCCTAGAGAAAGTAGGGTTACTAAAAATAAAGATATTACAATATAGTTTTTCATCGGATGAGTATATTTAGTCGTTCCTTAACAAAACCCACTATTTAATTTATATTTAAAAACAGGATTAGAAAACAGCATAATTTGTATCTTATAAAATAAGAAAATAATTTTCTGTTTCAGTAGTTCCATCATTTTCTTCATGTTCCAAGCGGTTGCAGCTAGTAATGCATTGATTTGTGGTCCCGTTTCTCCCATGAAGTAATTTTTTGCCAGCCTAAAATCGGTTTTTAAATGTCCGAT
>NZ_JASZ02000006.1 GCF_000735695.2 Kaistella haifensis DSM 19056
GGATTGCCCACTTTGGAATACAAGGGCGAAAATTCTTTCTCAAAATAATTCCAATCTATTTTTTCTGAAAGTAGAACAAGTTCATGCTCGTGGTCAATAAAATCCACCAACATTGGGCGGAATAATTCTGGCTTCTTTTCTGGATTTTTCCCCAACATATTTGCAAGGTTTTAAAGCTCTAAGATACAAATTCTTGCAATAAAAAACAAGCTATTTTGAACCCAAAATACTAATAATCAGTAAATTATAGGTGGTTTAAGGAGAGACTATATAAACCAATAATGTGCCGAATTTTTCGATCATATCTAGCAAAAATCCCCAATCATCTTCTTTCGTTGATTAATTGTGGATTTCAGAATATTGCTTGTTTTTCTTTATTAAAATTAAAGAGAATTTGAATTTTTAAATAGCGTTTTAATAATATTTTTTCTTCAGCCATAAACTTACCCGAACCAGCAAGATAAGCACCGGAACTTCAACCAAAGGGCCGATAACACCCACAAAAGCTTGGGGCGAATGAATCCCGAAAACAGCGATTGCTACAGCGATTGCAAGCTCGAAATTGTTTCCTGTTGCAGTGAAAGCGATTGATGCATTTTTGTCGTAAGGTAATTTTAAAGCTTTTCCAACAAAGAAACTGATGAAAAAAGTGACAATAAAATAAATCACTAGCGGGACTGCAACTTTCAAGACATCAGAAGGCAATTCAATGATTTTGTCGCCTTTCAAACTAAACATCAAAACGATGGTGAAAAGCAGCGCATACAAAGTAAATGGCGAAATAAAAGGAATGAATTTTCGGTTGTACCATTCGGTTCCTTTGGATTTAATTAAAAAATATCTGCTCAAAAATCCGGCAAGAAAAGGAATTCCAAGATAGATGAAAACACTTTCGGCCACATCGCTCATCGGAACAGAAATTTGGAAACTTCCGAAACCTAATTTTTGCGGCAAAATATTAATGAAAAACCATGCATAAATGCTATAAAAAATCAACTGAAAAACACTATTTAAAGCGACCAATAGCGCGGCGTATTCACGGTTTCCTTTTGCCAAATCGTTCCAAACCAGCACCATTGCGATACATCTTGCGAGTCCAATCAAGATTAATCCCATCATATAATCAGGTTCGTCTCTAAGGAAAACGATCGCTAAAATGAACATCAAAATTGGTCCAATTACCCAGTTCAATAGCAACGAAACCGACATGGCTTTGGTGTCTTTGAAAGCTTTTGGTAAAAGTGAATAATCCACTTTTGTTAGTGGAGGATACATCATCACGATCAATCCGATTGCTAACGGAATATTTGTAGAACCTACCGAAATCATTTGGGTTTTCTCTGCAATACTTGGAAAAAAATAACCAATTCCGATTCCCAAAAGCATCGCTAAAAATATCCAAAGCGTAAGAAATCGATCGAGAAATTTGAGTTTTGGTTGCATTTTTTAAGATTTAATTTGAGAAAAAACAAAGAACATTTCCGAAGCAATTTGCAAACTTCTTTCTGCGTAAACTTCGTTTTGTTGAGGAGTATTATCAGAAACTTTTGGATCTTCAAAAGTGATTGGGATTCGTTTTTCGGTCCCTGCGATGAAAGGGCAACCGCCATCAGCTTGAGAACAAGTCATAATCGCTGCGAAACCATTTTCCGGGTTGAAAGCGTGATCGTATTTTTTTGAAAATCCAATGATTGGTTTGCTATTTTCATCAAATTTAATGGCATAAACAGGATTTGGTTCAGCAGAAATTTTCAACACCTGAAACCCTTGAGTGCTCAATGTTTCTGCAACTTTCGGAAACAACGCGGTTTCTTCAGTTCCGCCGGAATAGCAACTCACATTTGGAACTTTGTAAAAAGCGGCTGCAACTTGTGCCCAAACCTGTGATAGATGGCTTCTTCGGGAATTGTGGGTGCAAATAAAATTGAGATTTATAGGCAGATTTTTATCTTTTTTATCTTGAATAAAATCGATAAGTGGTTGTAAAGTTGCTTTTCTTTCGTCCGTGATTTTAAAGTTTTCTACAAGTCCGGAAATTGTTTTTGATAGCGTAGGATTCATGTTTATTTTGATTTTGTAATTAGCAGCAACCAGAATTTGGGGCACATTTTGAAACAGGTTTCAGTTCGGATAGATTTCTTTTCACCTTTTCGCTGGGAATTCCACACGCATCCTGAGCCAAACAAGCTGTCATTTTATTGCGCAAAACAAATGTTTTTCCATTGAATTCCAAATCGTATTTTCCGATGGTTTCGCTTTGATATTCCACCTCGATTTCGTGGTCTTCAATTCCCAATTTTTCTTCGGAAAGTTTGATAATGTTTAGTAATTTTCCTGGTTTCAAGCGGTGTTCAAGATCGTCGGCATTCCAAAGTTGAAAATTCACCACTTTTTCATTGCGAATTACGCCGCCGCAATCGATGAAATTTTTGTTGATCATTCCGACTTCCGTTACATGAAAATGTTCTGGAACGAAAGTCCCGTTTTCCAATTGAAATTCAACATTTTCTAATGTTGGCAAAATCTGTTTTACTGCTGAAAGTTTCATTGTATTTGATTTTATAGTTTTAATGCAATATTGCGATATAGATAATTAAAAAAATGCTTAGCAGCATTTGGATTTGGCAACAGTTTGTACAATAGACGAAAAATAAGCATTGAAAATCTTAATTGTTTCCTCATCAATACAATAGCAGATTGAATTTCCTTCGATATTTCCTTTGATAATTCCTGCGTTTTTAAGTTCTTTTAAATGCTGAGAAACCGTCGGTTGTGCCAACGGAAGTTCATTCACGATATCGCCGCAAATGCATTCATTTACTTTCATTAGATATTCGATAATAGCAATTCGAGCCGGATGTCCCATTGCTTTTGCGATGGTTGCCATTTTATTTTGGTTCTCGGTAAAATGTTCAGTTTTTGTTGCGCCCATTTTTTTTATCTATTTAATATTGCAATATTACGATAAATAAGATTTACACCAAACATTTCATTTAATTATTTTTAAAAACATGATATTTCTAACCTAAAAAGTCTTTGATTTTAGAAGATGCATCAGCGATGGTTTCTTCTTTTTTCGCAAAACAGAAACGAATCATTCCAGTGTTGGTTTCCTCATGATAGAACGCCGAAAGTGGAATAGTTGCAACTTTTGCTTGTTCTGTTAGCCAAATTGCAAATTCTTTATCTGAAATATTCGATATGTTTTCATAACCCAATACCTGAAAATATCCGGCTTCGGCTTTTTCTTTTAATGAAAACGGAAGATTCTTGAATTCATTGAGGAAAAAATCTCTTTTTTGTTGCATGATTTTTCGGTTTTCTTCAGCATCAAAGATTTCGAGATATTTTGCTAAAGCATATTGTGAAGGCGAATTCACGCTAAAACTTAAATATTGATGAACACGGCGATAGGCGAGGGTAAGTTCCTCCGAAGCCAAGATATAACCCACTTTCCAGCCGGTGATGTGAAACATTTTACCAAAAGAAAATATACTGAAACATCTTTCGCGAAGTTTTGGATGATGAAAAGCGCTACAAAATTCGTTCTCATCATAAGTGAGAATATCGTAAACTTCATCGGAAATTACGATGATTTCTGTAGAATCTATGATCGACGCAAGTTGATCCCAATCGGATTTTTTCCAAATTTTCCCGGAAGGATTATGTGGTGAATTGATGATTATCGCTTTTGTTTTCTCTGATATTGCATTTTTCAATATATCAAAATCCACTTCAAAGTCGTTTTTTAAACTCACAAAAACCGGCAAACCGCCATTCATTTCAATTGCTGGAACATACGAATCGTACGAAGGCTCCAAAACGATCACTTCGTCATCAAAACCAATAATCGCGGCTAGTGCAGTGTAAATCGCGTACGTTGCTCCCGGAGAAATGGTGATGTTTTCATTGACCAAGGAAATCGGCAGTTTTCTATTTTGGTTAAAGGTGATAAGATTTTCAACCAATACAGGAAGTCCGCTCATGGGTGCGTATTGATTAAATTTTTTCTCGGTTCCTTCAGCGAGAAGTTTTTTCAGTCGGTCATCAACTTCATAATCGGGGAAACCTTGTGAAAGATTTACCGCGTTGTTTCGTTGTGCAAGCGCCGTCATTTCAGAGAATATCGTAAGGTCTTTGCCTGAATGTTTTCTTTTAATCATATCATCAAATTTAAAAATAAACTTTAAGATTTGTTTTAAAATTTATTTGTTACTTTTAAACTTCAAAAAAATAATTATGAAAAACCTTTTTCTTCCGCTATTTTCGGTGGTGATGCTTAGCAGTTGTGCTTCTGTGAACTATTCTTATGATGGTAAAGTATTTAAACAATCATTAGAAACTATTTCGCAACAGGATTTAAAGAAAAATCTTTATGTGATTGCTTCCGACGAAATGGGAGGTCGCGATACCGGAAGTCCAGGACAGAAAAAAGCCGGTGAATATATGATTAAGCAATATATGGAAATGGGTATTTCTCATCCAGATCGAATGAATTCTTATTACCAAAAAATTCCTGCAGCTAGTTTGAATACAGGAAGAGGGCGTGGTTTGCCAGATTCTGAAAATATTTTAGCTTTTATCAAAGGAACAGAAAAACCCGAAGAAATCATCGTGGTTTCTGCACATTACGATCATGTAGGAACCAAAAATGGTGTGGTTTTCAACGGAGCTGATGACGATGGAAGTGGAACTGTTGCGGTAATGCAAATTGCAAAAGCTTTCCAGAATGCGAAAAAATCGGGACATGGACCGAAAAGATCGATACTCTTTCTTCATGTAACCGGCGAAGAACATGGATTGTTGGGATCAAAATTTTATGCTGAAAACCCGATTTTCCCGATGGCAAATACCGTAGCTAATCTTAATATTGATATGATCGGAAGATGCGATCCTGAAAATTGCGGAAAAAATTATGTGTATGTAATTGGCTCCGAAATGTTGAGTTCAGATTTAAAGAAAATTAATGTGGAAGCCAATAATAAAGTAACCCAAATGGAGCTAAATTATAAATATGACGATCCAAAAGATCCGCAAAGATTGTATTACCGTTCCGATCATTATAATTTTGCCAAAAACGGCGTTCCGGTTGCTTTTTTCTTTGATGGAATTCATGAAGATTACCATCAGCCAACCGATGACGCTGATAAAATTGATTATGAAGCGCTTCAGAAACGCGCTCAACTTGTTTTCGCAACTGCCTGGGAATTGGCAAATAGAAAAGATAGAATTGTGGTCGATAAAAAAAATCAGTAGAAAATCTCAAGATCCAAAATAATTACTCTGTTGCTTTTGCAGCGGAGTTTTTGTTTTTTGTACATTTGATCGTCGGCTCCATAGTTCAACGGATAGAATAGAAGTTTCCTAAACTTTAGATCCAAGTTCGATTCTTGGTGGAGTCACTTTCCGCAAATAAGAGAATCCGCTGTTTAGCAACGGATTCAATAGATAAAAACATCTCATTTTTTAATTAGACAACAACAAAAAAGAGAAGCCGACGATGCTTCTCTTAAATTTTTATATCAATTTAATGGTATTTCTGTGGATATTGAAATAGAAAAAAGTCCTCATTCTCTCTTATTTTCATAGTAAATTTAATACAATTTTTAATAAGTAATGTAAACTAAATGTTAAAAAACACTTTTTATTCACATTTTTTTGTGGATAAAGTACCTAAATTGAATGTTAAATCATCATTATGTTACAGTTTTTCCTTTAAATATTTCGCCGTATGTGATTTTTTATCCTTAATTAAATCTTCCGGAGTTCCTGCAAAAACCACCTCACCACCGTGTTTTCCTGCTTCCGGACCGATGTCGATGATGTAATCTGCAGATTTGATGATGTCGGGTTGATGCTCAATAACAATCACCGAATGTCCCAATTCAATCAAAGCTTGAAGGGAAGTCAACAATTTATTGATGTCGTGAAAATGCAAACCAGTAGAAGGTTCATCGAAAATGAAAAGTGTTTTATCGTTGGAAACACCCTTCACAAGGAAAGAAGCTAGTTTCACCCTTTGAGCTTCACCGCCAGAAAGAGTAGAAGAGCTTTGCCCGAGTTGAAGATATCCCAAACCTACTTCCTGCAGTGGTTTCAGTTTGGTCACAATTTTCTGCTCGTCGTTTTCGCTGAAAAATTCCAATGCTTCATCCACGGTCATGTGGAGGACATCCGAAATGTTTTTTTCATCAAATTTGATTTCAAGAATTTCGTTTTTGAAGCGCGTTCCGTGGCAAGTTTCGCATTCCAATTCGATATCAGCCATAAACTGCATCGAAACGTTGATTACGCCTTCGCCCTTGCATTCATCGCATCTTCCGCCATCTACGTTGAACGAAAAATGTTTTGGTTTCAAACCTTGCAATTTCGCGAGTTTTTGTTTGGAAAAAAGATCCCTAATATCGTCGTAGGCCTTCAAATAGGTTACAGGATTGGATCGCGAAGATTTTCCGATTGGGTTCTGGTCAATCAGTTCTATATTTTTGATGAGTTTTTTAGGGAATTCCACCGAATCATAATCGGCTTTTTTTCCGCCCATTCCCAATTGAATTTGAATGTCGTTCGTGAGAATTTCTTTCATCAATGTTGATTTTCCACTTCCCGAAACTCCGGAAATCACGACCAAACTTTCCAATGGAATATTGACATCGATGTTTTTCAGATTGTTTTGTCGCGCACCTTTTATTTGAATAAATTCCTTTGCTTTTCGTCGTTTTTCAGGAACTTTAATTTCTAATTTTCCTGTTAAATATTGAGCGGTAAGTGAATCTGAATTTTTCAATTCTTTGAAATCTCCAGCAAAAACTAGCTCACCGCCAAGATATCCTGCTTCTGGACCAATATCGATGATATAATCGGCGGCTTTCATAACGTCTTCGTCATGTTCTACCACAATCACTGTATTGCCCAAATCCCGAAGATTTATTAAGACTTCAATTAAATTTTCAGTATCCCGAGAATGCAATCCAATCGACGGTTCATCCAGAATATAAATGGAACCAACTAAGGAACTTCCCAAAGATGTTGCAAGATTAATCCGTTGACTTTCGCCACCGGAAAGGGTGTTAGAAGTTCGGTTGAGCGTGAGATATCCTAAGCCAACTTTGTCTAAAAATTCAAGTCGGGTAGTGATTTCATAAAGCAACCGTTTTGCGATTTCTGCGTCGTGTTTATTGAGTCTTAAAGATTTGATTAATGGCAACAATTCATCCAATGGAAGCTCGATCATATCCTGAATATTATGTCCATCAATCTTCACGTACTGCGTTTCCTGGCGCAATCTCAATCCTTCGCAAGTCGGGCAAATGGTTTTTCCTCGAAATCGGGAAAGCATCACGCGATATTGAATTTTGTAAAGATTTTCCTCCACCATTTTGAAGAAGTTGTTGATCGAGGGGAAATTTCTGGAGTTATCGCCTTTCCAGAGAAAGTTTCTCTGCTCTTTACTAAGTTGATGATAGGGTTTATGAATAGGAAATTGCGTTCCTGCTTTTTTAATGAATTCTTTCTTCCAATCGCTCATGGATTCACCTTTCCAACTGGCCACTGCGTCCTCATAAACCGATAGGTTCTTGTTGGGAATTACCAAATCTTCATCAATTCCAACGACTTTTCCGTATCCTTCACATTCCGGACAAGCTCCATAAGGATTATTAAAACTAAAAAAATGAACATTGGGTTCCATGAAAGTCATTCCGTCCAACTCAAATTTATTTGAAAATTCGGTGATTTTTCCGGTTTCGATATTTTTCAGTGAGCAATAACCATGACCTTCGTAAAACGCCATTTGAATAGAGTCGGCAAGTCTTTGCAAGAAGTTTTCATCCTCTTCATACCGAAAACGATCAATCACCAGCTGAATTTCCATGTCTTTTTCAGGAACAAATCCGAAACTCTCAAGATCTTCAATTCCTGCAACATTTCCATTGACTTCAATTCTTGTAAAACCTGATAATTTTAGCGTTTTCAGTTGCTCGTTGAATTTGGAAAGGTCAAAATTCAATGGGTTTCTCAGTAGAAAAGTTTGGTTTTCATTTTTCTTAATGAAATCGATCACATCAGAAACCGAATCTTTCTTCACTTCCCGACCGGATATTGGCGAAAAAGTTCGTCCAACTCTTGCGAAAAACAACTTCAGATAATCGTAAACTTCGGTTGAAGTTCCGACGGTAGAGCGCGGATTCGAAGAAATTACTTTTTGTTGAATCGCGATCGAAGGCGCCAAACCTTTAATGTCGTCCACCTTCGGCTTTTCCAATTTTCCAAGAAATTGTCGTGCATAAGAACTTAAACTTTCTACATATCTGCGCTGTCCTTCGGCATAAATGGTGTCGAAAGCCAGTGAAGATTTTCCGCTCCCGGAAACGCCCGTAATCACAATTAATTTATTCTTCGGAAGAAGAACATCGATGTGTTTCAGGTTGTTAAGATGAGCGTTCTTAACGAAAATTTGCTTTTTAATATCGATTTCTGGATTTTTAGTCATAGGTAAAATTGAGACCTACAAAAATACGGTTTTTTGCTCAGAAACTTTCATAGACTTTCATTTTAAGTATCAGGAGATTTCCCACCAAAATATTATTTTTCTGCATTAAGAATTAAGTAGTGAAATCATCAATTAATTATCTAATTATTTCATTGCACTATTAATTAAAAAAAGCCAAAATTTTTGGCTTTCAGATATTTACGACATACAGTTTTTTGAGCAGTATTTTATTCGTTTTTAAATGAAGTAAATATTACAGAAAAGCTTTTTTGTGACGAGAATAAGTGTTTATATTTGCCACTATTTTTTAGTATAAACATAATTATGCTTGATGTTTTTTTCTAAAGAATATTTATCATTAATTCAAATAAATCTATAAAAATATATCGTAAATGAAAAAACTAGTTTGTTCCGTTCTGTTTTTGGGAGTAATTGGAATGTTTTCGGCGCAGGAAAAGGAAAGTGAGATTAGCGAAATTACGGTGCAAGGAAAATTTCTGAATCTTCCACTGAAAAAGGTGAATGAAAATATCACTGTAATTTCCAAACAAGAATTAGAAAATTCTCCTGCGAAAAGCATCGAAGAAGTTTTGGCACAATTCACAGGAATGGATATTCGAAAAAGAGGAGGAAATGGGGTTCAAGCCGATATTTCTGTTCGTGGAAGCAGTTTCGAGCAGGTTTTGATTTTGGTAAATGGAATTAGAATTAATGATTCGCAAACTGGCCATAATTCTATGAATATTCCCTTTGATTTAGCTTCTGTGGAAAAAATAGAAATCGTGAAAGGTCCTGCTGCACGTCGTTTTGGTCAAAATGCTTATGCAGGAGTTATTAATATTATCACCAAACCTTCTTCCGATGAGAATATCGTTTTTACGGCAAGTGGCGGAGATTTCAAAACCTATTCTTTAGGAGTTGGGGCTAATTTTGGAAATACACGTTCTTCAAATTTTATTCAGGTAAATTCGAGCAGTTCTGATGGCTACCGCTACAATACTGATTACAAAATCAACAATATTTTTTACCAAAACCGATACAAAATCGAAAATGGAAATGTGAACTTTCAGGCCGGAATTCAGGAGAAAAAGTTCGGAGCGAATGGTTTTTATGCAACACCTGCCGCAAAAGATCAGTACGAAGAAACGCAAGCTTCAATTGTGAGTTTAGGAATTGATAAAAATTACGAAAAATGGGGATTAAATTCTGCAGTTTACTGGCGAAGAGGACAAGATATGTACGAATATATCCGCAATAAACCGGAAATTTATCGAAATATGCACATTGGAAATAGTTTTGGAGCCGAGCTAAACGGAAGTTACCGATCAGATTTGGGAACGACTGGTTTGGGATTGGAACTTCGCAAAGAATTCCTTGCCAGTAACAATTTGGGACATCGCGAGAGGTTTGTGACACAAGTTTTTTTTGAACATCATTTTTCTTTTCTTGAAAATAAATTGAATATTTCTCCCGGAATTTCGTGGGCAAATTATGATACGGAAGGCAATTTCTTTTATCCAGGTTTGGACCTAGGATTTAATTTTAGTGAACATCATAAAATCTATGGAAATATTGCAAAAGTTAACAGAATTCCAACGTTTACCGATTTATATTATGTGAGCAAGACTGAAGCGGGAAATCCCAATTTGAAGCCCGAAAATGCAGTGTCAGCTGAAATTGGATACCGATTTCAAAAGCAGAGTTTTCTGGGAAAAATCAGTGGATTTTTAAGGGATTCAGATAATTCCATCGATTGGTCAAAGCAAAATGCAAACGATATTTGGCGTGCTGAAAACATCGGTAAAATCAAGACTAAAGGGGTAGAAGTGGAATTGGCTCAACATTTTAATTCCTTCCTAAAATCATATTCTGTGGGCTATACTTTTTTAGAAAGTAACTACGAGCAACCAACCGGCTTGTTGTCGCGGTATGTGATGGAAAATTTAAAACATCAGTTTGTGGCTAAATTAGAAGTTTTCTTCTTGAAAAAATTTACAAACCAATTGATTTACCGATATAATGAAAGAGTTTCGACAGGAAGTTATCAAATTCTGGATGAAAAATTGAGTTATGATGCCAAAAATTACAATATTTATATTATGGTAAACAATATTCTAGATACTGAATATACTGAAACATTTGGTGTTCCGATGCCTGGTCGGTGGTTTCATATCGGAGTAAGTTTCAAAACTGGTTTTTAATAAGTTTTGTTTATTTTTACGTTTTTAAAAAGATGAAAAAAATATTAATATTGATGCTCCTTTTAGCGATATTTTCCCCGATTTTCGGTCAGGAGCATATTTCCAGTTTTAACTCCGTAACGATTACCTATAAAATACATCCAAAGTTTTTCATTTATGGTGAAGGACAAATGCGTGGAATTGAAGATTATTCTTATCCGGATTATTACGAAATAAAAGGTGGAATAGGTTATAATTTAACACCAAATCATAAACCTTTTGTAGGAATTGGCCGTTACGGAAACTACAAAAATCATGCGATGGATAAAGAGGAATTCCGAATTTGGTTACAAGATGTTATTGATTTAAAAGTTAATAAATTTAAATTTGAAAACCGAATAAGAGCTGAGAAAAGTTGGTTTTATGAACCAAAGAAAGACCAGCATTCCGATCGAATCCGTTTTCGTTACAGAATGAACGTTTCGGTTCCGCTTAATTCCGAATCTGTAAAACCAGGAACGCTCTTTGTGAACGCTTATGATGAAGTATTTTTTGTAGCAACCGAGAAACCTCTTTTTGCCAGAAATCGTGTTTTTGGAGGCTTTGGTTATCAGATTGATGAGAATTTCGGAATCGCGAGCGGCTACCTCTGGCAAAGAGAATTCGCGAAATCGGGCAACAAAAACCTGCATTTTCTATATCTCGCTCTGAATATCACCATTGATAGTTCCGACGATAAATCTTATAATTTTCCAGGAGCTGATTAATGTTGATAACTTTTGCAGCATTTAGTTTTTTTAATGAAAAAGTTTGACACTTTTTTTGTACCAAATTCATATATTTGTCAAAATAATAAAAAATAAATGAAACTGTATGGAATTAAAAGGGGATTTTACACAATTGCAGTTCCATTTTTACCGATAAAATAACATAACAAATGAAATTTATTGTTGCAAGCGGAGAGTTACAGAAAGCATTGAACACGGTAAGTGGAGTGATTTCAAGTTCTCAGTCAAGACCAATTTTAGAAAATTACCTGTTCGAAGTTGATGGAAATAATTTGAAAATTACCGCGTCCGATGGCGAAACCACTTTGGTAACGACTTTGGAAGTAAAATCTGACGAGACCGGAAAATTTGCCGTTCCTGCAAAGATTTTTCAGGATTTTGTAAAAACTTATGGAGAACAGCCTTTAACATTATCCGTAAAGGATTCTGAAGATGGAAATGGAAGTTTATTAGAAATTCTAGATGAAAAAGACAATTTCGCAGTGGCATTGGATAACGCGGAAGATTACCCAGAATTACCCGAATTCGACGCTGCACAAAGTGTTAAAATTTCTGCAGGTGTATTAAGTGAAGCACTTACCAATACACTTTTCGCAACAAGTAATGATTCCCTTAGACCGGTGATGACTGGCGTTCTGTTTCAATTTAAAGAAGATGAAACCAACTTTGTTTCCACAGATTCGCACAGATTAGTCGTTTATAAAAGAACCGATTTGATCAATGCTGAACCTATTGAGTTCATCATGCCGAAAAAACCTTTGGCAATTTTCAAAAATATTCTAGCAAATTCTAATGATGAAGTAATCATTGAATTTAATGAAAATATGGCGAAGTTCACTTTTGGAAACAATATTTGGATATGTAGATTAATCGATGGAAAATATCCGAATTATTCTGCGGTAATTCCAAAAGAAAATCCAAACGTGTTGACCATTAACAGAAATTTACTTTTAAGTTCGATCCGAAGAGCTTCCATTATGTCCAACAAATCTACCAACCAAGTGAGATTTAAGTTGTCCGGAAACATTCTTCACCTTCATGCGGAAGATACAGAGTATGCAAACAAGGCGGATATGCAAATTCCTTGTGATTACAATGGGGAAGATATAAATATAGGGTTTAGTTCCAAATTCCTTACAGAAATGCTTTCTGTATTGAGTTCTGATGATATCACCATGAAAATGTCGCAACCGAACAGACCGGGAATTATCGAGCCGGTTGATGGTTTAGAAGCTGAAGAAAATATTTTAATGCTTTCAATGCCGGTAATCGGAATGTAAGATTTAATTAAAAAAAATAATGAATTGAGATTTGAAATTTTTCAGATCTCAATTTTTTTTAAACTCCAAAAACACGATATTTGCAAAATTATCGGGGTACGACGATATAACATCATTACCCCAAATTTCAAAAAACCGAAAGGCACATTTATCCTCAAAATAAATAGGAAAATCAAATGAAAATCTCAAACAACTGGCTCAAGGATTACATCAAAACCGAATTAAAATCTGATAAAATAGGAGAATATCTTACCGATATTGGTTTGGAGGTTGAAGGAATTGAAAAATATGAATCCGTAAAAGGAAGCCTGGAAGGAATTGTCGTAGGAAAAGTTTTGACTTGCGAACAACACCCTAATGCTGATAAATTAAAGAAAACCACTGTAGATGTAGGAAGCGGAAAAATATTGAATATCGTTTGTGGTGCACCGAACGTTGCAGCCGGACAAACTGTTCCCGTAGCGGTAATCGGAACGAAAATATATGCCAAAGACGGAAGTTCATTTGCGATCAAAGAAGCAAAAATACGTGGAGAAGTTTCTCAAGGAATGATCTGTGCGGAAGATGAGTTAGGGTTGAGCGATGATCACGGCGGAATCATGATTTTGGATGAAAACAAATTCGAAATCGGGAAAAATTTTGCAGATTATTTTGACCTTGCTACTGATGAAGTTTACGAAATTGGTTTGACTCCGAACCGAACTGACGCGATGTCGCATTATGGAGTTGCTAGAGATTTGAATGCATTTTTGGTTTCAAACCAAATGAAATCGCAATTCGAAAAAATCACTTCGAAAACTTTAAATATCGAAGGAGCAACCGATTTTCAGCTGGAAGTAGAGGATTCAGAATTAGCTCCAAGATATATTGGTGCAGTAATCGAAAACGTGCAGGTAGCTGATTCTCCGGATTGGTTGAAACAGCGCTTGAAAGCCATTGGATTAAGCCCAATCAACAATATTGTCGACATTACCAATTATATTTTGCATGGATTAGGACAACCTCTTCATGCTTTTGATGCTGATAAAATTGCAGGAAAGAAAGTAAGAGTTGGGGTAAATGCAGAGGGAACAAAATTCACTACTTTGGATGGTGTTGAAAGAACTTTGAATGGAACAGAAATCATGATTAAAGACGGAAACAACGTGCCTTTGTGCATCGCTGGAGTTTTTGGCGGATTGAATTCCGGAGTTTCCGAAAACACGAAAACCATTTTCCTCGAAAGTGCATATTTCAATCCTGTTGCTGTTCGAAAAGGAGCGAAATATCACGGTTTAAACACCGACGCTTCCTTCCGTTTTGAACGTGGAGTAGACCCGAATAATACACGTACTGCTATCAGTCAGGCCATTTCAATGATTCAAGAAATTGCCGGAGGAGCTTTGAAAGGGGAGTTGTTGGAACATTTCCCTCAAAAAATTGAGCACAATTATATTATTTTAAGATTTTCTAAAGTTGAACAAATTTTAGGAACCAAAATTCATAAAGAAAAAATCAAAGAAATTCTGAAATCTCTTGAAATTGAAGTTTTAAACGAAATTCAAAATGGTTTAGAAATTTCAGTTCCACCTTATCGTGCAGATGTTACCAGAGAAATCGATGTAATTGAAGAAATTTTAAGAATCTATGGTTACAACAAGATTGATGCACCAAAAAAAATCTCTTTTACACCAGTGAAATTGAGTTT
The DNA here is from genome assembly GCF_000735695.2 of Kaistella haifensis DSM 19056. Lineage (GTDB taxonomy): Bacteria > Bacteroidota > Bacteroidia > Flavobacteriales > Weeksellaceae > Kaistella > Kaistella haifensis. The sequence goes on from NZ_JASZ02000006.1 coordinate 14,424, forward strand.
TGATGATCAAGACGCTCTCGAAAATTCTTGGGCGAGAACTTTACAAAGCAATGGTTTTAACGAGGTGATGAATAATTCCCTTACTTCTGTGAAAGATGAAACCGATGCAGTGAAACTCCTCAATCCATTGAGTAGCGATTTGGCTTTCATGCGAAAGTCTTTGTTGGAAGGACTTTTGGCAAATGCGGATTATAATATTAAAAGAAAAAATCAGGATATTAAATTTTTCGAGCTCGGAAAAATTTATCATAAAAAAGAAAAATACACGGAAAGAAAGCAACTTGCGATTTTGGTTTCGGGAAGAAATGTGGCTGAAAATTGGATCCAATCGAAATCCGCAACCGATTTTTATTATTTAAAATCTTATGTTAAAGTTCTTTTGGATAAATTGAATTTAAACATTGAAGAAAAAGCGTTGGAAGATGAGCGTTTTTCTGATGCTTTGCAATTGATTTCAGATGGGGAAGTGATCGCAAGATTGGGTAAAGTTTCTCCGGAATTTTTGAAAGATGCAGATATCGATCAGGAGTGTTTCTACGCTGAAATTGAAGTTGAAACTTGTCAAAAACTTCGTTCTCATGGAAATTTAAAATTTGTTGATATTCCAAAATTCAATAAAATCCGAAGAGATCTTGCTTTATTGATTGATAAAAATATCACTTATTCCGAATTGTATCAGGCAGCGAAGAAAAATCCTTCGAAATACTTGAAAAACATCAATCTTTTTGATGTTTACGAAGGCAAGAATCTTGCGGAAGGCAAGAAATCTTACGCATTGAGTTTTGAACTTTTAAACGAAGAAAAAACTTTGGAAGATAAAGAAATTAGCGAAGTGATGAACTCCCTAATCAACATGTTCCAAAAAGAATTTTCTGCAGAACTAAGGTCATAGAAATAGTTTTACGAAACAGAAAGCATCTTCTTTTGAGATGCTTTTTTTTGTTTTGAGGAGCAAAATTTTTCGATTATGAAGGCTGGGTAAATTATATTACTTAAATTTGAATCAATAAAAATGCGTCGTGATTATTTAAAAATAAATCAGGCGACAGCAAAATATCATCTAATATAAAGATTTATACTTATGAAAAACATTTTTTTATCAATATTTGCAGCCGCAGCTTTAGCATCTTGTTCTTCGCTTTCGAGCACTAAAGTTGGAGGTTCTCAGGCGAATATAGCAGGAACGAAATGGATTTTGGCGGAGCAAGTGAAAGGTAAAACGCCTACATTGAATATAGAAACAGATAAAATCACCGGAAACGGAGGTTGCAACAGTTATTTCGGTGAAGTTCTTTTAGATGCCACAGCGGGCAACTTTTCAGCAAAAAATATTGCTTCCACCAAAATGGCATGCGCTGATATGTCTGCAGAATCTAATTTTTTCAGTATGTTGAGTGAGGCCAATAAGTATGTCGTAAGCGGCAATACATTAGAGCTGTACAAAGGAAATTTGCTGCTTCTGAAATTCAGTAAACAATAATTTTTCAATTAAAATAATAGTAAAAAAAGGAACCCGATTGAGTTCCTTTTTTTGTTTCTTTATTATTCGTCGTCTTCTTCGTCATATTTAGCGAGTTCGTCATCGCACCATTTGAAGGCTGCTTCAACCACTTTGGTCGCTTCATCGGCCATAGTTTCCTCGTCATCACCTTCCAAATCATCCAACCATTCAACCTCCTCTTCTTCTACGTTTAGGATAAATCTAGGATATTCCGTGTGAACAACAAATAAATCTTCAGGAAAATCTGAATTGTCGGCTAATAAAAATTTTGGTAATTTCATTTTTTCTAATGTTTAAACTTTTTCAAAGATAAAAAATATTATTGATATTTATTCTTGTCAATTTTAATTTTTCTTAAAACTTTATATTTGGTCAGGGTATTGTTCTGAAGCGTATCTTTTGGTTTGAAAGTTACCTTTACATTAGGGTTTACGGTGCTTATCAATTCGGCAATTTGCATTTTATCTAGTAACTTTTCATCTTCCATAAAGAAATTAATTCTTCCTTCTTCCAAATTTTCAGATTTCAAGAATTTGGTAATTTCTCGTCGGTTTTCAAGATAATTTCCTCGGGAAAGCCAAGTGAAAATAAAACCGGTCATTAAACTTAAAATGGTAATGCCATAGGTGAGTTTTCCGAAAATTTGATATATTTTTCTGAAATAAACCAACCAAATTGGGAATGAAAATGGAGCCATTAATCGATAATCAATGGGATTTACCGAATAAAAATATTGTATAAAAAACGAACAAATAATCCCAATAATTCCTACGAAAACAAAAAATCGTTCCGTTTCTGAAAGTTTATTTTTAATGAAAATAAAACCGATCAACAGAATATTCAACAAACCAATTCCGTAGATTCCGTAATTGATGATTCCGCCCGCTGGATTTGCAATGTGAATGAACGGGTTGAATGTGGTCGCCATTCCCTGAACCAGCTCTATCAATAATTTTGATGTTGGATGAAGCCCGATTTCTAAAAATTCATCGATATAGTCATCATTAAAATAATCGATGAAAAGAAATTTATACAACACCACATATCCAAAACCTACGAAAGCTGAATAAATAAAGGTTTTACCGTAAGATTTTCGATAATTTAAAACGCCATAAAGAAAGACCGCACCAATCATAAAAAGGGCAGGATAACGGATATTGTAAAGTACAAGTAGTGATAAACTTAGATAGAAAAAAGCCTTAAAACCGGTGAGTTCGCCTATGATGATCTGCCTTCCAGCATAAAGAAAAAGAAAAACAATTGGCAAAATAAGGGATTCGCTCATCGTGTAAGAAAATATTGAAATATAGCTGAAAAGCCCGCCCACAAGAATGGTTTCTTTTAAATAAAATCTTTTTTTCCAAGCAAAATAAACGATGAAAAGATAAGAGAGAATTCCTATGAGTTTACTTGCCCAAAACAAATCCAAACCAAAAATCGTAAAAAATTTTAAGCTCAAAGGATAACCAAGTGGCGTCGTTGTATTATCAATAACCGGGAAAACTTCCGCCGTTCTCATAAATCGGAGCGAGTCGGGATTTACGTAGTCATGGTCGGAAGAAATTCCGGCCATTTTTTATGACTAAGTTTTGAATACCTTTCCGGGGTCTCCGCCTGCAAAAATGATAAGTATTTCGGTAATCATATCGCGAAGTTCCATGGCAATGCGCCTTTTTGCGGTTTTGTAGCCTAAAGCGTTGGCTTTTTTGTAAATCAGCAAAAGCATTGAGGCAATCATCGTCATGTATACCATCACTTCGATGCCGTTTTTGTTGAGCGAGACCAAATGGCTCAGATTGAGTTCCTGCTTTAGGAATCTGAAGAAAACTTCAATATCCCAGCGTTTGCGGTAATAGTCAGCAATTTCCTTGCTGGTGAGTTCAAACTCGTTGGTTAAAAACCAAAACTCTTTCTTTGTTTTTTCGTTACGGATTACCACCAATCGAAAATCAGTTTCTACTTTTTCTTCGCGGTGATGCACGTTTCCACGCTTGTTTTGTACCGGGATTCCGGTGTAGAGTTTTACTTTACTGTCTTTCAAGACTCTCCAGTCATCCCATCTCTCCAAACCTTGCGAAGTGAGATAGGATTCGACTTCTTCAAACTTGCGGTTTTCTTTAGAACGGACAATGAATTTTACCGACTTTTCTTCAAATTCCTTCATCACCCTTACCGACTGCAAACCCCTGTCGATAACATAAATATTACCGTGATGTTCTTCCTTTTTTACCTGCTTTAGGATGGCTTCCGGCAGCGCATTGTCTTCTGCAGAATATTTCTGTCCGGTAAAAACCTCTGCTCCCGAAGGCAGAACACCATCAAAAGAAAAACTAAACTTCACCAATTTTTTACCGCTTTTTTGGTCGATGCCTTCCTTGAGTTTTGAGCAGGTATCGGCGACAATAGTACTGTCCACCCGGATAAGGTTGTATTTCTCTATCTCGGCTTTATCGTAGAGTTGCGAAAATCTTCCGTACATCTGCTCGTAGATTTCTTTGAAATAATTAGGGTCAATTTTGGAGAGCCTCTCCGAGATGGAGCTTCTGCGTACTTTTTCTTTCTCGCCCAAACCGAAAAGTGCTTTGAAGCCGCTGCTGTTAAATGTATCTTCAAGAGTTCTCTGGCTTAGTTTTTCATTGTCGAAGATACAGAAAAGCAAAAGGTAGAACATTTTCTTGCCATGAAGCACCTTGCTGTAATAGTCCACCTTCGTGGTTGCAGAAAGATGGCTCAAAAGAGCTTCGGGAATAAAATCCAAAACTTGTTTAAGAGAAATCTTGTGGTCTTTAAATACTGACATAAGTTATTGATTATCAGATATAAAGATACGAAATAAAACCCATTAATCCAAATTAAATCATTGAAAATCAACAAGTTAACCAAAAAAAATCAAACAATTTTAAATACAAAAAGTCGGAAGAAAAATCTTCCGACCATGACTGGGGATTTACGCGTCCTTTTTCATTAAGCAAAAACCGCAAAATGATCATCACTAAAGTTAGGATGAAGATGGAAATTTGCAAAAATTTTTCTTGAGTTCTATTTCGCATAAAAAATCGCTAATTCAACAAATTTACAGATTCTTACTAAAAATCTGCATCATTAGCTGAATTAACAAAAGAATTTTTTGAGTTTTAGAATTATCGCTGGAACATTTTCGCTACTTTTTCAGCTTTTTTAGATTCAGAATAATCATAGAAACCTTCACCAGATTTCACGCCTAATTTTCCTGCCATAACCATGTTTACCAATAGCGGATTTGGAGCATATTTAGGATTTTTGAAACCGTCATACATCACATTTAGAATTGCTAAACAAACGTCTAATCCTATGAAATCTGCCAATTGCAATGGTCCCATTGGATGAGCCATTCCCAATTTCATTACCGTATCAATTTCTTCTACACCTGCAACTCCGTTGTAAAGTGTTTCAATCGCTTCATTAATCATTGGCATTAGAATTCTGTTGGCCACAAAACCTGGATAATCATTCACTTCTACAGGAACTTTTCCTAATGTTTTAGACATTTCAAAAATCGCATCAAACGTTTTTTTTGAAGTAGAGTAGCCCTTGATGATTTCTACCAATTTCATAATCGGCACCGGATTCATAAAGTGCATTCCGATTACTTTCTCTGGGCGTTTTGTTGCCGCAGCAATTTTCGTGATAGAAATTGATGAAGTATTGGTAGCCAAAATGCACTTTTCCGGCGCTAACTCGTCCATTTGCTTGAAAATTTTCAGCTTCAAATCTTGGTTTTCTGTTGCCGCTTCTACGATTAAATCTGCATTTTCGCAAGCTTCAGAAAGTTGAGTAAACGAGGTAATATTTCCAAGAGTTTCTGCTTTTTGTTCTTCCGTAAGATTTCCTTTGGCGATAATTCTGTCAAGATTTTTAGAAATTGTAGAAATTCCTTTTTGTAGGGCTTCCTCTGAAACATCTACCAAATTTACCTTAAAACCGGTTTGCGCAAAAGTATGGGCAATTCCGTTTCCCATTGTTCCGGCGCCGATTACGACTATGTTTTTCATTAGTGCTATTTTTTTATTTTTAAATACAAGCTTGTTAAATTAACCTTGTCAAGGTTTCGCTGCTTAATTTAGATGATTCCAAACCGTTTTAGAAATATCGGAAATCATTTTGCAATTTACTTCATAAGACTCCCTAGAATCCGAAACGAGAACTGCAATTGCATACTTTTTTCCGTTAGGAAGGGTAATGATCGCGATATCGTTTTCGGCAACTGTTAGTCCGTCAATTTTTCCGGAAGATCCAGTTCTGTGTGCTACAGGTGTTCCTTTTGGGAGTTGTTCCACGATTTTATTGGTTCCGGTTGTAGTTCCGAGCATTATATTCATCAATAAATCTCGTGAAGTTTTTGGGAGAATTTTGGCTTTATCAAATTTTATGAGCGACTTCACCAATGATTCTGTCGTCGACCAATTTTCATACATACTTTTCCAGTCGGCGCTGTTCATTCTTTCCTCATTCACTCGAATTTGAAAATCTTTGATTTTCTTCGAATCAATAAAATTTTGCACGATTTGCGTGCCTCCAATTACGTTCAGTATTTTATCGGTCGCATTATTATCGCTATTTGCCACCATATATTTTAGTAGTTCGGAAAGCGTCATTTCATAATTTCCATTTGGAAATTTTTCTCTGAGCGGACTCCAAGTTTTTTCGTGCAAATCTTCTTTTTTAATAAAGATTTTTTGGTTTAAATTCAATCGTCCCTTATCTACCATATCCAAAGTTGCAAGCGCAATATGAAACTTGAAAACACTCAGTAGTGGTAATTTTTTTCTTAAATTCTCATTATTAAATTCAAACGGGAAGTCGATTCCTTTTACAGAAACAGCAACGGTAGCTTTTTTACCTTCGGTAATTTTAGAAATTTCCTTTTTCAGTTCAGCTTTTTGTGCGAAAGTGAAAAAAGAGATTAGTATAAATAATAGCGTGAGTTTTTTCATTTTTAACTGATCAACTTCATAATCTCCAAAGCCACTTTCAAAGCTTCTGTTCCGTCTTCTAAAGAAACTTCTACTTCTCGATTTTCATTAATCGCATCAGCAAAACTTTCTAATTCGTCTAAAATAGCATTGTTCGGTTGAATGTTTGGATATTCAAAAATAATTTGGTTTTTTTCGCCTTCTGCATTTTCAATGATCATGTCGAAATCACTTGGATTTTCAGGCGCTTCTTTCATTCTGATAACTTCTGCTTTTTTCTCCAAGAAATCTACGGAAATATAAGCATCTTGTTGGAAAAACCTTGATTTTCTCATCGCTTTCATCGAAATTCTGGAAGTGGTCAAATTCGCTACACAACCGTTTTCGAACTCAATTCTGGCGTTACAAATATCCGGCGTTTTAGAAACTACGCAAACTCCGCTTGCATGAATGTTTTTCACCTTAGATTTTACAATAGAAAGCAATATATCCAAATCGTGAATCATTAAATCCAAAACTACAGAAACATCCGTTCCTCTAGGATTAAATTCTGCCAAACGATGAATTTCAATAAACATCGGATCTTTAATAAAATCCTTCGAACCGATAAACGCAGGATTGTATCTTTCAACATGTCCAACTTGCGCTTTGATGCCGAATTCTCTACATTTATAAAGAATTTCTTCTGCTTGTTCCAAAGTCTGCGTAACCGGTTTTTCAATAAAAAAATGTTTATGATTTTGAATCGCTTTCATCGCGTAATCGTAATGATAAACCGTGGGCGTTACAATGTCTAGCATGTCGATTTCTTTCAATAATTCATCGAAATCGTCAAAATATCTATATCCGAATTCAGCTTCAATTTTTTTTCCGTTTTCCTGATCTGCGTCGTAAAAACCTACCAATTCATATTTTTCAGACTGATTTAATAATCTTAAATGGACTTTGCCGAGATGTCCCGCACCAACTAAACCTGCTTTTAGCATAGAAAATTAATTTTTCCAAAGATAATAATTAGTTGTCAGTTGAGAGTTGGGAGTATATGCTTTTTTAATTTCCAATGGCGTTCGACGCGAAAAAATCAACTAAAATTCCTATTTTTGTGACATGCAGGATACGTTTTTACATAAAGGAAAAAGAAAAATTTTGGTGGAATATCTTCGGGAGAAAATCGGGATTTCCGATGAAAATGTTTTAAGAGCGATGAATGAAGTACCACGTCATCTTTTTTTGGAAAGTATTTTTGAGGATTTCGCATACGAAGATCGCGCATTTCCGATTTTGGCGAAACAAACAATTTCTCATCCTTCGACCGTGGCGGAACAAAGCGAATTGCTACACTTAAAAGAGAAAGATAAAGTATTGGAAATCGGTACAGGTTGCGGTTATCAAACTGCGGTTTTGGTGGCGATGAATACGTTAGTTTACACGATTGAAAGGCAAAAAGAACTGCATGATTTCTCACAGAAAAAACTCCGTGAATTGCATTTAAGACCAAAATTTCAGAGTTTCGGCGATGGTTTTGCCGGTTTGCCGACTTTCGCTCCTTTTGATAAAATTTTGGTGACTTGTGGTGCGGAAATTTTACCGACAGAATTGCTTCATCAGTTGAAAGTAGGAGGAATGATGGTAATTCCGCTGGGAAAAACGGAGGAACAAATCCTTACCCGATTTACCAAAAAATCTGAAAAAGAATTTATAAAAGAAGAATTCGGAGCGTATAAATTTGTACCAATGCTGAATAATACCAGTCAGTAGTTGGTTTCATTGATTTTTTTTTGGAGTGGAATTTTTAGAAACTGATAAATAACATCTTTCAAATTCGGTTTTTAAGAATAACTAATGTATTTTTGCAACTATTTGAATTTTGATATAATCTGATAGTTTCAAAAAAATGAAAAAAATCCAAAACATTCTTATTTCAACGCGTACAATGGCGGTTTTGTTACTGGTTTTTGCTATTTCTATGGCGTATGCAACTTTCCTGGAAAACGATTTTGGCACTCCTGTCGCAAAAGCCCTAATTTACGAAGCAAAATGGTTTGAAGCCATCATGTTTCTCCTTATTTTAAATTTCATTGGGAATATTTCCAGATATCGTCTTCTTCGTCGCGAAAAATGGCCGGTTTTGGTGTTTCACCTTTCATTTATTTTGCTTTTCATTGGTGGTGCAATCACGCGATACATAAGCTACGAAGGCATTATGCACATCCGTGAAGGAGAAACTTCAAATGAAGTAATTACCGATAAGAATTATTTTAAAATTCAAATTGAAGAAAAAGGAGATATCTTAAATTATCAGGATGTTCCATTTACTTTGATTTCCGATGAAGCAAAAAAAACCAAATTGATTGCTAAACTTTTCGGTAAAACCTTCAAAGCGGGTTATGATTTCCATGGAAAGCAAATTAATGTAAAGCAATTGCAATATATTCAGAGAAAAAAGGACAGTTTGATTGCCGACCCTAATGGAACTGAATATTTACATGTAGTTTCAACGGGAAATACCGGACGCGAGAACTATTACATCAAACCGGGTGAAGCCAAATCGATTAACGGAACGTTGGTAACGTACAACCGAGCGATTGAAGGTGCGGTAGAATTCCGAAATGATAATGGAAAATTAATGATCAAAACACCTGTCGACGCTAATTTCATGACGATGGCAACCCAAGCAACAGGAACTACGAAAAAAGATGAATTTCAACCATTGGCTTTGAGAAGTCTTTACACCGTAAACGAACTGAAACTGGTTGTTCCTGAAGGTTTGAAGAAGGGAAAACTCATCGCTTATGAAGGTGATAGAAAGAAAGATAAAGACGTTCCGGATCAATTGACGGTAGAAGTTCAAGGTCCGAAAACGAAGCAAATCGTGGATCTTTCTGTTGAAAAAGGAAACCCAAATGCTTTCAAGCAAATCGCTATTGATGGGATGAATGTGATGCTTGGTTTCGGCCCGAAAGTTTACAACACGCCTTTCTCTTTGAAATTGGATAAATTCGTGATGGAAACATACCCTGGAAGTTCATCGCCAAGTGCTTATGAAAGCCATGTTCAGATTATCGACGAAGGCAAACAAACGCCTTATAAAATCTATATGAATCACGTTTTAAATCATGGCGGTTACCGATTTTTCCAGGCAAGTTTCGATCCGGATAGGAAAGGAACCGTACTTTCTGTGAACCACGATTTCTGGGGAACTTTGATCTCGTATATCGGATATGCTTTCTTGTTTTTAGGAATGTTCGTAACTTTCTTTTGGAAAGGTACTCACTTCTGGAAACTTAATGAAAATTTGAAATCGGTGAATAAGAAAAGAATTGCTACGGTTTTATTGCTTTTATTAAGTCTACATTTCAGCGCGCAAGAAATCGATACCCACGGAACAGATGGCTCCGGAAAACAAACCCATTCCGCAAACGACGGACACAACCACGGCAATGCAGATGCTCTTTTAATGGAAGAACCTGCGCCGAAAAAAACCGCCAATTCTTTTGCTTTGAAATCTCCAAAAATGATTTCAGCGGACGAAATTATTTCGAGAAACCGTATTTCAAAAGAACATGCGGACAAATTCGGGTATCTTTTGGTTCAGAATTACGAAGGTCGGATTGTTCCTATGAATACTCAAGCGCTAGATGTTCTTCGAAAGCTTTATAAAAGAGATGAATTCCGAGGCAGCGATGGTAAAAAATTAACAGCAAACCAATGGTTTTTGTCGATCAATACGGATACACCAAGCTGGACCATGGTTCCTTTAATTAAAGTAATTAACGGTGGTGACGAATTGAAAAAGAAAGTAAAAGCCAACGAAGACGGCTATACATCTTTAATGAATATGTTTCCGGCCGACGAAACAGGCCAGTTGCACTACGTTTTGGAAGCAGATTATCAAGCAGCTTTCAGAAAAAAACCGGCGGAACAAAGCAAATATGATTTAGCCGTAATCGATTTGAATGATAGAGTTCAGGCTTTTAACGAATTTTTCAGTGGCCAGTTTATGAGAATTGTTCCGGTTCAAAATGATCCGAACAACACTTGGCATTCTTGGCTGGACCAAAATTTCGAACCAGATGAAGCTTCCCAAAAAGTGATGGGACCTTATTTTTCAAGTGTTTTGGAAGCTCAGCAAACCGGAAATTGGTCAAAAGCGGATACGGAACTGAGCAAGCTAAAAGATTATCAGAAAACTTGGGGAAAAAACGTCATTCCTTCGCAATCGAAAGTTGATGTAGAAGTTTTCATGAACCAATTGAATATCTACTTTAAACTCCTTATTTTCTACACCATTATCGGTGGTTTATTGCTTATTTTAGGATTTGTAGATTTATTCAAACCAAGCAAAATTTTGAGTGTCGCCATTAAAGCCATTATTGCAATCGGTTGTATCGGATATTTTGCTCATTTCCTTGGACTTATCGCAAGATGGTACATGTCGGGTCACGCGCCTTGGAGCAACGGTTACGAAGCGATTATTTTCATCTCTTGGGTAGGGATTTCTGCGGGATTATTCCTTTATAGAAATTCAAACGCTTTGATTCCGGCTGCGGGATTTATGGTTGCAGTAATTATGATGGGATTTGCGCACGGTGGTTCCGCTCTCGATCCGCAGATTACTCCGCTCGTTCCGGTACTGAAATCTTATTGGTTGATTGTTCACGTAGCGATTATTACTTCCAGTTACGGTTTCTTCGCATTGTCAATGATTATCGCGGTAATTACTTTGCTATTTTACATTATTTCAAGTAAAAATTTATACAAAATTCACCACGATACGACAATTAAAGAATTAACCATCGTTTCAGAAATGTCTTTAACCATCGGACTTTTCGCATTAACCGTTGGAAATTTCTTGGGCGGAATTTGGGCAAATGAATCGTGGGGAAGATACTGGAGTTGGGATCCGAAAGAAACTTGGGCATTCATTTCCATCATGGTGTATGCTTTCGTTTTGCACATGAGATTGGTTCCTGGTTTACGAAGCAGATGGGCGTTCCACGTTGCAGCGATGTTTGCTTTTTGTTCAATGGTAATGACGTATTTCGGTGTGAATTATTACCTGAGCGGATTGCATTCTTACGCAGCAGGAGATCCAGTTCCGGTTCCGGCTTGGGTCTACATCGGTTTATCAACCATGTTGATTTTAGCAGTCGTTTCTTATTTTAGATTTAAAAAATTAAAGAAATAATAAACTTTAAATTATTATAAAATCCCGAATTTATTTTTGGGATTTTTTTTTTAATTTTTTTTAAAACTAATGCTATTGCTTAATTTCAGCAAATATTCATTAAATTTGTATTTGAAATTCATTAACATTTAAACCCACCACCCAACAGTTTGAGTACTTATCTTACCATTCTCGGTTTTAATTCGGCAATTCCTACGGTGAATTCTTCTCCCACGGCTCAGTTCCTAGAAATGGAAGAACGTGCATTTTTAATCGATTGTGGCGAGGGTACGCAAGTTCAGCTTCGAAAAGCAAAAGCAAGATTTTCCAAAATCAATCATATATTTATTTCGCATCTTCATGGTGATCATTGTTTTGGTTTGCCCGGATTGATCGCTTCTTTCCGACTTTTGGGAAGAGACACCCCACTAAATGTTTACGGTCCGAAAGGAATCAAGGAAATGCTGGAAACCATTTTCAAAATTACCGAAACACACAAAGGTTTTGAGGTGATATATCACGAGCTCGAAAGTAAAAATTCCGAGAAAATTTACGAAGATAATCGAGTAGAAGTGTACACCATTCCCCTTGATCACAGGATTTATTGCAACGGATATTTGTTCCGAGAAAAACCAAAAGAACGTCATCTCAACATGGCGGAAATTTCAAAATATCCCGAAATTGAAACCTGCGATTATCACAACTTAAAACTCGGGAAAGATTTTATTTTGAGTGATGGTTATGTTCTGAAAAACGAGATCCTCACCACGGAACCCAGCAAATCTGTTTCCTATGCGTTCTGCAGTGATACTCGATATTTGGAAACTATTTTGCCGATAATTGAAAACGTAGATGTTTTATATCACGAATCTACTTTTCTTCACGATTTAAAGGAAATGGCTGATTATACCGGACATACAACCGCTTTGGAAGCAGCCCGAATCGCCAGAAAAGCCAACGTTGGGAAATTGATCTTAGGACATTTCTCCAACCGATATCACGATTTAAATGTTTTCACCGACGAGGCAAGAGAAGTTTTCCCCAATTCGTTTTTGCCAAAAGCATTAGAACCGATTAAAATTTAATTTTTTTTAATTGAAATTTCATCATCACACCAATCATTTTCTTAGCAATGAATTTTGATGAATTAAAAATTTTCCTCGACGAAAAAGCCGATTTCTACAACAATCCGGAGTTTATCGAACAGGATCCAATTCAGATTCCGCACGGTTTTTCTTCTAAACAAGACATCGAAATCGCAGGATTTTTGGCGGCAACCATTTCTTGGGGAAACCGAAAATCGATCATCAATGATGCCGAAAAAATGATGAGTTTTATGGATCATTCTCCTTTCGATTTTGTGAAAAATGCTACACGGAAAGATTTGGATCTTCTTGAAGGAAAAAGCATTCACAGAACTTTCACCGGAGAAGATTTTCGGGAATTTATTTTGAATTTGAAGAGAATTTATCAGGAAAATGACAGCTTGGAAAATTTGTTTTTAATGAAAGAAAATGAGCATAATTTTTACTACGCTTTGGAACGATTCAGAAGTCAGTTTCTTGGTGAAACGATTCATAGAAGCCATAAACACGTAAGTTCAACGTATAAAAATTCTTCTGCGAAAAGATTAATGATGTTCCTCCGTTGGATGGTGCGGAAAGACAAGAAAGGAGTCGATTTCGGGATTTGGGAAAACCTGGATCAGAAATATCTTTCCATTCCTTTGGATGTACATACGGGAAATATTTCAAGAAAACTAAATTTACTTCAAAGAAAACAAAATGATTGGAAAACCGTGGAAGAATTGGACTTGATATTACGGAAACTTAATGCGGAAGATCCCGCGAAATATGACTTTGCCTTGTTTGGTTTAGGTGTTTCGAAAGATTTTTAAGTAATTTTGCATAAATTTAAAAAATATGAGCCGAAAAGAATTAAGAGAAAGAAATATTCTGTTCCTTGAGAAAGTGACAGATAAAATTATGTGGTGGATCGGTTCTGTTCCTTCACTCGTCGCACATACGTTGGTTTTTATCACAGCATTTCTATTGCCGATTTTTGGGATAGTTTCGTTGGATAAAATGCTTTTGGTACTTACGACAGTTTTGTCTTTGGAAGCAATTTATTTTTCAATTTTCATTCAAATGTCGGTCAATCGAAGCCACGAACATATTGAAGATATCCGAGAAGACATCGAAGAAATCCAAGATGATATTGAGGAAATCAGTGAAGATATTGATGATATCCAGGAAGATATCGAAGATATTGCCGAAGATGAAGATGAGGACGACCACATCGAAAAAGCAAGAAATGTGATGCTAAAAAGCAATGTTTCGTCCAACAAAAACGATATCAAAGCACTTCGGGGTGTAATTTCAAATCTGCAAGAACAACTCGAAGATTTGAAAAAAAATGATGAAAATACAGAACAAAAAACGCCAGAAAATTAGGCGTTTTTCCATTCCTGGGTAAATGATATAAAATCTTCAACCGAAAGTTCTTCCGCCCGCTTATCCAAAAAAGGATGATTTTTCAGCGATTCCGGAATTTCTAAAACCTTTAAAGAATTGGAGAGTTTTTTTCGTCTTTGATTAAAACCTGCTTTTACGATTTGCTTGAACAGAATTTCGTTTCCTGCCAATCCGGATTTAGGGTTTCGGGTTAATCGAATAACACCGGATTTTACTTTTGGAGGCGGATTGAAGACATTTTCGTGAACAGTAAATAAATATTTCACGTCATAAAGCGCCTGTACCAAAACCGATAAAATTCCGTAATCTTTGGTTCGCGGAACCGCTGCTGTTCTTTCCGCAACTTCTTTCTGAAACATTCCGACCATTTCCGGTACATTTTCGTAGAAGTCGATAATTTTAAATAAAATTTGAGACGAAATATTGTAAGGAAAATTCCCAATAACCGCAACCTGATCACCAAAGGTTTCCGCAATGTTGATTTTCAGGAAATCGCCAGTGAAATGGTTTTCCTGCAATTTTGGATAGTGGTTTTTCAAATAATCGACAGATTCCGCATCGATTTCTGCCACGAAAACTTCAGCATCTTTCTCCAAAAGATATTTGGTGAGAACACCCATTCCCGGACCAACTTCCAGAATTTTCTTATAATTTTCCAAACTCAATCCTTCTACGATTTTCTGTGCAATATTTTCGTCTGTGAGAAAATGTTGACCGAGATGTTTTTTTGCTCTAACGCTCATAAATTCAATATTCAATTAATGTAAATGCGGTGTGCGGAAGATTTCCTTTATGTTTTTTTTAACACCGATTTTCTAGGATTCTCCGCAAATTACGGAAGTTTTTTTCTATTTTAGCAGAAATTTTTTATTTAATGGCAAAGACAGTTGAAGATTTTAACAAGAGACGGCTTCGCTCAAGCAATATTACGGTAGTGATTAGTATTGCGCTGGTATTATTTTTATTAGGATTAATGGGGCTAATCCTCATCAATGCTCAAAAATATTCCGATTATATCAAGGAACAATTGGTAGTGAATGCTTATTTTGATGAAAATTATGATGCTAAAGATTCAGTAAAAATTGTAAAAAGAGAAGCTGAAGCTTTCAAGAAAATTCAAGGTTTAACTCCCGTGAAACGCGCAACTTATATCAGTCGAGAAATGGCTGCTCAAGAAGCTAAAAAAAGTATGGGAATTGAAAGCAGCGCACTTTTCGAAGAGAATATTTTCCCGTCATCAGTGGAAATCGCATTGAGACCTGAATATGTAGATCCTGTAAAAATCGATGAAGCCATTAAACAAATCAAAGCTACACCAGGAATTGTAGATGTGAAAAACAACAGCACTTTAATGGTCGAAGTTTATAATAATCTCAATAATATTTTGAAGTGGATTTTAGGATTTTCGATCTTGTTTTTGATTTTGGCAGTGGTCCTTATCAACAATTCAATCAGGCTGAAAATATTCTCTAAACGATTTATTATCAAGACGATGCAGTTGGTTGGAGCCAAACGCAGATTTATCTTAAAGCCGTTTATCAAAGAAGCTGTAATATTAGGAATCATCGGTGCAGTCCTTGGTTTGGCAGTCCTTTTCGGAGCTTGGTATTATTTCATCACCGAAATCGGAACTCCATTTGCCCAAGACAATAATCAGTTGATTATTTTGGTGGTCGGCATTTTCCTTCTAGGTGTTCTTATTACCGTAATCAGTACAATTTTCGCAACTTGGAGATTCTTAAGATCGAATGTTGATGACTTATATTATTCTTAAAAATGGCAAAAAAATATAAAAATTTCTCCGCTGATCATATCGGACAAAAAGAAGTAGAAGTTTCTCAGGAAAATAGTTTCTATTTCGGCAAAGAAAACTATAAATGGATGCTGATTGGTTTGGCGCTAATTATTGTAGGTTTTCTATTGATGATGGGAGCTGATGCCAATACCGTAGATGGGAAATACGATCCCAATTCCTGGAACGAAGACATTTTCTCCATTCGCAGAATCCGCATTGCGCCGCTTTTGGTAATCGCCGGTTTTGCCGTAGAAGTTTATGCGATTTTGAAAAGAAACAAATAAATTTAATCTCTTATAAACAAACTTTGTCAAAGCAATATTTACTTAAGGTGCGCTTTGACAAAGTTTTTTTTAATAAAACAACTCCCTTAAAATGGATTTAATTAAAGCAATCATCATTGCCATTATCGAAGGATTAACCGAATATCTTCCAGTTTCATCCACCGCACACATGATTTTCACCAGCTCACTTTTCGGAATTCAGGAAGATGAATTTGTGAAAATGTTTCAGGTTTCCATTCAGTTTGGGGCAATTCTGGCGGTAGTTTTTTTATATTGGAAAAAATTTTTCGATTTTAAAAACATTAATTTTTATTTAAAACTTGCGGTTGCAGTAGTTCCGGCTTTGGTTTTAGGAAAACTATTTGATGACAAAATTGAAGCTGTTCTCGGCGATCCCGTTCCCATCGCGATTGTACTCATTTTGGGTGGAGTAGTTTTGCTCTTTATCGATAAATTATTCAAAACGCCAATCGTTGATGATGAGAAAGATATTTCCTACAAAAGTGCGATTATTATTGGCTTTTGGCAATGTCTTGCGATGATGCCCGGAACCAGCAGAAGTGCCGCTTCCATCATCGGGGGAATGCAGCAAAAACTCACCCGAAAAGCAGCCGCAGAATTTTCATTTTTCCTCGCGGTTCCTACCATGTTGGCGGTAACCACTTATTCGATTTTCCTGAAAGATTGGAACCACAATGGATTAGAACAAAAAGGCTACGAAATGCTGATGCAAGGAGATAATCTAATGTTATTTTTAGTCGGAAACGTCGTAGCATTCGTGGTTGCGGTGATCGCAATCAAGTTTTTCATAGGAGTTTTAACAAAATATGGTTTCAAACCGTGGGGTTGGTACCGAATCATCGTTGGAATCGTTTTGTTGATTTATTTTACACAATTTGCATAATTTTTTGGGCAGCTTTATCCGCCCTCCGTTCCCGCTTTTTCGCCTTCACTTCGTTGCGGCGAAAAGAGCTCCACTCAGGTCGGGCTGCGGTTTCGGGATTTTTTTCAACAATAGTTTATCAAAATGACCAATCAGGATTTCTTAGAAGGACAAATCATTTTACTCGACAAACCTCTGGACTGGACGAGTTTTCAGGCCGTGAATAAACTCAAATATAAACTCAAAAACGAATTCAATCTTCCGAAGAAATTCAAAATTGGTCACGCAGGAACTTTGGATCCTCGCGCAACAGGACTTTTAATAGTTTGTACCGGAAAATTCACCAAGAAAATCCCGGAAATTCAGGATGCGCCAAAAGAATATTTAACTGAAATTAAAATCGGCGTACAAACCGAATCTTACGACACCGAAAAACCAGAAATACTGCATCAAGATTTTTCACATATTTCAGAAGAATTTATCAAAGAAACTTTAGAAAAATTCCTTGGAGAAATCGAACAAAAACCTCCGGTTTTCTCCGCTATAAAAATCGATGGAAACCGCGCGTATGATCTTGCCAGAGCCGGAAAAGAAGTCGAAATGAAATCAAGGAAAACCACGATTCATTACCTCAATAATATCGAAATTGATTTACCATTTGTACGCTTTACCGTTGGTTGTTCGAAAGGTACTTATATCCGAAGTCTAGCGCACGATATTGGTCAGGAATTGGGTGTTGGAGCATATCTCACCAATTTACGACGAACAAAAATCGGAGATTACTCCATAGAAAATGCTTCAACACAGTATTTGGAAAATGATTTCAGATTTTCCGATGGCCTTTAATAATATTCATCATCATGGAAAAAACACGTATCAATAAATATCTTTCGGAAGTTGGATTCTGTTCGCGTCGGGAAGCCGACCGAATGTTGGAGCAGGGAAGAATCACGGTAAATGGCGCAGCGCCAGAATTGGGCACGAAAGTTTCCGATGAAGACGAAATCTTGGTTGATGGTATTTCGATCCGAAAAACCGAAGAAGAACACGTGTATATCGCCCTGAACAAGCCGGTTGGAATCGTATGTACCACCGATACTAAACGCGAAAAAAACAATATTGTCGAGTTCGTGAACCATGCGAAAAGAATTTTCCCGGTCGGAAGATTAGATAAACCTAGTGAAGGTCTTATTTTATTGACTTCTGATGGTGATATTGTGAACAAAATTCTTCGCGCCAGAAACAACCACGAGAAAGAATATATCGTGCGAGTCGATAAACCTATCACGCCGCAATTCCTCCATAAAATGCGAAACGGAGTTCCTATTTTAGGCGTTATCACGAATAAATGTGAAGTGGAACAGATCGATACTTTATCGTTCAGAATTATTTTAACCCAAGGGCTGAACCGACAAATCCGCAGAATGTGCGAATATTTGGGGTATGAAGTGAAGAAGCTGAAACGAATCAGAATTATGAACATCAAACTCGATTTGCCCATCGGTAAATGGCGTGATTTAACCAAATCCGAAATGACCGAACTGAACGAATTACTCGGTGATTCCGAGAAAGTTGCCGATTAATATTTTTCCTTTAAATAGAGATAAGCCATTAAATATTTGTTCAATCTTTTGGCATCTTTTTCAGTTAACGGTTTTGTAAATCTCGTCAAATCCATATTGTCTCTTAAATCATTGAGTTTCACCGAAACTGCTAAGGCGGAACGCTCGGTTTGTCTGATAAATTCTGTGTAATTTTGGTCCGAAGGTTTCTTGGTAAGGCATTCAATCGCAAATACGATATCATTGGGAAAACCTTGTTCTAAAAGAAAATCGTAAGTGATTTCCGGGCAATCTTCAATCACATCATGCAGAACACCCACGATTTTTTCGTCATAAGTTTTTCCGTAGCTCATCACCCGCATCACATGCCCAATATAAGGAGTTCCAAATTTGTCGGTTTGTCCTTTGTGCGCTCGATCAGCTATTTTAATCGCCTTATTCAGCAGTTCTTCTTTGCTCATCTTTTATATTTCTACATTAAGTTTTTCAATCTTTTTACCGTTTCCAACTACCCAAACAATATCGTCAACTTGCAAAATTTCTGAAGAATCGGGATTTAGGATTCTTTCATCGCCTCGTCGGATGGCAATTACTAAGCCATCTGTTTTATCCCGGATTCCGGATTCACGGATGGATAAACCTTTCGCGGGCGAATGATGATTGATCAGGATTTTACCCAATTTAATATGATCTGTATTTTGCTCTGGAACAAGTTCTCGGCTATCAAATATAAATTTAAAAATTTGGAACTGATCATCGGTTGCGATAATTCCGACTTTATCATAAGGCATCAAAATCTGATTTCGGTCGGGCGTATGAATCAATTTTTCACCGCGACGAATGTAGCCAATGTTTATCCCGTATTTTTCGCGCCATTGTAATTCATTAAGATTTTTACCAATATAATCCGCCAGCGGATTTACTTCCAGTTCGATGATGTGCACGTCCCAAGCAGCAAGATTGCTCATGCCATCAGTTTTTCCTGCTAATCTGGTGACCGCATCCGGATCAGATTTTTCTGATCTGTCGTTCAGATTACTGATGAATCTTTTTTCGAGTCTATTGTAAAAACGGTTCAGTTTTTTGGAGAAGAAAATGATAAGAATCAACGCAACAGGAATGGTGATGAAGAAAGAAATTTGGGTAGAAGCAAAACGATCGAGAAAAAATCCTAGAAAAGCTATTCCAAGCACAAATCTGGCAATTTCGATGATTAATAAAGGACCACGATTGTATTTTGTTTTGGTCCAAAGTTCTTTGTACGAACCAGAACTTGGCCTTTTCGCCATTAAAGCCCATAAAAATGGAAGGATAAATAGAATCGGAAGTGCGTTACCGATAATGTTTTTAATATCATTGCTCTCCAGATTTTCATTGATGGTAGGAATGATAAAATTCGAAAACAACAGATATACTGCGATAATGATAATTCCGTTGATTACGATGATTCTACCGTAGCTTTTCAGAATTGTTTGCCAACTGTTTTCGGCCTGAATGCTTTGGGTATTCGCAGAATATTTGTTAATTTTTGCAAGATATTTCGGCGGAATTACCTTTACCAACCAATTATAAAACGGTTCGGAAAACTTGATTAAATAAGGAGTTGTGAACGTGGTAATCGCAGAAACTCCCACTGCGACAGGGAAAAGAAAATCTGAAATTACGCCCAAAGACAAACCTAAAGTCGCAACAATGAAAGCAAACTCCCCAATTTGTGCCATGCTCATTCCCACTTGTACCGATTGTTTCAGGGGTTGCCCGGAAATAAGCGCTCCCAATGTAGAACTCACCATTTTGCCGAACAAAGTGAGTAGTGTGACAATTAAAATTGGCCATGCGTAGGTGATCATCGCATCATAATTAATCATCATACCCACAGAAACGAAAAATACTGCTCCGAAAAGGTCTTTCACCGGTTTCAAAGTATGTTCTACCTTTTCCGCAAGGGTAGTTTCGGCGATAATAGATCCCATTACAAACGCACCCAATTCGGCCGAGAAACCTACGTTAGTTGCCAACAAAACCATCCCAAGACACAAACCTATCGATAAAATCAGCAGGATTTCCTCGTCAACAAGGTGTTTAATTTTTTTTAAAAAAGTGGGTAATAAGAAGATTCCCAACAAAAACCAAAGACCCAGGAAGAACAGTAATTTTGCAACGGTAAAAAGGATTTGGATTCCTTCAAATTCTTTGGTAACCGCTATCGTTGAAAGCAAAACCATTAATAGGATTACTACAATATCCTCCACCACGAGTACTCCGAAAACAGTTTTAGCAAAATTTTTCGTCTTCACGCCCAACTCATCGAAGGCGCGAATGATAATCGTAGTCGATGAACTCGCAAGCATCCCACCGAGAAACATACTATCCATGGTGCTCCAACCCAATAATTTACCGGTGAAATATCCTGCAACAGTGATGAAAATAATTTCTATAAATGCAGTAACAGAAGCCGATCCGCCAACATTCATCAGTTTCTTGAAACTGAACTCCAACCCCAGACTGAAAAGGAGGAAAATTACCCCGATTTCTGCAAGGGTTTTGATGTTTTCGCTATCGGCAATAGATGGAAAAATTTTGAAATTCGGACTTACCAAAAAGCCAGCAATGATGTATCCCAAAACCAGCGGTTGCTTGATTTTCCGGAAAATAAGAACGACAAATGCGGCAACAATTAATATCAATGCTAAATCTTCAATAAGCTTTGGTAAATGTCCCATCCTGCGTATTTCTTAGTTTTCCCTCAAAAATAATGTTTTGGCTCAATTTATCAAAGTCTTTCTTCATTAATTTAATGTCGTTTTTTATTCACAAAACGTAATGGAGCAAAAAATATATCCTTAAAGAATATCTATATATGTATAAGACAGAAAAATTTAAATTTAAGACTAAAAATATTGAGTCTTAAGCTTAAAGATTATAGTCTTAAGCTTAAAATATATAGTCTTAAACTAAAAAGTTGTAGTTTTAAACTAATAATTTATAGTCTAAGACTAAATAAGATTATTCTTAAGCATATATTTTGTTATGTGAAACTAAAATTTATTAATTTTAATCCTCATAAAACCAATGAATTATGTTTCCAACACACACTTATTTGAAACCCGGAGCCCATCCTTATCCGCATGTTGGGAAGTTTATTCGCCGAAAACTTATGGAACTGCATGTTTCACCGCCCGAAGCGGCAAGGCGAATTGGGGTAAATACAAGTACTGTTCACGCTTATTTTCGGTAGCCATCGCTGCAGTTTGGGATTATCTGGAAATTGTCGATGGCGTTAAATTATGATTTGCTGTCGGATTTAATCAGCAGTTATCCCCCGAATTTCCCTGTAAAACCCAATGAAAAACTGCTTGAACTGGAAAAAGAAGTGGAGATTTTGAGGGGATTGTTGAAGAGGTGAGTTTTTGATAGGATTCCACGGGAAAGGATTCGAGAGGGAGCGGGGTTGAATGATGTTGCAACCTCTCGGTTCGGTTATGTTTTTGGAATTTTTGTACGGAGATTAGGCGATTTCTAACTGCATCAATTCTTTTCCTAAATCTTTGATACCGGTTAGGATTTTTTGGATTTGCTTTTCGGAGGGCTCCTTTTTGCCGTTCACATATTGAGACAGTAGCGATTCGTTCATATTAATGCGTTTGCTTAGCGCTTTTGCATTGATAATCGAATAAAACTCAAAGAAACTCGGCAAGTCTAGTTTTGTGATAATATTTTCGGCAGTTGCAGCTTTTTTTCCGGCATGTTCCAGGTATAAATTAAGCGCTTCGAGGATATTTGTTTTTATTTCTTCAAAGTCTTTGCCTGTGGTAAATACAGGTAAATTTTCATCTTCGGCAAATGCGGAAAAACCAGTTTGAGTTCTTTCTACTACGAATTTATAATTTTTCATTTTTTTAAGATTTAAGTGTGTTACAGCATTTTCTGAATTTAAATTCCTGCTGTTCTTTTAATTTTTATTTCAAGTCCTTTTCCAATTTCTTGTGAACCGTGATTTGGGACAACGAATTCTTTTCCGGTAATCGGGCTGAACCAAATTTCATGGCTGCCTTTTCCTTGTCTTACCATGTAACAGCCAGCTTTTGAGAGTTTTCGTAACAATTCACTCGTTTTCATCCCTTGAATTTGTTATACAAAAGTATATAATTGTTTACTCTATTCCAAATAAAAAAGTAATTTATTATTTACTTTTTAGCCATCAAAAAAACGCCCCAGTTTCCCGAGGCGTTTTACTATTATTCAAAACTAATTTTAGTAATGACCTTTCTCTACGAAATGAGCAGCTACTTTTTCAGTAAGTGCAATTACGTTTGGTTGATTCGCGTATTTGGTGAATCTTCTAAGACCGGAAAGCATCATTCTTTGTTCATCGCCTTCTGCGAAAGAAATGATTCCCTCTTTAGCCGCTACGATGATTTTTTCTACTGCTTTGTAAAGGTTCAGTTGAGCCATTGCCGCTTCCACAGAATCTGCTGCAAAATGTTTTTCAGCTCTTAAAACTGCAGATTCCGCCATGTAAATTTGGTTCAAGATTTCGGAAGCATTCAACAATAAATGTTGTTGCTTCTCGATTTCCATCATGTATTTCTGTAGTGCAGCTCCGGAAACCATTAAGAAAACTTTTTTCAAATTGGCAATTACTGCCTTTTCTTCGCTCATGAATTCAGAATAATCTGGCACATCGAAAGAAGGAATTCCCATCAATTCTTTTCCAACTGCCATCGCAGGTTTCAAAAGATCGATTTCGCCTTTCATTGTTTTTTTGATGAGCATTCCTACCGCTAATAGACGGTTGATTTCGTTGGTTCCTTCGTAGATTCTTGCAATTCGGGAATCTCTCCAAGCTGCTTCCATAGGAGCATCTTCGGAGAAGCCCATTCCACCGTAGATTTGGATTCCTTCGTCTGCGGTATTTTGGGTTAAATCGGATACGAAAACTTTTAGGATCGAACATTCTACTGCGAATTCTTCCACACCTTTCAATTCCGCTTCTTGATGATTCATTCCGCCAGCGATTAATTCATCAATCTTATCTTGAATATCTTTGGCAGCTCTGTAAGATCCAGCTTCGGAAACAAAAATTCCGGTCGCCATTTCAGCAAGTTTCTTTCTGATTGCTCCGAAAGTTGAAATTGCAACGCCAAATTGTTTTCTTTCGTTGGCATATTGGGTAGCATAAGCAAGAATTCTTCTTTGTCCGTCAAGGTTTGCGGCAGCTAATTTAATTCTACCAACGTTCAATGCGTTCAAAGCGATTTTGAAACCGTTGTTTCTTTCACCTAAAAGATTTTCTACAGGAACTTTCATATCGTTGAAGAAAACCTGTCGGGTAGAAGAGGAGCGGATTCCCAGTTTGTGTTCTTCCTCACCGAAAGTCATACTTTCAGGATTTTCCAATTCCGAACGGTTAATGACGAAACCTGTAATGTTTTTATCATCATCAATTTTTGCAAAAAAAGTAAAAGTATCAGCAAAACCGGCATTGGAAATCCACATTTTCTGTCCGTTGATGATGTAATGTTTCCCATCTTCGGAAAGTCTTGCTTTTGTTTTTCCGGAGTTTGCATCGGAACCTGCATCTGGTTCAGTAAGACAATAAGCGCCAAATTTGGTTCCGGCAGCTAAATCTGGAAGGTATTTTTTCTTTTGTTCTTCATTTCCGTAAAGCAAAATCGGCAAAGTTCCGATTCCGGTGTGTGCGCCGTAAGCAGTTGCTACAGAACCATTGGCTCCGGAAGCCATGTCGCAGGCAAGCATTGTGGTGATGAATCCCATTCCCAAACCGCCATATTCCTCTGGAACAGCAACGCCAAGAACACCCATTTCACCTAATTTGCGCATCACTTCTTCAGTTAATGCATAATCTTTGTGTTCGAAACGTTCGCGGTGAGGAACCACTTCTTTATCGATAAATTCTTTGATGGATTCGCGAAGCATTTTTTGCTCCTCGCTGATTTCTTCCAAAGTGAAGATTTCTTTTGCAGGAATATCTTTGATGATGAATTCGCCGCCTTTAAGTGTATTGGCCATTATTTTTAGAGTTTAAATTTTTTTTTTGATAAAAGAAAAAAGAGGAAAGAACAAAGACTTACAAAAGTGTTTTTTGGAAACCTGAAATCATTTTTTGCAAATCGACGATTTTAATATCTAGATCATTTGCAATTTCCTCTTCTATAAAATTTCTATTTTTTGATATAATTAATTGAGTTTGAAGTTCGAATAAAGAGCCCATACTTATTTCGAGAAACCTGGAGAAATCTTTATTTGATGATCTACTGGAGCCTTCTGCAATGTTGGATGCAATAGAAACAGCACATCTTCTAATTTGAGATTTCAAGCCAAAATCTTCAGTTTTAGGAAACATTTCTGTCACCGGGTAAATGTCATTAGCCAAACTAATGGATAAGTTCCAAATATTCAGGTTTTTAAAGTTATGTTTCATGAAGTCTTTATTCTTTTTTCTTTGCTCTTTCTTCTATAGTAACTCAAATATCGAAGCAGCGCCTTGTCCTGTTCCTACGCACATAGTAACCATTCCATATTTGTTGCCACGTTTTCTCATTTCATCAAGAAGTTGAACGGTTAATTTCGTTCCTGTACAACCCAGTGGATGTCCGAGTGCGATTGCGCCACCATTTACATTTAAGATATCAGGATTTAATCCTAATTCTTTTTTAATGGCAACAGATTGAGAGGCAAAAGCTTCGTTAAGTTCGATCAAATCGATGTCTTTTAGTTCTAAACCAGCTTGTTTTAAAGCTTTAGGAATAGCATAAACAGGTCCCATTCCCATAATTCTTGGCTCCAAACCAGCAGCCGCATAAGCAACTAATCTTGCTTCAGGTTCCAAACCTAATTCTTTCACCATATCTTCGCTCATCACGATTACGAAAGCGGCTCCATCACTCATTTGCGAGGAATTTCCGGCGGTAACGCTTCCACCGTTTGCGAAAACCGGACGAAGTTTTGCTAAACCTTCCAAAGAAGTGTCTGCTCTTGGACCTTCATCTACTGAGAAATCGAATTTTTTGGTTTGGATTTTTTGATTCTCATCAAGGAAATTATACTCAACCGGAATGGATACAATTTGGTTTTTGAAAGCGCCGGTTTCATTAGCTTTTAAAGCTTTCAAATGCGATTCTAAAGCAAATTGATCTTGCTCTTCTCTGGAAATATTGTATTGTTTTGCAACTTCTTCCGCTGTATAACCCATTCCCCAATAATAATCGGGATTGGTTTTTGCGACTTCGGTTTCCGGAACCGGTTTGTAGCCACCCATCGGAATGTATGACATGGATTCTGTACCTCCTGCGATGATGCAATCTGCCATTCCAGCTTGGATTTTTGCAGAAGCAATTGCAATCGCTTCCGAACCTGATGCGCAATATCTGTTCACAGTAACACCAGGAACTTTGTCGGTATTTAAACCCATTAATGAAATTAAACGGGCAACATTTAGACCTTGTTCCGCTTCCGGCATTGCGTTTCCTACGATCAAATCGTCGATTCTGTCTTTATCGAGTTGTGGAACTGCAGCCATTAGTTTTTCGATTACGGTTGCCGCCATCACATCTGGACGGGTGAAACGGAGCGATCCTTTCGGGGCTTTTCCCACGGCAGTTCTGAATCCTTTTATTATATATGCTTGTCTTGACATTTGTTGTAAATTTTAATTATTAGTTTCGAAGTGGTTTTCCGTTTTGTAGCATGTACTGAATTCTTTCTAATGTTTTTCTCTCACCACACAATTGAAGGAAAGTTTCTCTTTCGAGGTTCAAAAGATATTGTTCGGTAACTACGGTTGGTTCCGAAAGATTTCCACCTACTAAAACATTTGCAAGTTTATCAGCGATTAATTTATCGTGTTCCGATATGAAATTCCCAGCTACCATTTGGTCCGTTCCTACATAGAACATCCCAAGTGCATCTTTACCCAAAACTTTTACTTTTTGCTGAATTGGTTGCGTGTAACCTTTTTCTGCCATTAGTTTTGCTACTTTTTTTGCTTCAAGAATCTGGGTGTTTTTGTTTACCACAACGATGTCTTTATGATTTTCCAAAATTCCCATATCATAAGCTTCGTAAGCGGAAGTTGCCACTTTACCCATCGCGATATTCATGAAAGCATCGCGAAGACGGTTGTTTTTAACATCATCACTGTGGAATTCTTTTGAAGTTCTGATCGCAAATTCTTTAGTTCCACCACCTCCAGGAATTACACCCACTCCGGTTTCTACTAAACCGATGTAAGTTTCAGCAGCAGCCACTACTTTATCAGCGTGCATGGTCATTTCGCAACCACCACCTAAAGTCATTCCGTGAGGAGCAACAACTACAGGAATAGAGGAGTAGCGAACTCTCATCATCGATTTTTGGAAGTACGCAATTGCCATATTCAAATCGTCCCAATCTTGCTCGATGGCCATCATCAAAATCATGGCTAAATTAGCTCCGACAGAGAAATTAGCGCCTTGATTTCCGATTACTAAACCATCGTGTTCTTTTTCTGCCAAGTCGATGGCTCTGTTTAATCCATCCAGAACTTCACCACCTAGAGAATTCATTTTTGAACGAATCTCGAAATTGATGATTCCGTCTCCTAAATCCTGGATTGCAGAACCAGAATTGCTCCACAAGGTTTTATTTTTTCTAATATTATCAAGGATAATGAAGGCTTCTTGACCAGGAATGTTGTTATAATTTCCAGAATTTTGATCGAAGAAAATACTTTGACCTTCATCATTAACTTTATAGAAACTTGTTACCGATTTCACCCAATCAGATACTTCATATCCGGCTTCTTTAGCGAGTTCGATACCTTTTTGAACACCAACAGCGTCCCAAATTTCGAAAGGACCGTTTTCCCAACCGAAACCAGCTTTCATGGCATCATCAACTTTGTACAACTCGTCTGAAATTTCAGGGATTTTATGTGAAACATAAGCGAAAAGAGCACCCAGAGATTTTCTGTACAATTCGCCAGCTTTGTCTTTGCCACCAATTAAAACTTTGAATCTGTCTATCGGCTTATCGATGTTTTTGGTTAGCTCAAGAGTAGGGAAGCTGGATTTACCCTGAAGTTCATATTCCATCGTGTCTAGATTCAGACCATGGATTTCAGATTTTCCTTCAGCATTTTTTACTTTTTTGTAGAATCCTTGTTCAGTTTTAGCACCTAACCATTTGTTGTCTACCATTTCTTGGATGTATTCCGGCAACTTAAACACATCATTGAAATTTTGTGCTTCAACACCCGATTTTTCAACACCTTGAGCAACATGAACCAAAGTATCCAAACCAACCACATCCGCAGTTCTGAACGTAGCCGACTTTGGACGTCCGATAACAGGTCCGGTTAATTTATCAATATCGGTTACATTTAAACCTAAATTTTTCACTTCGTGAAGTAAATTCATCATCGAGAAAACTCCAATTCTGTTTGCGATGAATGCTGGAGTATCTTTTGCTAAAACCGTAGTTTTTCCTAAGAATTTAGCGCCATATTCCATGTAGAATTTCACGATTTCAGCATCAGTATGTTTGGTAGGAATAATTTCTAGAAGTGGTAAATATCTTACCGGGTTAAAGAAGTGCGTTCCAGCGAAATAATGTTTAAAATCGTCACTTCTGCCTTCTACGAGCATATTAATCGGAATACCGGAAGTATTAGAAGAAACCAAAGTTCCGGGTTTGCGGAATTGTTCGATTTTTTCGTAGACCGATTTTTTAATGTCTAATCTTTCTACCACAACTTCGATGATCCAATCTGTGTTTTTTATTTTTTGCAAATCATCATCAAAGTTTCCTACAGAAATTCTGTCGGCAAATTCTTTTTTGTAAAGCAGCGCAGGGCTTGATTTTACCAATTTGGCCAAACTTTCGGTAGCGATTCTGTTTCTCACTATTTTGTCTTCTTTGGTAAGTCCCTTTTTTTGTTCAGCTTCCGTCAATTCAAAAGGAACGATATCAAGAAGGAGAACTTCAACGCCGATGTTGGCAAAGTGCGCTGCAATTCCGCTTCCCATAATTCCTGAACCGAGAACGGTAACGTGTTTTATTCGTCTTTTCATATTGATTATTTTTTATTATTCAGTTCGTTTGCTATTTTTAAAATGTCATACATCACTTCTTTGAAAACTTCCATTTTTTCAGAAGAAATTTTTTCGACTACTTTTTTGTTAAAGTTTACCACAACTTCTTTAGATAAATTCCTACTGGTCAATCCTTTGTCGGTTAGTTTAATGATGACTTCGCGTTTATCATTGGTAGTTTTTTCTTTGTAGATATAACCATTGTCTTCCAGTAATTTGATAATTCTTGTTAAAGACGTTGGTTCAATCGCCATTTTCGGTCCCAAATTCGTACTTCTGGTTCCTTCTTTTGGATCGATTTTTAAAAGCGTAAGTGCTTGAACTGCAGTAGCATCATGATCTTGCGCTAGCTCCGAATACATTTTCGAAACAGCAAGCCAAGTCGACTTCAAAATGAGATCTACATTCTCAACTCTTTCATTATTTTTATGGTCCATATTTATCTTTCGATGTGATTTATACAAATATAAAAAAGAAATACTATGCATGCATAGTATTTTCAGTATTTTCATTAAGTATTTGATTATCAGCTAAATAAAATATATGATTTGCATAATACTATGCATGCATAGTAAATAATTAATCATTCAAAAATGTAGAATTAATCATGGTTTGCAATGAATTCGGCAATCTCTTTAAAAGAATTGAATTTTCGTTGAATTTCATCAATAGAAATCACCCAAAACGGATCATTAAATTCAAATTTTAGGGAAGAAAGGTTTTTTCTAAAGTTTTTTTGAAGAAAAGAATACAGCATTTCCTTTTCCAATTGTGGTGCGAAAATCTGTGGAGCAACAAAATTTTCGTTGAAACGAAAAACTTCAGGATTCAACAATTCATTGTGTTTTAAGAGGATTTCTTCCGCAATTCCAGCTTCTAACTTCCCATCATTTACCAACCAAATTTTGTCCGAAAATTCCTTTGCCAAACGCCAATCGTGAGAAGAAAAGAGAATCAATTTGTTGTGATTTTTAGCTAAATTTCTCAGCAATTTTAAAATGATGATTTTATTTTCTTCATCGAGATGAGTGGTAGGTTCATCAAGAATAATCATTGGAGAATTTTGCGCTAAAGCTCTTCCTATAAATGCCTTTTGAAGGTTTCCATCTGAAAGTTTTTGCAAAGGAAAGTCTTTGTATTGAGTTAAATTTAAACTTTCGATAATTTTTTCAACTTCCTGTAAATCAGAATTATTTAGATTGAAATAATATGGGTAATGAATATATTTTCCGAGAGCGACCAAATCGGTCAAAGTAAAATTCGCCGGAACCTGAGATTTTGAAAAAACCACTGCAATTTGTTCCGCGATTTTTTTCTGGGAAAGTCTTTTTAAAGGTTGATTTTGCAGGACAATTTCTCCGTTCAAAGTTGGAATCTGATTGAGAATCGATTTAATTAAAGTAGTTTTTCCAACGCCGTTGTTACCGATTAGTAAACAAATTTCGCCCAAATCCAACGATGTATCAACGCCTTTTATTAAAGGAGTTTTGTAACCGATTGTTGTATTTTTTAATTGTAAAAACATTTTATTTACTAAAAAGCGAAATTTATTTTTTCTTCATAATCATCATCAAAATCACCGGAATTCCGAAAAGGGAGGTGATAACATTCAAAGGAAATTGCGTAAGTTCTGAAATAATACAGAAAAATTCCATGATGAAAATTCCTAAAATCATATTCAAAATCCATTGTTGCCAAAGTTTTGCCGGATTATAAATCATTCTGCAAAAATGAGGAACAACAATTCCAATAAATAAAATCGGTCCTAAAAACGCCGTAACAGAAGCTGAAAACAAGGATGAAGCAATGATGACCAAATATTTCAATTGATTCAAATTTACTCCTAAACTTTGTGCATAAGCGGTTCCTAAAGCATTTCCAATCAATGGTTTTATGGATTTGAAACTTAGGTAAATTCCGAAAATTACAATCAACGATAATATTAAAATTTGATTGGTAGAAACCTGATTATTCGCTCCAAAACTCCATAAAATATAATTTTTAAGGCTTTGATTTTCCGCATAGAACTGCAAGATAGAAACGATAGCTCCTGCCAATGCAGAAACCAAAAATCCAAAAATAATCAAGAAAGATTTATCTTGAAATTTATTGGAAAAAGCCAGCAAAACCAGCATCAACAAAAAGCTTCCCGCAATTGCAGAAATACTGAGAAAACTATTTTGCAAAAACTCTGGAAGCACCAAATTTTGTGAGAAAAAAATATAAAAAGCAACACTTAAGCTCGCCACGGAAGAAATTCCTAAAACGGAAGGTCCAGCCAAAGGATTTTGAAAATATTCCTGCAACAAAAAACCAGAAGTTGGAATCGCAATTCCAGCCAAAAGCATTGCTAAAACCCGATTAATACGAAGTTGTGCTATCTGTGAATTCTCTGAATTTGAAATGAAAAAATCGGAAAAATTAAGTTTTATAAAACCAATATTCAAGTTGATGATTACCGAAATAAAAATTCCGATAATAATGAGAAAACAAATAAACCTGAAACCGGTTTTCAATAGAATTTTCTTTATTTTTTACTTGGACACCATGAAAGAAGAAATTTTTTCATTCAGCATTTCTTTGCTCATCATTCCGACAGTTTCATCGGTTTTATCGCCTTTTCGCAGCAAAGTAAACGGAATTGAACCGCCGTCCCATTGTTTAAAATTGGCGTGGAAATATTCAGGAATCAGTTGTTCACCATCCACCAAAACGATATTTTCTGACAAATGATTTTCTTCTGCAAAAGCTTTTACCTTCGTATCCCAATCTTCTTTTGCATCCAAACTGACAAATGTGAATTTCACGGGTTGACCTTTCAATTCCTTCATTTTCTCTTTGAAATGCGGGATTTCAACCATACAAGGTCCGCACCATGTAGCGAAAAAATTGGTTACATATAAAGTATCATTATTTTTTTTTGCAAGCATCTTTGACGTTTCATCCGGTGTTAATTCTATTTTTTTGAAAGGAATTGCCGTTTCTGAAACTTCATTCGATTCCGGAGTTTTTACCGAATCAGTGATGGAATTATCCGTAAGTTCGTCGGTTTTTGTTTCTTTTTTGCAACTGGAAACCATTGCCAAAATCAGAATGCTTAAAATTAATTTATTCATTTTATTTTTATATTTTTGAATCATAATTGATATGGAAAAACTTTCACCTAAGGTGCGGCAAGCCGAATTTCACAGGCTAAAATTAACGAAAAAGCGTCAGCTGACCAAAAACACTTTCTCATTGGAATTTGAAATTCCGGAGGTTTTGAAATCGAATTACCGCTTCGAAGCCGGGCAATATGTTACCATAAAATATCCGGCAAAAGGTAAGGTTTTTCAGAATGATTTTTCGATGACTTCTGCGCCTTACGAGGAAAAAATTTCTTTAGGTATAAAAATCAATAGTGAGGAAAGTTCTACGCAAGAACTTTTTGAAAATTATGAAATCGGTGACGAATTAGAAATTTCTGAACCAAAAGGCCGGTTTACGTTGATATCGAAACCGCATGAATTCCGTACCATCATTGGATTTGCCAGTGGAATTGGCATTACACCTTTAATTAGCCATTTCAAACAATTATTGCATACGGAACCCAGAACACGGTTGTTTTTGTTCTATGGAAACAGAAAATCGGAAGAAATCGCCTTTAAAGATGAACTCGATGATTTGGCCAAAAAATATGGCGACCGATTGCAGATTTTCTATTTCTTTTCGCAGGAAAAAACCTCGGACAACCTGTTTTACGGAAGATTAGATGAAAAAAAACTCAAGCTAATCATTAATCAAATTCTGCATTTAGACGATACCGACGAGGAAAGTACCATTTGGGATGCAGTTGACGAAGTGCTGATCTGCGGAAAAGGAGAGATGATTAAATCGTTGGCGAACGCGTGCTACAACAACGGAATTCCAAAGAAAAATATTCATTTTGAATTATTTGAAGAGTTTAATGATGATATTTATCCTGTCGAAAAAGAATTTCCTTTGGTAGAAGAGATTTCGGTGGATTTTAAACTTTTCGGGAAAAATTATTCAACAAAGCTGGAAAATAATAAAACCAAACTTTTGCAACAATTATTAATTCAACGTTTTCCGTTGCCATATTCTTGTAAATCAGGAATTTGTGGGAGTTGCGAATGTGTTTTGGAAGAAGGTGAGGTAGAACTTTTAGAAAATGAATATTTGACGGAAAAAGAAGAAAAGTCGGGAAAGATTTTGGCGTGCATGTCTTTTGTTTTAAGCAAGAAAATAAAGGTTAATTTTGATCTAACATAAAAGCGAGCAACTTTTGCAAAGAATTTTAGAAATATTAAAATCTTTTTTTATCCTTGTTGAAATCACCGTTTTGCTGATGATTTTAGCGAATGTTTGGGTTGTGGCATTAACTAACGGACGAACTTTTACCAAAATTTCGAAAGTTCCGCCAAGAGAAACTGCGCTGGTTTTAGGGACCTCACCTAGAATGAAATCCGGAGTTTCGAATCCTTATTTTACCAAAAGAATGGATGCAACCGCACTGCTTTACCATCATGGAAAAATAAAAAAAATCATCGTCAGTGGCGAAAAAAGCCAAGGCTACGACGAACCTTTTGCAATGAAAAACTATCTCGTTTATCAGGAAGGTGTTCCGGAAAACATCATTACCGAAGATCCGAAAGGTTTCAAAACGCAAGCTAGCATTAATAATTGCAAAAATATTTACAAGAAAAACGACATCATAATTGTTTCCCAAGGTTTCCACAATTTGCGGGCACTTTTTTATGCAAGAAACAATAATATGAATGCGTTGGGATTCGATGCGCAGGACGTTTTCAGCAATCAAAGTTTTTACAGAAACCAATCTCGGGAATTTTTGGCCCGCGTAAGCGCGGTGGTTTATTATCTCCTTGGAATTGAGAAAAAAGGAACTTAATTTTCAATTTTCAAGTTAAATTCCTGCCATAAAATTCAGAATCATTCGTGCAAAATTCTATCTTTGCATAAACTTTTATTTATGCTCGTTATCGGAATTGCAGGCGGCACAGGCTCTGGAAAAACTACTGTGGTAAACAAAATTCTACAGCAACTGAACACTGAAGGAGTTAATGTACTCTCACAAGATAATTATTACCACGATAATCAGCAGTTAACCCTTGCTGAAAGGGAAGTTCTCAATTACGACCACCCAAAATCCATCGATTTTGATCTCTTGCTAAAACATGTAAAAGCGCTGAAAAATGGAGAAAACATCGAACAGCCAATCTACTCATTTGTTACCCATTCCCGAACCGGCGATCATGTTCTGGTAGAACCTAAAAACGTACTGATTGTGGAAGGGATTTTGGTACTGTCCAATTCTGAATTATTGAAAGAATATGATTTAAAAGTCTTTGTTCATGCGGATTCAGATGAAAGATTAATACGAAGAATCCGAAGAGATACGCAGGAAAGAGGTCGCGATTTGCAGGAAGTTCTGCACCGTTACCAAACCACTTTGAAACCCATGCACCAGGAATTTATTGAGCCATCAAAAAATGAAGCAGATCTGATCGTTCCCAACATGAAGCAAAATACCGTGGCGATTGATTTTCTGTCAACGGTGATCAATAATACCTTGAAAAAATCACATTAATTTCTGTATCTTTATTTTTTAAATTTTAAAGGAAATGAAAGAGCTGATTAAAGAAATAAAACCAAAATCTCCGGCGTTAAAATTTATTCAGAAATATGTTCTGAATAAGTATTTTATCACGGTATTTTTGTTTTTGGTTTGGATGATTTTCTTCGATAACACTTCATTTTTGGTCGTTAACGAACTCAACGGAGAAGTCAATAAATACGAAAAACAGCTCGAATATTACAAAACCGAATATCAGAAAAATGACGAGTTCTACAAGAAACTTATGAATAATAAATCTGAAAAAGAAAAATTTGCCAGAGAAAATTATTTCATGAAAAAGCCCAACGAAGAAATCTTCATCCTTGTAGTTGACAGCGCCAATTTGAAAAAAAATCCTTAAGATATGTTCGCAAAAAACTCCATTCAAGATTGGGAAAATTTAGTTAAGAAACAACTGAAAACCGAAGATATCTATGAAATTCTTTCTAAAGAAAATCTGGAAGGAATTGATGTAAAACCTTACTACGATTCCGTTTCCAAGCCTTTGCGAAATCTTCCGAAAGTGGAGGAATCGACGCACTTGGTTGCTCGATATCACGAAAGTTTGGAGGAGAATGTTTTTGCTTTTCTTTTGAATCAAAATGTTGAAAATCTTGAAGAAAAGGCTATTTTCATTAATAATATTGATTTTGCGGAACATATTTCGGTTGATGAAACCAATCGTTATTTCAGTTTGATTGATCTTTTTTCGGAAGACCAAAACGGTGAAATCAATGTGCAATTGGGTAAAGAACTTTTAGCTAAAAGTTTCGACCGAAATATTGCAATCGATGTTTCACTTCATCAAAATTCCGGAGCAACTATTGTACAGCAATTGGCAATTGCATTGGCGAAAGCTAAAGATTTAGCGGAAATTTTCGGTGCGGAAATTCTTAAAAATATCGTTTTTAAATTTGCAGTTGGTTCTACTTATTTCTTTGAAATTGCAAAATTGAGAGCGTTTAAATTGCTTTTCAATCAATTGTCAAAAGAGTTTAACTTAAATGAAATTCCATTTATTTTTGCGGAAACTTCGTTGAGGAACAAATCCCAAAATGATTCTGAAAATAATATTATTAGAGCTTCATTAGAACTTTCATCTGCAATGATTGGTGGTGCTGATGCGGTTTTTACGAACGATTTCAAGGTGGGAACCGGAGATGAACTTTCCGAGGAAATTTCATTCAAACAACAAATTGTTTTGGCTTACGAAAGCATTATCAATGTTTTTGATGACGCCGGAAACGGAAGTTATTACATCGAAAACATTACGCAACAATTCGCCGAAAAATCCTGGAAATTATTCCTTGAAATGGAAGAAAATGGTGGTTATTCCGAATTGGTGAAAACAGGTTGGATTCAGCAAAAAATTTATGAAAATGCGGTCAAAGAACAGCAATGGTTGGAAGAGGGAAAAATAAAATTAATCGGCGTGAATTTCTATCCTAAATTGGAGAAAACGAAATCCGTCGAAGAACTTTATAATCCGTCGAAAATTGTACCAGTCCGATTAAGTGAAATGTACGAATAATTGCCTTTTGAAAAATATTTTAAAACCAGAAATACAACAATTCATCAATGCAAATCTAACCACCGATTTGCATTCTTTGTTATTGAAAAAATCGCCTTTTCCAGAGGCGTCAATGCTGGAAATCATCCAACAGATCAAAGGAAAAAAAGTAGCTCAACGAAAATTTCGGTTTCTGTTGAAAGAAGGAATTGTATTTCCTCCGAATCTCAACTTGGAGCAAGCGTCATCGCAATCTACAGCTGAATTTAAAGCTAAAAATTTGCAAGGAAAAAACTTCCTCGATCTCACTTGCGGTTTCGGAATTGACGCTTATTTTCTGTCGGAAAATTTTGAAAAAGTTATCCTTATCGAACAGAATTCGCAACTTATTGAAATCGTGAAACATAATTGGATGGTTTTGGGCAGAAAAGCGAATTTTATTAATGAAAAATTAGAAATATTTTTAACTGAAAACACCGAAAAATTCGATCTGATTTACCTTGATCCGGCAAGAAGAGACCACGAAAAGAACAAAAAATTTCTTCTTGAAGATTTATCGCCCAATCTTTTGGAAATTCAAGAAAAACTGAGCGAAATATCCGATGAACTCATCGTGAAACTTTCTCCTTTGATTGATATTTCTTACTTGGTTTCTGTTTTAAAATCTGTTTCGAAAATTCAAATTATTGCGGTGAAAAATGAGGTTAAGGAACTTTTGGTTTTTATCAATTCTTCTTCAAAGTCAGATGAAATTGAAGTTTCTACCATCAATTTAGAAAGTGACGAACCTGAATTTTTTTATAAATTAAATGAAGAAAAAAGCTCAATTTCTGCTTTTTCTGAACCTTTGAAATTTCTTTATATTCCGAACAATGCGGTTTTGAAATCGGGGGCTTTCAATTTGGTTTCCGAAAAATTTAGCATAAAAAAACTGCATCCGAATTCTCATTTTTATACTTCGGATGAACGTTTGAATGCCTTTCCGGGAAGAATTTTGGAAGTTGAAAAAATTGAAGCTAAAGCCATTAAAAAAGGAGAAAAATTCAATATAATTTCAAAAAATCATCCGCTTTCGCCTGAAGAAATCAAGAAAAAATATAAGATTTCGGATGGTGGAAATTCCTATTTGATTTTCACGCAAAGCCAAAAAGGGAAAATTATTTTGAAATCTGTTTAGAAAAGATTTAATTTTTTTGTGACAAATCGTAATATTTCTTACTTTTGGACAATCAAAAAAAACATATGAAATCGCCAATGATCAATGCGAAAAGTGGTGAAAATTCAGCAATTTCATATAACCTATAAAAACAATAGAGATTACTTATGAAAAAAATTATTTTAGGTGTAGCGCTTGCAAGTTTGGTGATTAGCTGTAAAAAAATACAAGCAGGTGGCAATAAAGGAGTTCTGAAATTAGACGAAAACACAGAAAGATACAGCGACGATGAGATTCATGGAGACGGAATGCCGGCTGCGACTCATCATACCGAAGAAGTATCAAAAGATTCTGCAAAAATTACAGATGCTCACGCAACTTCTGTAAAAACCGATTCAGCGAAAGTAGAAACTGCAGAAAATCACAGCAAATAATTCTTAATTTTATTATAAACAGATAAAATGTCTTGCTCCTGCGAGGCATTTTTTTTATTTTTACAAGATTCGATTTTTCATAATTAATAATAAAGATAAAATGCAAGAAACATTAAATTACATTCAGGAAAACAAACAGAGATTTGTAGATGAATTGTTTGAACTACTAAAAATTGCTTCTATTTCAGCCGATCCTGCGTATAAAGATGAAGTTTTGAAATGTGCAGATACCATTGCCGGATTTTTGAAATCCGCAGGAGCTGATCAAGTTGAAATTTGCGAAACCAAGGGTTATCCTATCGTTTTTGGGGAGAAAATTCTAGATAAAAATTTGCCGACCGTTTTGGTTTACGGACATTATGATGTGCAACCACCAGATCCGTTGGAACTTTGGAGAAAACCACCTTTCGAACCGTATATTGAGAAAACGGAGCTTCACCCAGATGGCGCCATTTTCGCAAGAGGTTCTGCTGACGATAAAGGACAGTTTTTTATGCATTTAAAAGCATTTGAAGCGATGATGAAAACCAATTCTTTGCCTTGTAATGTGAAATTTATTTTAGAAGGCGAGGAAGAAGTTGGATCGAAAAGTCTAGAAGATTTCGTGAATGACAACAAAGAAAAACTTTCTTGCGACGTTATTTTGATCTCAGATACTCACATCTACTCAAAGGAACAACCAACGGTAACTACCGGTCTTAGAGGTTTGAGCTACGTAGAAGTAGAAGTGGAAGGTCCGAACAGAGATTTGCATTCCGGACTTTACGGCGGCGCAGTTCCAAATCCTATTCACGCTCTTTCGAGAATGATTGCCAAATTGATCGATGAAGACGGTCACATCACAATTGACGGATTTTATGATAATGTCGATAACGTTTCTGATGCTGAAAGAGCAGAAATGAACAAGTTGAAAGATGATCCGGAAGGTTTCAAAAAATCGATCGGTTTAATTGATGTTGAAGGTGAAAAAGGATACACGACATTGGAAAGAACCTCGATTCGACCGACTTTAGATTGCAATGGAATTTGGGGCGGATACATCGGTGAAGGTGCGAAAACAGTGATCCCTTCGAAAGCTTTCGCTAAAATTTCGATGCGTTTGGTTCCTTATCAAACTCCAGAAGAGATTACCGAAAAATTCACGAAGTATTTCGAGAAAATTGCTCCTAAAAATGTAAAAGTGAAAGTAACGCCTCACCACGGTGGAATGCCTTATGTTTTACCAAGCGATACGAAAGAGTTTTTGGCGGCCAAAAAAGCAATGGAAACAGCTTTTGGAAAAGAAGTTTTACCATACAGAAGTGGCGGAAGTATCCCAATTACAGCGATGTTTGAGCAAGTTTTGGGAGCGAAATCTGTATTAATGGGATTCGGGTTAGATTCGGATGCAATTCACTCACCGAATGAACATTACGGATTATTTAATTTCTATAAAGGAATCGAAAGTATTCCGCTTTTCTTTGAAAATTACGCTAAAGCATAGCACAACAAATTATTAAAAAATGAAAGATAAAGTAGCATATATCACAGGCGGAACCAAAGGAATTGGTTTTGGAATCGCACAAGTATTACTGCAGAATGGAATTATAGTAGCAATTTCCGGTAGAAAACAAGAAGATGCGGAAGCAGCAGCAAACCATTTATCAAAAGATCAATCGATGGTTTTAGGAATTGCTTCAGATGTTAAAATTTTTGAAGATGAAAAAAATGCAGTTTCGGAAATTATTAAAAAATTCGGTCGGTTAGATTATGTAATTGCCAATGCTGGTTTAGGGATTTTCAAACCAGTAGATCAACTCGATACTGAAGATTGGAACAATATGATAGATACCAATCTTACCGGTGTATTTCATAGTTTGAAAGCATCTGTAGAAGAATTGAAGAAAACAGAAGGATATTTCATCAGTATTGCAAGTTTGGCCGGAACCAATTTCTTCGAAAACGGAGCAGGTTACAATGCTTCGAAATTCGGAGTTGTAGGTTTCACCCAAGCTGCGATGATTGATTTAAGGAAGTACAATATTAAAGTTTCCACAATTTTGCCGGGTTCGGTTTCTTCTAATTTTAATGATAATGAACCTTCGGAAAAAGACGCGTGGAAAATTCAACCGGAAGATATCGGCGAGTTAATCATCGATCTTTTCAAAATGAATCCACGTACTTTACCTAGTAAAATCGAGATTAGGCCGTCTAAACCAAACAGTTAAAATTATGTATGAAATATTAATTTTCAAAAAATACTATGCATGCATAATATATTATTATTTAACTTAGCAAAACTGAAAAAACAAATTACAGCTCCGTAATCAATAAATTATTGAGGTGTATTTTTTAAAAAATTTTAAATTATTTAACACATGAAAATATTAGTTTGTATCAGTAGTGTTCCGGATACTACTTCCAAAATTAATTTCACAGCAGATAAATCTGCTTTCGACAAAAACGGAATTCAGTGGGTTATCAACCCTTTGGATGAATTTGCATTAACTAAAGCCGTTAAGTTACAAGAAACTCAAGGTGCAACGGTAACGGTAATCAACGTTGGTGATGCAGGTACTGAGGCTGTAATCAGAAAAGCTTTGGCAATTGGTGCTAATGATGCAGTTCGTGTAAATACCGATCCTAAAGATAGTTTTTCTGTTGCAAAAGAAATCGCCAATTTCGCTCAAAACGGTGGTTACGATTTAGTACTTTGTGGAAAAGAATCTATCGATTACAACGGTGGTGCTGTTCCCGGAATGGTAGCTCAATTGCTTAATCGGCCTTTTGTAAATGCTTGTGTAGGACTTGATGTAAACGGTTCCGAAGCTACAGCAGTTCGAGAAATCGAAGGTGGAAAAGAAACAATTTCTGTTAAACTTCCTGCTGTAATTGCTGGTCAAAAAGGAATGGTTGATGAAAAAGATTTAATTATTCCGAATATGAGAGGAATTATGTCTGCCAGAACAAAACCATTACAGGTGCAAGAGCCTACCTCTACTGAAGTTCGCGTTGAAGGAGTTTCCTACGATTCAGTACCTGCAAGAGCTGCAGTGAAAATGGTTGCAGCAGATCAGCTTGATGAGTTGGTAAGATTACTTCATGAGGAAGCAAAAGTAATTTAATTTAAAATTCAACATTTAAAATTTCAAAAAATGGCAGTATTCGTATACGCAGAAAATATAAACGGAATTTACAAGAAGGCAGCTTTCGAAGCGGTTTCTTACGCTAAAGCAATTGCCGATCAATTGGGCGAAACCGTGAGCGCAATTACCATTAATCCTACAGATTCTTCAGATCTTTTGTATAAATATGGTGCAAATAATGTAATCAATGTGAAAGACGAAGGATTGAAAAACTTCAGCGCGAAAGCTTACGCACAAGCAGTAAAAGAAGTTGCAAACGGCAATATCATCGTATTTCCTCACACCACTGATGCGTCTTCTGTAGCTCCAATGTTGGCGGTGATGAAAGATTTTTCATTAATTACCAATGTTTTGGAAGCACCAGAAAGTATTTCCCCGTTCCAAGTGAAAAGAAGAGCTTTTTCCGGAAAAGGGTTTATGCACGCGAAAGCTGATGCACAGGGTGTTATCGTTACCGTTTCTCAAAACGCTTTCGGTGTTAAAGAAAATCCAGTTGCAGGAACTGAAGAAGTAAAAGATCTTTCCGTTGCGAATGAGGATACCAAAGTGATTTCTCATGAACAAAGTTCCGGTAAATTAGACTTAAAAGAAGCAGAAATCGTAGTTTCCGCAGGTCGTGGAATGAAGGCTCCAGAAAACTGGGGAATGGTTGAGGATTTGGCAAACGTATTAGGAGCAGCAACTGCTTGTTCTAAACCAGTTTCCGATATCGGTTGGAGACCTCACTCCGAGCACGTTGGACAAACCGGAAAAGCAATTTCTCCTAATTTGTATATCGCAATTGGGATTTCCGGCGCGATTCAGCATTTGGCGGGAGTAAATTCTTCAAAAACCATTGTGGTAATCAATAGTGATCCTGAAGCTCCTTTCTTCAAATCAGCAGATTATGGAGTTGTAGGTGATGCATTCCAGATTATCCCGGAATTAACTCAGAAAATCAAAGCTTTGAAAGGATAATTTTTTTCCTTAAAAAATACACGAAACGTCGGAATTTTCCGGCGTTTTTTTTGTTTGCAAAAATAATATTCTTTAAATTGTTAAATATTTCATGATAAAATTCTGTTTCATAACGAAAAACAGTAATTTTACTTAAATATCCTGCTAAAATACCAAAATGGATGTGTTTGTATGGAATATGGCGATTTCTTTTCAGGTACTTTTTCTTATTATAAGTGGAGTAATTTTCATTTACATTAGAGAAGGAAGCTTTAAATATTATGCGCTTTATATTGTTTTTCTATTAACATATCTGTTAAGCAGAAACGATTATTTTTACTATGCTTTTGAGCATTTTATCGCTCGATTTCTTACTCAAAATAACGCGGAAATTTTCACTTACATCGCATGTCTTTTTCTGCAAATTGTTTTTTATAATTACTACTGCAGATTTGCGCTACACTTTCTGGACCTCGATAAACATATTAGAAAATATTTCAACAGAATCATGAGAATCGTGAGGTATCTCGGTGGTTTATTTTTCGGTTGGGCAATCATTGCATATTATTTCAAAACTCCGCATTTGTACATGAAATTGTTCACATTTCTATATTTACCCATAATGCTCAGCATTTTTGTGATCACTTTTTACCATGCAATTCAACATTCCGGAAAACATAAAAATTTCTTTTTGGTTGGCGTTTGTGCATTTGTTTTTTTTGCTTTAATGGCGTTCAGCGGAAGTCGGATTTCTTCTTTGAATATGGAAAATCCAATCAAGTATTTCTATATCGGAATCATCATTGAAACACTTTTTTTTTAGTTTAGGTTTGGCTTACAAGGTGAAATTGATTAATGACGATAAAAACCGAATTTTAATGCAAGTTACCAAACATCGACATCAACAGCAAATAAGCAAATTAAATGGAGTTTTGGAAGGCGAGGAAAAAGAAAGAAAAAGAATCGCCGAAGAGTTGCATGATGGAGTAGCAGGTGATTTAACAGCTATAAAATTTAATCTTTTAGCACTGAATTCTGAAGAGATGAAACCGAAAAACTCGTCGATTATTAAAGAAATTACTGAAATTATCGACAATTCTTGTTTACAAATTCGGGAACTTTCTCACAATCTTTCTCCTTCTTCGATTACCCAGTTTGGATTGGTAAAAACCATTGAAAACCTCTTTTTAAAAGGAGAAAAGTTTTATGGAATCCGGTTCAAATTTCTTTTCACTGGCGAAAAAATTCAATTTAATAAAGTAATTGAAACGCATATTTATCGGATAATCCAGGAGCTCATCAATAATATCATCAAACATTCCGGAGCGAAAGAAGCTTTTATAGAAATCAACTACCATCATCCTGAGCTGAAAATTTCTGTTCGAGACAACGGAATTGGCTTTCAACCAAAACAAATCAGTAAAGGAATTGGTTTAAACAACATCGATTCGCGAATTCGTTTTTTGAATGCCGATTTTAAAAAGATTGAAATAGAGAAAGGAAGCTGGTTTATCGTTGACATTTCTTTGGACAAAATAGTTGATTTGTAGATGATCTTTAATGCTTTTTTTAAGAAATATTAAGAATTATAAATTCTGAATCTAAAAAATCAATTATATTTGTAGCCATGGATT
Source organism: Kaistella haifensis DSM 19056 (assembly GCF_000735695.2). Lineage (GTDB taxonomy): Bacteria > Bacteroidota > Bacteroidia > Flavobacteriales > Weeksellaceae > Kaistella > Kaistella haifensis. The sequence goes on from NZ_JASZ02000006.1 coordinate 57,566, forward strand.
ACAAAAGACTAATCATACGTGGAATTTCATACAGCCAATCGCAATCCGGAGCGTACGCACTTCTGCTAGAAGATGAAGAAACCAACGTAAAATTACCAATCGTAATAGGAAATTTCGAAGCACAATCAATTTCTTTAGGTTTAGAGAAAGATTTAAACCCACCACGGCCTCTAACCACGATTTATTCGCAAAATTTGTGATTTCTACCAATTATAAAATCGAATCGGTGATTATTTATCAAATCGTCGATGGAGTATTTTTTTCACATATCAATTTTAAAGAAAATTCTACTGGCCAAGATTTAATTTTAGATGCAAGAACTTCCGATGCAGTAGCGATGGCAGTACGTTTTGATGCTCCCATATTTACTACGAAAGAAGTATTGTCGGAAGCCGGAATCCTATTGGAATTGGAACTTCCCGTAACAACTGAAGAAGATTTTGATGATCCTCAAACTGGTAGTTTACATCTGCTTTCTATGGAGGAGTTACTAAAAATTTTGGACGATGCAGTGAGAGATGAAGATTTCGATGCTGCCTTGGAAATACAAGAGGAAATTAAGAGAAGAGATAAAAAAATAGAATAAACTAGGAATTATCAATCATGAATTTAAAATTACGACTTACCATAATCAGTTTTCTGCAGTTTTTTGTTTGGGGCGCGTGGCTTACCACACTCGGAACTTATGGTTTTTCTTATAAACAATGGAGCGGTGCCGAATTTGGAGCTTTATTTTCAACATTGGGGATTGCATCTGTATTCATGCCCGCTTTGATGGGAATTATCGCTGATAAATGGATCAATGCCGAGAAACTCTACGGAATGCTTCATATTCTCTACGGAATTACGCTCTTCCTATTAGCAAAAACCGACGATCCAACTTCCTTTTTCTGGATTTTATTAGTAGGAATGTGTTTTTACATGCCTACTTTATCGCTATCTAACTCTATTTCGTACAAATTACTGAAGGATAGCCATTACGATGTCGTAAAAGTTTTCCCTCCAATTAGAGTTTGGGGAACCATCGGATTTATCGTAGCCATGTGGTGCACCAATATTTTCAGTGATGAGCAATCATTCTCCCAAACAGGTATTAAAATGGGCGAAATGTTAGCAGGAATTTTCTCGAATTCGCTTAATGCAAATCAATTTTATATTGCCGGTTTCGTTGCAATTTTCTTAGGAATTTTTGCAATGTTCTTGCCGAAATGTCCACCTCCAAAACTCATCGCTCATGATGCTACATGGTCTGAAAAATTAGGATTAGACGCTTTCAAGTTATTTGGACAGAAAAAAATGGCGTTGTTCTTTGTATTTTCGATGTTTTTGGGAGCTGCATTACAGTTAACCAACATGTACGGTGATACATTTCTAAAAGATTTTGGCGCAGTAGAAGCTTACAAAAATTCAGCGGTAGTGCAATATTCTACAATGATCATTTCCATTTCTCAAATTTCAAAAACGCTTTTCATTTTGGCAATACCTTTCTTCCTTTATAAATTTGGAATTAAAAAAGTGATGCTTATCAGTATGGGAGCTTGGGTCTTGCGCTTCGGTTTCTTTTCTTTGGGAGCACCGGAAGGTTTCGGGCTTATCCTTATTATTCTTTCGAATATTATTTATGGAATGGCTTTCGATTTCTTTAATATTTCAGGATCATTATTCGTAGAAAGTACCACTGATAGCAAAATTCGTTCATCAGCACAAGGTTTATTCATGATGATGACCAATGGTTTCGGAGCCATTTTAGGCAGCTCGGTAAGTGGTTGGCTCATTTCTACCTTCTTCACCAATCCGGATGGTGGAAAGATGTGGCATGAGATATGGCTCGTTTTCGCCATTTACGCACTGATCATTGCAATCGCTTTTGCAATTTTGTTTAAGCACAAGCATAATCCGGCAGTTGTGGCGGAGCTCAAACATTAACCAATCCCTTTAAAATAAAATCAAAACGCACTTTTTCGGAAGTGTGTTTTTTTTTGTATTTTGCCGTATTAATAAACTTATAATTCAAAATATGAAAGAAGTATTCATCGTGTCGGCAGTACGGACTCCAATGGGAAGTTTTTTGGGAAGTCTTTCCACTGTTCCGGCACCGAAATTAGGATCTGTAGCCATCAAAGGTGCATTAGACAAAATCAATCTTAATCCGAAATTGGTACAAGAAGTTTATATGGGAAATGTTCTACAAGCAGGCGAAGGACAAGCTCCGGCTCGACAGGCTGCTTTGGGCGCAGGTTTGTCAAATGAAACACCATCAACAACTATCAACAAAGTTTGTGCATCTGGAATGAAAGCTGTGATGATGGCTGCACAATCCATTAAAGCGGGTGATCAAAACATCATTGTTGCCGGTGGAATGGAAAATATGTCTTCGGTTCCGCATTATTATAATGCACGAAATGCTACTAAATTAGGCGACGTGAAAATGCTGGACGGAATGCTTGTTGACGGACTTATTGATGTTTACAACAAGGTTCACATGGGAGTTTGCGCCGAAAAATGTGCAGCGAAATACGAAATTTCACGAGAAGATCAGGATAATTTCGCCATCGAATCTTACAAACGCTCCGCAAAAGCATGGAGCGAAGGGAAATTTAAAGAAGAAATCGTTCCTGTAGAAATTCCTCAAAGAAAAGGCGATCCAATAATTTTCGCTGAAGACGAAGAATACAAATCTGTAAATTTTGATAGAATTTCGACTTTACCAACGGTATTCCAGAAAGAAAATGGAACCGTAACTGCTGCAAATGCTTCAACTTTAAATGATGGCGCTTCTGCTTTGGTATTAATGTCGAAAGAAAAAATGGAAGAATTGGGCTTGAAACCTTTAGCAAAAATTGTTTCTTACGCAGATGCTGCTCACGAGCCTGAGTGGTTTACTACCGCACCTTCCAAAGCCTTGCCTATCGCTCTGGAAAAAGCGGGATTACAAATTTCTGATATCGATTTTTTCGAATTCAATGAAGCGTTTTCTGTGGTAGGTTTGGCAAATAATAAAATTTTAGGATTAGATGCCAGTAAAGTGAATGTAAATGGTGGTGCAGTAGCATTAGGTCATCCGCTTGGAAGTTCCGGATCAAGAATTATTGTGAGTTTAATCAATATTCTTAAACAAAATGGAGGAAAATACGGAGCTGCTGCAATTTGCAACGGTGGAGGAGGCGCAAGCGCAATCGTCATCGAGAACGTATAAACCGATGTTTCTTTAAATAAAACCATTAAGAATTATTAATGAATTTTTTCATCAGATTCTTAATGGTTTTTTTATTTTTGTTCTATTAATTAATTTACCAATGCCTGAAAACGATCATTCACAGACTCCAAATATCAAGAACAATCCGAAAATCATGAAAGCATGGGCTTACTATGATTGGGCAAATTCGGTGTATTCATTGGTAATTACCTCTACTATTTTTCCTATTTACTATTCGATTCTTACCACAGCTACCGAAAAAAGTGAGTTTGTAGAAGAAACCGGAAAATGGATTAAAGTTCCTGTGCGGCACATGATCACTATTTTTGGAAAACAGTACCAACCGGATGCTATTTATGGATATTCACTTACGATTTCATTTTTGATTGTAGTTTTACTTTCTCCAATTTTATCGTCATTGGCAGATACCATTGGAAATAAAAAATCGTTTTTGCAGTTTTTCTGTTATCTTGGAGCCACTTCCTGTATGGGATTGGCGATGTTCACAGGTATGCAAAATGTTTTTCTAGGGCTTTTATTCAGTATCACTGCAAGTGTAGGATTTTGGGGAAGTTTGGTGTTTTACAACTCATTTCTTCCCGATATTGCAACACGCGACAAGCAAGATGCACTTTCCGCGAGAGGTTATGTTTATGGTTACATTGGTTCGGTAGTTTTAGTAGTGATTTGTTTGGTTTTAATACAGGTTTTCGCAAAAAATCCCGAGGAAGCTAAACTTTATACCCGAATCTCCTTTCTTTTAACCGGAGCTTGGTGGTTTGGTTTTTCACAGTATACTTTTAAACATTTGCCGCAATTTGGTAATGTTAAAGATCAATTACCCAAAGATTTGGTGTTGCTTAATTACAAAAACATTTTCAAAAAACACGAGGAACAGGGTGGTTTTTGGGAAGTTTTGAAAGATAATATCAATTTTTATTGGGATATTGTTATAGAAAGTTTTCATGAACTTTTCAAGGTCGGAAGAACACTTTTCGCAGACCGTAATTTGAAATTTTTCCTTTCGAGTTTTTTCTTTTATAGCGTTGGGATGCAAACTATTTTCTTAATGGCCACTCTTTTCGGAAAAAGCGAGATCAACCTTGCGCAAGATAAATTGATTTTCACGCTCTTGTTGATTCAAATTGAAGCCATTATCGGTGCCATTATCTTTTCCAGATTATCGAGAATTATCGGCAACAAAAATGTGATTTCTGTCGCGATTATCCTGTGGATTGTGGCGTGTTTATCCGCTTATTATTTAAACAAAGAAAATCCGAATGTGGAATATCAATTCTACGGAATCGCAAGCATCATCGGGTTAGTAATGGGTGGTTTGCAAGCGATGTCGCGCTCTACTTACTCAAAACTTTTGCCTGAAGATTCCATGGACAATACTACTTATTTCAGCTTTTATGATGTATTAGAAAAATTAGCGATTATCCTCGGTACTTTTATATTTGCCACAATGATCGAGAAATACAGCAACATGAGATTTGCAGCATTATCCATGTCAATATTTTTCTTTGCTGGATTGGTTTTAATTAGATTTCTGAAGGTAAAAATAGTAACCGAGAAAAATTGATAAATTTTTAAAAATTTGGCTTAAATTTTGTTAAAACTAAAATATAAATATTTGTTAAATATTTAGTAATTTTGCAATTGAAAATCAACGGTTTAAATTAAACTATGAGCAATCCTTTATTTTACGCTAAAATACTTCTCTTCGGAGAATATGGAATTATTGAAGATTCGCAGGGGCTTACCTTGCCATACAGTTATTATAAAGGCACACTGAAATTTTCTGAACTAAAAAATGATTTTGAAAAAAAATCAAATCTTTCCTTAAAAAAATATTCAGATTATTTAAAAAATTTAGACTTACCTGATCCTTTCAAACTTAATATTCAGGATTTCCATAAAGATATTCAAAATGGACTTTTCTTCGACTCTAATATTCCGCAAGGATATGGGGTTGGAAGTTCCGGAGCCTTGGTCGCAGCAATTTTTGAAAAATATTCCATCAAAAAATATACACCAGAAAATATCACAAAAGATGAACTGAAAGATTTGAAAAAAGTCTTTGGGCAATTAGAAAGTTATTTTCACGGCAAAAGCTCAGGAATTGACCCTTTGATTTGCTATATGAATCTGCCGATTCTCATTGAAAATAAAGAGAATGTGGACCGAGTATCAATCCCAGAAAGTGAAGCAGGCAAAGGTGCCATTTTTTTGATAGACTCTGGAATGACGGGCGAAACCGGACCTATGGTACAGATTTTTTTCGAAAAAATGAAAACTGAAGGTTTCCGCAAAACAATGAAGGAAGAGTTTATCCGATACAACAATGCCTGTATTGATGCTTTTTTGAAAAAAGATATGAATCCGCTGTTCAGAAACCTCAAAAATCTTTCAATTTGGGCATACGAACATTTCAAACCAATGATTCCGGAAAGCATTTACAACGCTTGGAAAAAAGGTCTTGATACGAACGCTTACTACATGAAACTATGTGGTAGTGGAGGCGGAGGTTATATTTTAGGCTTCACAAAAGATTATGCAAAAGCAGAAAAAATGCTCAAAGGTTTCCACAAAGAGGTAATTTACAGATTCTAATCATTAAGCCGGAAAAAATACATTGTTTGATCTTGTTCCGCTTAATTAATGAAAAATCCAATCCTTTATAGAATTTCACAGTTAATCGGTTTCCTTTTGGGAGCACGGGTTTTTGTAGGTTTGTTGCTTACATTTGCGCTATATGTTTCTACGTTTTTCCTTTTTAATCAAGAAGAAAGTTTAAGAAATTTCGTTTTCGATTTCAAAGTTCACGGGATTATTTTTTGTACGGTTTTAAGCATTTTCGCCGGCGGAATTATCAACCAATTTTACGATCGGGAAAAAGATCAATTGACCAAACCCTTTCGCACCCGAATTCAAAATTTCCTGAAGCAGAAATACTTTCTTTACGCATATCTTACGCTCAACATACTTTCTTTGGGAATCGCATATTTCATTTCAACGCGGGTTTTTATTTTCTTTCTAATTTATCAATTTTTTATGTGGTTTTATAGTCATAAACTTAGTAAAATATTGATTATTAATAATTTAATCTTTGTCAGTTTAACACTTTACCCATTTTTCGGGATGATGGTTTATTACCACACATTTTCGGTGAAGGTTTTTCTGATGGCTATTTTTATATTTTTAATTTTGCTGATCATCGATCTTACCAAAGATTTGCTCACCAAAAATGCCGATAAAATCTTCGGCTACCAAACCATTCCCAACGTTTTTGGGAACAGAATCTCCAAAGCCATTATCATAACACTTTTAATTCTTCTCTATTTAGTATCCATGATTTTGGTGAACAAAACCGGCATTCATAATATTCTCAATCTCTATTTTGTTAGCGGATTATTGGTGATTATTCTTTGTATATATTTACTTTTAAATTCAATAAAAAAATCCAATTTTATTGTTTTGAATATATTAAGAATATGGGTTTTCATTGGAATTATTGCAATGCTTTTTGATGGAATTATTAAGAGATTTTAAGATATAAAAATCAAGATTTTCATCTTTTTTAATGAATATTTAAGCGCAAAATTTTCAGGTTTCAAAAGAATTGTCGATATATCAACGAATTAGTTTTATCTTTGCAAAAAATTTTTCAGATAATGAGCCGAGACAGAAACAGCAACGACAAACCAAAAAAACCAAGAATTTCAAAGATTTCCAATTCCGGAAGTTCCAGACCTGCTGCTTCCCGTGCACGCGCTCCAAAATCTGAAAATTCCGAAGAAAAGAAACCTGCGAAAACCAGAGAGCCAAGATTAATGTCGCAGGCGGAAGCGAAATCTTATGAAAAAACTTTCGACAGACCGGTTTCCAGAAAACCAGCAGGAAAAAGAATCGGAAAATCTTTCGATAAAGACGCTAAATTTTCCAAAGGTGACCAAAAAGCTCGTCCTACCAAACTTTTCAAAAATTACGAAAGGCCACTTGGGGAGAACGAAAAAACAAGATCTTTTGTACAGAAACGTCGATTCGATAAACTGGCCAAAGAAACACCAAAAGAAAGTATTCGCTTAAATAAATATATCGCCAATTCCGGAATATGTTCACGCCGAGAAGCAGACGAATTGATCACTCAAGGTTTAGTTCAGGTAAACGGAAAAGTAGTTACCGAAATGGGATATCAGGTTCAGAAAACCGATAAAGTAATTTTCGACGGGCAAGGAATTACCCCTGAAAAACCGGTTTATGTACTTTTAAACAAACCAAAAGGATATATTTCAACAACGAAAGACGAAAAAGCGAGAAAAACGGTGTTGGATTTGGTAGCAAATGCTTCTCCGTATCGCCTTTTCCCAGTAGGAAGGTTGGATCGATCGACTACAGGAGTAATTTTACTTACGAATGATGGTCATATGACCAAAAAATTGACGCATCCATCTTTCAACATGAAAAAAATATATCATGTTACTTTAGACAGAAAACTCGACAGAGCCGATCTGAACGCAATTGCAGAAGGAATTCGTTTAGAAGAAGGTGTTGCCGAAGTGGACAGCATATCCTACATCGAAGGAAAACCAAGAAACGAAGTGGGAATCGAAATCCACATCGGTTGGAATAGAGTAGTACGCAGGATTTTCCAAAGATTGGGCTATGAAGTAGAAGCGCTCGATAGAGTAATGTTTGCAGGTTTGACCAAGAAAAATATCAAACGTGGACATTGGAGAATTCTTTCTGATTTGGAGGTGAACAACCTTAAAATGATGTAGAAATCTACATTATAAAATAAAAACTTCCCAAGGTGAATCACTTTGGGAAGTTTTTTTTTAAAAAATATATTAAAAATACAAATAGTAAAAATTACTATTTTTTCAGTTCCAGAATTTGTTTGGCTGAGTCTGATGCGATAACCAAACCGCCACCCAACATAATAATATCTTTAATCACCAATCTTCCGGCAGCCGACAAATAAGGAAAACCGTGATCTGGCCCTCCTAAATTCGGAACCCAAGTTTCTGGGGTTGTAATGAGAAAACTTAAGGTAACGATCGACATTCCGAAGGTAAGAATCCCACCCAAAAGTCCGATTTTCGGAAACCAAATTCCCAACAAAACAGCGATTCCAATGAGGCAAATAACTGTTCCTAAACCATAGGAAAATGAGTAAGTTCCGTTCGCTTGGTGCCATTTGATATTTTCCAGAATCACTTCTCCTTCTTTGTTTTTGTGGAGTTTGTAATTATCGGCATCGTCTGCGCTTTTGTTCAATAAAAAGCTCATAAAAGGAGAGTTTGCAACGAAAGGAATAATTCCGTCAGCTTCGTATTGAAAAGCTTTCAAACCACCAATCCAAGCCATTACGACAAAAATTCCGATTCTGATAAAATGAATAAAATTTCTCTGTGAGTTTGCTAAAAATTCTAACATAAAACTTTGATTTCTTGCAAATTTAAGTCAGAAAAATGGGCAATAAAATGGATATTTCGGGAGTTTATTTGTACAAATCTGCCACTATAGAAATTCCTGCTTCTTCACGAAATTGGGTTGGGGAAATTCCGGTGTGTTTTTTAAAATATTTGCTGAAATAAAATTCATCTTCGAAATTGAGTTCCGATGCGATTTCTTTCATCGATTTTCGGGTGAGATGGATTTGTTTTTTCACTTCTAAAATCACCCTTTCCTGAATGATTTGCGATGGAGTTTTATTGAATTCAGCTTTGATTTTTTTGCTCAAAGTATTAGGAGAAATGTGAAGCAGATTTGCGTAAAATGACGGGCTTTTCTCTTTCAAAAAATGTTGTTCCACCAAGTTTTGGAAATGTTTTAAATCTTTGAAATCGTTCTCTATCAAATCTCTTTCCTGAATAAAACGACTTTTCACTTTGCTACTGATTGCCAAAATCAATTGAAGATAGGAACGCAAAACAGCTTGCGAAAATTCTTCTGAAGGATTGATTTCATTGATTTTTAGAAAATATTCAGAAATTTCATTAAACGTATTTTCATTTAAAGAAAAATGTGGAAAAAGATAAATATTATTGAAAAGCAAACCATTGCAGGCAACTTCCTTTTTGTGAAATTCGATGCAATAAAAATCACCATGAAAACTCAATAATTGTATCTCAAAGGTATTTTTCCCGAAAATTTGAATGTTTTGATAAGGTGAAGTGAAAAGCGCAGTTTTACCCTGAAAATCGTACTCTACAAAATCAATAGAAATTTTTCCTTCGCCTTCGAACAGGAAAACATGATATAAAGAGTCGCTTTTGCCGGTTTCAAAATCCTTGTTGGTATATTTTTGAACAGAAAATTTCTCATCTTGCATGTTACAAATTTACATTTTTTAAAAGATTATGATTTCCTTGAAAAAAAAATTATAAAACGAACGTAACAATTTGCTTAAATCGTAACTTACTTTTCAGATAACCAAAAAATATGTCATCATTAGAAAAAGAATTTTTAGAAAAAATTGAAAAGCACAAAGGGGTGATTTTCAAGATTTCTAAGATGTATATGGATGATTTCGACGATCAGAAAGATCTTTTTCAGGAGATTACATACCAAGTCTGGAAAGCGTATCCAACTTTTGAAGGAAGAAGCGAATTTTCAACTTGGCTGTACAGGATCGCTTTGAATACGGCAATTCTTTTTTTGAAATCTGAAAAACGGAGAAGTTTTATTCAGAACAATGAAGTGAGTAATTTCAAGATTAATCAGGATGAATATGATGATGAAGACGAGCAAAAACTAAAGAAAATGTACGAGGCGATTAACCAACTGAACGCGATTGACAAAGCTTTGATTTTCTATTATCTTGAGAATTATTCGGGCAACCAAATTGCTGAACAAATGGGAATTTCTGAAGTAAATGCCCGTGTGAAAATGAACCGCGCTAAAGAAAAATTAAAACAACTTATTAATACTCAACCTCATGGAACTCGATAATTTAAAAGAAATCTGGGAGAAAGAAAAAATAACCGACACCCCGGAAATTAGCACAGAACAGCAAAAAAAAATTCATCTTCCGCTGGAACGATTGAGAAAAAAAATGCGAAACGAATTCTGGAGTACCATGGTTTTGTTCGTTTTTATTATTTTATTTTTCATTTTTAAGGATTTTCATTTTTTCAAATTCAAAGTGTATTGTATCACTTTGGTGGCATCAATGATGTTGGTAACAGGATTTTATTTTGTTAAATTTTTCAAATTCTATAAAAACATTGGAGAAATCAATCTGAATGCTAAAGACAATCTGAAAGATTTGATGTTTCAGTTTAAGCTCAATGAGCAATATTATGTGTCTTATTATGTGGCATCTGTTCCTTTTGTGGTTTGCGAAATGCTTTTAATCTTTGATTATATGCCGAATTTGAAAATGCTGGATGGTGTTAATTTCATTCTTACATTTATTGGATGCTGCTTGTTTATGTTGGTTACACTTTATTTTTTCGGAAAATGGTGGTTCAATCATTTTTACGGTAAAAGCATAAAACAAATTCAGAAAATATATAATGATTTAAAATAAAAAACTCCCCGAAAAAATATCGGGGAGCTTTCTATGTAGTTTATAACTTTTTTAATTTAAATTTAGACTGACTCAATGATTGAATTCAAGATTGAGGAAGGTCTCATCGCTGCATCGGTTTTCCCAAAATCTGGCTTGTAGTATCCACCAATATCTTGTGGTTTACCTTGAGCTCCGATTAGCTCTTCGTTAATTTTAGCTTCGTTGTCAAACATTGCTTTTGCAACAGGTGTGAAAGCTTCTGCAATCTCTTGGTTTTTGGTTTGATTAGCTAAAGCTTCGGCCCAATACATCGCCAAATAGAAGTGAGAACCACGGTTATCAATCGAACCAACTTTTCTAGCAGGTGATTTGTCTTCTGCCAAGAATTTTTCGTTTGCTGCGTCTAAAGCGTCTGCCAAAACTTGTGCTTTTTCATTATTTTGAGTTTGTGCTAAATGTTCTAAACTCGCTTGTAAAGCCAAAAATTCACCTAAAGAATCCCATCTCAGATATCCTTCTTCGATGAATTGCTCGACGTGTTTCGGTGCAGAACCACCTGCTCCGGTTTCGAAAAGTCCGCCGCCATTCATTAGTGGAACGATAGAAAGCATTTTCGCAGAAGTTCCCAATTCCAAAATAGGGAAAAGATCGGTTAGATAATCTCTCAGTACGTTTCCGGAAACCGAAATCGTATCCAAACCTTTTCTGATTCTTTCTAAAGTTAAAGTCATGGCGTCTTCGATATTCATAATCTTGATGTCCAGACCGTTGGTATCATGATTTTTCAGGTATTTTTCAACTTTTTTAATCATTTCGCGGTCATGCGCTCTTTGATTATCCAACCAGAAAATTGCTGGAGTATCCGAAAGTCTCGCTCTGTTTACCGCAAGTTTTACCCAATCCTGAATTGGCGCATCTTTCACTTGGCACATTCTGAAAATATCGCCTTTTTCTACTTCTTGCTCCATGAAAACATTCCCATTCGCATCCGAAACTTTAATGGTTCCTTCTGCATCCGCCTGGAAAGTTTTGTCGTGAGAACCGTATTCTTCAGCTTTCTGAGCCATTAAACCAACATTCGGAACAGAACCCATGGTTCGTGGATCAAGTGCTCCGTTTTTCTTCATATCATCAATTGCAGCTTGATAAAAACCTGCGTAGTTTCTATCAGGAATCATCGCGATGGTGTCTTCTTCCTGTCCTGCTTTGTTCCACATTTTCCCTCCACCTCTGATAAGTGCAGCCATAGAAGCATCTACAATTACATCTGAAGGAACATGGAAATTAGTAATCCCTTTATCGGAGTTTACCATTGCAACAGCCGGTCCGTTTTCAAAAGCTTTTTCAATATCAGCTTTAATTTCGGCTTCTTTTTCATTGCCGGAAATTTTATCGAAAAGATCTTGAAGCCCGTTGTTTGGGTTGATATCTAGTTCATTGAACAAGTCCGCATATTTTGTGAATACGTCGCTGAAGTAAGTTTGAACGATCGCTCCAAAAATAATTGGATCGGAAATTTTCATCATCGTTGCTTTCAAATGTGCAGAAATCAATATGTTTTCAGATTTTGCTTCCGCAATTGCATCGGCTGCAAAACTTTTCAATGCAGCTAAATTCATCACCGATGTATCGATAATTTCACCGGCTTGCAATGGAGATAGATCTTTCAAAAGCTTTACAGTACCATCTCTTCCGAAAAATTCTATTTTAAATTGTGATTCATTTTCCACAGTGACTGATTTTTCACTTCCGTAGAAATCTCCAGCGGTCATGTGAGCAACTTTAGTTTTAGAATCTGCAGTCCAAGTTCCCATTTTGTGTGGGTGTGCTTTCGCGTAGTTTTTCACTGCTTTCGGAGCTCTTCTGTCAGAATTTCCTTCTCTTAAAACTGGGTTTACAGCACTTCCTAAAACTTTAGCATATTTTGCTTTTATTGCTTCTTCGTCAGCATTTTTAGGTTCTGCAGGGTAGTTGGGAACAGCAAATCCTTGTTGTTGTAATTCAGCAATTGCAGCGTCCAACTGTGGAACAGACGCGGAAATATTAGGAAGTTTGATGATATTAGCTTCAGGAGTTGTGGCTAGTTTACCTAATTCTGCTAATGCATCTTCTACTTTTTGATCTTCATTCAAAAATTCCGGGAAATTGGCTAAAATTCTTCCGGAAAGGGAAATGTCTTTTGGGGAAATTTCAATATCTGCTGTTTTGGTAAATGCCTTTACAATAGGTAAGAAAGAATGAGTTGCCAACATAGGCGCTTCGTCGGTCCAAGTGTAGACGATTTTGGATTTTTCTGCCATTCTGATATTTTTTGTTAAAATTTTGAAGTACAAATTTACGTATTTTTATAAAGCTATGAAAGAGAGCTAAGACGAACTTTATGATTAATTTAACCTTTAATTAAAATATTTTTCAGCAGATAATTGCTATTTTTGAGAAACTAAAAATTATAAAATTATGGCAGATATTACCTTAAAAGGAAATCCCATTCACTCTATTGGCGAATTGCCGGAATTGGGACTTACTGTGAAAGATTTCGCTTTGGTGAATGAAAAATTAGAAGTAAAAACCCTTTCCGATTATGATGGGAAGAAGAAGATTTTTAATATTTTCCCAAGTATCGATACCGGAATCTGTGCTGCTTCGGCAAGAAAGTTTAATGAAGAAGCAGGAGCATTAGAAAATACAGTAGTTATCAATGTTTCCAAAGATTTACCTTTTGCTTTAGGCCGCTTTTGCGCTGCCGAAGGTTTAGATCATGTGGAAACATTATCCGATTTTAGAGGAACTTTCGGAGATGATTACGGAGTGACTTTAATTGATTCTCCGATGAAAGGTTTGCTAAGCCGAGCGGTAATTGTAACCGATGAACAAGGCAAAGTGGTATACACCGAACAAGTTCCGGAAATTGTTCAGGAACCGGATTATGACAAAGCTTTAGCTGCTTTGAAATAATATTTTTTTTTAGAAAATTATCAATCGCTGAAACAGCATTATCAAAAGAACGATTTTTTCACAATCGTTCTTTTTTAGTATATTTAAAAAAAATACACAATGGAAAATCCTATTACCATCAAAATTACAATCTTACAACCGGTGTATAAAGTTTGGGATTATTTTTACAATACAAAACATATTGTGAAATGGAATTTCCCGACTTCCAATTGGCACTGCCCGAAAGCAGAAAGTAATTTTCGCGAAGGTGGAAGATTCAACTATCGGATGGAGTATAAAGACAAAAGTTTTGGCTACAATTTTTCAGGTTATATCGATGAAATCAAAATGCTAGAATCGGTGAAAAGCCATCTTGATGACGGCAGAAAAGTGGAAGTTCAGTTCCATAAAATTGACGAAAACACCACCGAAATTATCGAGCCAGAATTGCAAAATTCCATCGAAATGCAAAGAGTAGGTTGGTACGCCATTCTCGATCGTTTTCATAAATATGTGGAGAATAATTAATCTTCAATCACTGAAATTTCAGTCATGAATCCTATTGATAATTACATCAAGCAATTCCCGAAAGAAGTTCAGGAAAAATTGCTGGAAATTAGAAAAATAATTTTCTCCATAGCTCCCGATGCAATGGAAAAAATCAGCTACGGAATGCCTGGTTTTTTTCTAAATAGTAAGCCTTTAGTTTATTTTGCTGCCTACAAAAATCACATCGGTTTTTATGCAACACCAAATGGGCATGAGAAATTTGCAAAAGAATTATCGGTTTACAAACAAGGAAAAGGTTCCGTTCAGTTCCCGTTAAATAAAGAAATTCCGTTGGATCTGATTCGCAGGATTGTTGAATTCCGGAAAGAAAATCAATAAAATTCTCTGCAATTTGCACTATTTTTTACCCTTTAAATTTTAATTATAAAAAAATAATGAACAATAATATTTTCCCATGTCTTTGGTTCGACAAAACCGGCAACGAAGCGGCTCATTTTTATACCGAAATCTTCGGAGGAAAAGTTACGGTGGACACTCCTGTGGTCATCAATTTCGAATTATTCGGACAAAAAATGATGATTCTGAACGCCGGTCCGCAGTTTGAAAAAAATGCCTCAATCTCTTTTATGGTTGTTTGCGAAACTGAAGCAGAAGTTGATCATTACTGGAAACCGCTTTCCGAAGGTGGAATTGTTTTAATGGAACTCGGCGAATATCCTTGGAGCAAAAAATACGGCTGGGTTCGCGATCGATATGGCGTGACTTGGCAAGTTTATTTGGGTGAAAAACAAGGCGAGCAAAAAATTATTCCTACTTTAATATTCATTCATGAAAACAACGGAAAAGCAAAGGAAGCCATGGAATTTTACATTAAGATTTTTCCTAATTCTTCGATTGGAAATATCTTAAAATACGGCGACGGAATAGGCGTTGAAACACATGAGATTCCGGAAAATATTCAGCATGCGCATTTCGAAATCGATCATTATTCCTTTTTCTGTATGGATAATTCCTACGATCATCAATTTGATTTCAATGAAGCAATTTCAATCGTGGTGATGACTGAAAATCAAGAGGAAACCGATCATCTTTGGGATTATTTGATCGAAGATGGAGGAAGAGCAAGTATGTGCGGCTGGCTGAAAGATCAATTTGGTTTAAGTTGGCAAATTGTACCGAAAAAATTGATTGAATTGATGAACGATACCGATCCGATCAAAGGTCAAAAAGTAATGCAAACAATGTCGACAATGCAGAAAATCATCATCAAAGATTTGGAAAATGCTTATCACAATTAATAAAAACTTTACATGAAATTATTAGAATTTACCACACAAATTTCGGTAACTCCGGAAAAAGTTTGGAACGTACTTTTCACCCAAGATTATTATGGAAAATGGTCATCTGCAATGAATCCGGGAACGTATTTTGAAGGAAATTGGGAAGAAGTAAGCATCATGAAATTCCTCGATCAAAAGAACAACGGAATGTACAATTTGGTCGAAATCAACAAAGAAAATCAGTTGCTTAGAATGAAACATCTTGGCTGGATTATGGATGGAGAACTCAGTCCGCAAGGTTGGGAAGATTCCACCGTAACCTACATCCTCGAACCCGATGATAATGGGACTTTACTGAAAGTAGAAGTGAATTCTTTGGATGAATTTGTTGAGTTTTTTAACACCAAATATCCACAAAATTTCGAACTGATTAAAAATCTTTCAGAATCGGAATAACCTAAAAAATCAAATTATTATGGAAACATTAAATTTTGAAATCATGATCAATGCGCCCATTCAAAAAGTTTGGGATTTGCTTTGGAACCAAGATTCTTACACTCAGTGGACTCAATTTTTCGGCAAAGGCTCGCACGACGAAAGTGATTGGCAAGTAAACGGAAAAACCTATTTTCTGGGAGCTTCCGGAGATGGAATGGTTTCTACTATTTAAAGTTTAAATGAGCCGGAAGAAGTGGTTTTCAGTCATCTAGGAATGATAAAAGATGGCGTGGAAGATACTAAAAGCAAAGAAGTTGCAGAATGGAGCGGAAGCGAAGAATCTTATTTTCTGAGAGCTATTTCTGAAGATTCAACGGAACTTCGGATAATTCTTCATACTTCGAAAGACTATTCGGATCATATGAAATCTGGGGTTGACCAAGGTTTGCAATTGTTGAAAGAGTTGGCAGAACAATAAACATCTGGAAATCAAGATTCAATAAAACGGAAATCAATTCCGTTTTTTTTTATTTAAACTACATTTGAAAAATTATCAAACTTTTAAAGTAAACTACAATTTCGGTCGTCTACTGAAATATGGAGCTGGAAATTATACCCATGTCACAATCCGAAAAAGACAGCATGATTGCGCAAACCGTGAAAAATTACGGTGGAAAACTGTTGTCTTTTATCCGCCCGAAAGTGAATAATACGGAAGATGCTGAAGATATTTTGCAGGAAGTTTGGTTCCAGTTCAGCAATTTGACAAATGTTTCAGAAATCATGAATGTCGGTGCGTGGCTTTATCAAGTTACCCGAAACAAAATTACCGATAGTTATCGCAAGAAAAAGACTGAAAATCTGGAAGATTTCGTGTACGAAGATGAAGATGGAAGTTTCTCCATTAAAGACATTTTGTTGCTCGATGATTCAGAAAATCCCGAATTATTGGCATTTCGGGAAGAAGTGTGGCGGGAATTATTTGCCGCTTTGGACGAATTGCCCGAAAAGCAACGTTTGGTGTTTGTGGAAAATGCAATTGAAGGAAAAAAACTACAAGAAATTGCCGATGAACAAGGAGAAAACATCAAAACCATCATCAGTAGAAAAAACTATGCGATGAAATATTTAAGGACAAGAATGTCACCGTTGTACCGTGATCTTGACAATTAATAATTAAAAATACTCCTTTAAAAAAGGTAAAAGAAAATAGTGATGAGTAATAAATTAAAAGGTAAAATTGCATTTTTTGTATTGGCGGGAATTGCCATGTTTTTTGCAGTTTCCGGGATTGTAATGTGGCTTTGGAACGCGCTTCTGCCCGAAATCATCGGGGTAAAAAGCATTGGTTTTTGGCAAGCAATGGGAATTTTAGTACTCTGCAAAATTCTCTTCGGTGGATTTGGCGGAAAAGGTGGAAAAAAATGTTTCGGAAAAGAAACCTTCCAAAAAATGAAGGAAGAAAAACTCAACGGAATGACCGATGAAGAAAAAGAAAAGCTAAAAGAAATCTGGCGAAAACGCTGCGAAGGAAATTTCTTTTGGAAAAACAAACAGTAATATTGAAACGGGCTTTTGTCCGTTTTTTTTTGAATAGTTTTTCATTAAAATAATAAAACTTTTAAAGTAAAAATCAAGAAATTCCGTCTTCTATAAAAAGGACTTTATATAAATTTTAAAAAGTAAAAAATGAAAAATTCAAATTTAAAAGGAGCTTTGGGAGCTCTCGCAGTGGTAGGTTTAGCAATTGCAGCAAAGAAAATTTCCCAGAAAAGAAAATTCATGAAAGGAATATTTGAAGAGTATGACATCCAAGAAAAAACGCCGTTCGGATTTGCCGACAAAATCCGTGAAATGGATGACGAAAAATATGCTGAATTAAAAAGTAAAATGAAAGAAAAATTCGCATCGAAATGTTGCAAAAGCGCTTGTAGAACTCAAAAAACTGAAGCATAAAAGCACATTAAACTCAATTGTTTTGTGAAAACGGAAGGAAATATTTCTTTCCGTTTTTTTATGATTTCTTTGAGCAAAAAATGGCTTTTCAGGGCGAAATACAAAAAAAAACTTACTTTTGTTCCTCTAAAAAGTTCGAACCCGAATCTTCCAGAATGAAAAACTACTATTATTTTCTCAGCCTTCCGGAGAACGCTTCTGAGGAAGAAATAAAAAAAGCTTACAGGAAATTATCGCTGAAATATCATCCGGATAAAAACGAAAATGATGATTTTTTTGCAGCTCGATTTCGCGAAGCTCAGGAAGCGTATAAAATATTGATGGATAAAGAAAAAAGGAGGATTTATGATGATAATTTAGGGCACCAACAGCGAACCAATCGACCAAATTTACCACCATCTATCAAAACTTTTTCAGCCAATAAAATTCATGCGGTAAAAGGCGAGGAAATCATCATTACTTGGCAAACCAATCAGGCAGATATTGTGAAAATTTTGCCTTTTGGGCTCGAAAAAAGTTATGGTGAAAGGGCTTTTAAAATTACAGAATTCAAAGACGGGAAATTCCAGCTTTTGCTTCACGCAACCAATTCTTTGTTGAATAAAACGGTGGTTCGCGCCATAACCATCACCGAGGTTTTTGAAAATGATAAAGAAAAATTCCGAAATGAAGTGGAAGAATTATTCAAAACACAACAACCAACCCGAACCAATCCGCACGGTCAACCGAAATTTCTGCGAATTTTTCTGGCAATTCTTTTTTTGGTAATCGCAATTTTACTTTTGGTGAAAAATTTTTCAGAATAAAAAAACGTTTATTTACGCCATTTTTAGTCTTCCTGGACATTTTTTGCAACGTTTTCCTTTCTTGAATTTTTTACAGCATTTCTTTTTATCACAGTACATTTCTTCGTTTTTTTCGTAGAAAGGAGCAAGAGGAGCGACTTTAAAAGGGATGATGGTTGAACTCATGCTGCAAATATAATTATAATTTAGAATTAATCAAAATAACAGATAGGAATTTTCGAGGTTTGAATTCTCTTGACACCCGTTGTGCCTTTATGCAAAAAATTGTACTTTTACGAACCTTTATTTCTAAATAAATCTAGTAAAATTATATGAACACAACACAGTTTGTAAATCGCCACATTTCCTTAAACGAAGCCGATAAACAGGCAATGTTACAGAAAGTTGGCGTTTCGGGTATTGATGAACTTATTGCCCAAACCATCCCCAATTCAATTCGTTTAGAAAAAGATTTAGACATTGCCGAGGCACTTTCGGAGTATGAAATGTTGGCTCATTCCAAGGATCTTGCCTCTAAGAATTTATTGTTTGACAATTATATCGGTTTCGGTTACCACGATACCATTTTGCCAAGCGCAATTCAGCGAAATATTTTAGAAAATCCATCTTGGTATACTGCTTACACCCCTTATCAAGCAGAAATTGCTCAAGGAAGATTGGAAGCACTTCTGAATTTCCAAACGGTGGTTTGTGATTTAACGGGCTTCAAATTGGCAAATGCTTCTTTGTTGGACGAAGCTACTGCTGCTGCAGAAGCGATGCACATGTTTTTTGAAAGCAGAACCAAAGACCAGAAAAAGTCTAATGCAAACAAGTTTTTCGTTTCAAATCTGGTTTTACCGCAAACTGTTGCTGTAATGAAAACAAAAGCAGAAGGTTTAGGAATCGAAATCATAGAAGGCGATCATCAAACCCAGTCTTTAGATGAAACTTATTTTGGAGTTTTGCTTCAATATCCAGGGAAAAATGGAGTGGTTTTAGATTACACAGAAAATATTAAAACTTACAAAACACTTAATCTTCAAGTGGTTGTAGCGTGTGATCCGATGGCCTTAGTAAAATTGAAATCTCCGGCTGATATGGGCGCGGATTGCGCTGTTGGTACCACCCAAAGATTTGGAATTCCGATGGGTTACGGTGGTCCTCACGCTGCTTTTTTTGCTTGTAAAGATGATTATAAAAGAGATATCCCGGGAAGAATTATCGGGGTTTCCCAAGATGCTTACGGAAAACGCGCTTTGAGAATGGCGTTGCAAACCAGAGAGCAACATATTAAAAGAGAAAAAGCGACTTCCAATATTTGTACTGCACAAGTTCTTTTGGCGGTGATGGCAAGTACATACGCTGTATATCACGGTCCGAAAGGATTGAATTTCATTGCTGATCAAATTCATTTTAAAGCCAATGCGCTTCTTAGCGGGTTGAAAACTTTAGGATATGACATTGTTGAAAAACCGATCTTCGATACGGTGAAATTCCGTTTGGGTGAAGAAGACAAAAAAGAATTGAAATATTTGATGTTGGATCGCAAGATTAACCTTAATTATTTTTCAGAAAACGTAGTAAGCATCGCAATTAATGAAACTACAACTGCTGAAAAACTTCAATACCTTTTTGATGCTTTAGCACAATTCAAGAAAACTCAAGGGTTTAAACTTGAAATTAAAGAAGAAATACAAATTCCTGCAGCTTCGTTGAGAACTGACGCTATTTTAGAAGAAGAAGTTTTCAATAAATACCACACCGAAACCGAATTGATGCGTTATATCAAAAGATTGGAACGCAAAGATCTTTCATTAACTCATTCCATGATTTCACTTGGTTCTTGTACCATGAAACTGAATGCAGCTACGCAAATGCTGCCACTTTCTTGGGCAGAATGGGGAAATATTCACCCTTTTGTTCCCGTTGAACAAGCTGGCGGATATCAAACTTTAATTCATCAATTAGAAAAAGATTTAGCAGAAATCACCGGTTTTGCGGGAACTTCACTTCAGCCGAATTCTGGTGCGCAAGGAGAATATGCAGGATTAATGGTGATCCGCGAATACCACAAATCCCGAGGAGATAACCATAGAAATATTGTGCTAATTCCTCAATCTGCACACGGAACCAATCCTGCTTCTGCAGTAATGGCCGGAATGAAAGTGGTCATTGTAAAAAATCTAGAAAGCGGACAAATCGATTTCGAAGATTTGAAAGCTAAAGCCGAAGAACACAGCGCAAACCTTTCTGCTGCGATGATTACTTATCCGTCAACTTACGGATTCTTCGATGATAATATTAAAGAAATTACCCAGTTGATTCACGATCACGGTGGCCAAGTTTATATGGACGGTGCGAATATGAACGCTCAAGTTGGTTTCACTTCTCCGGGAAATATCGGAGCGGATGTTTGTCACCTCAATCTTCACAAAACCTTCGCAATTCCGCATGGTGGAGGTGGACCTGGAGTGGGACCAATCTGCGTTGCCGAACATTTGGTGAAGTTCCTTCCTTCCAATCCGAACATTAAAATCGGTACAAAAGAATCTATCGATGCCATTTCAGCTGCACCTTACGGTTCTTCTTTGGTATTGAATATTTCTTACGCTTACATCAAAATGCTGGGAACTGCAGGTTTGAAAAAATCTACAGAACACGCTATTTTAAATGCTAATTACTTGAAAGAAGTCTTGGCAGAGCATTTCCCTATTCTTTACGCTAATGAAAAAGGAAGAGTTGCCCACGAATGTATCGTAGATTTCCGTCAGTTCAAACCGCTAGGAATTGAAGTAGCCGATGTTGCAAAACGATTGATGGATTACGGATTCCATGCGCCAACAGTGAGTTTCCCTGTTGCCGGAACTTTAATGATTGAACCTACAGAATCTGAAAGCAAAGCCGAAATCGATCGTTTCGCGGAAGCGCTGATTTCCATTAAAAAAGAAATCGATGAAATTGCAGAAGGAAAAGCTGATCCTTCGAATAACGTTTTGAAAAACGCACCTCACGCCGAGCAAGTGGTGATTTCCGATTCTTGGGACAAACCGTACAGCCGTGAGAAAGCTGCCTATCCTTTGGAATGGGTTAGAGATCACAAATTCTTCGCCACCGTTTCGCGTGTTGATGAAGCATTTGGAGATCGAAATTTAATTTGCACGTGCGCACCGATTGAGGAGTATATGTAAGTATTGTTTGTAGAAGCAGGCCAAAAAGGCGTGTTCAATATATAGAAATCCCGAAAATATTTCGGGATTTTCTTTTTCATGTTATCATTTTGTTATAACTTTGATAAAAATTTTGAGATGACGACAAGAATCAGAAAAATCGGAAATTCTTCAGGAATCATTATTAGCAAACGAATGTTGGAAGAATTAAATATCGAACCAAAAGATGAGTTAGAGTTGACGGTGAAAGATGGAAAAATCCTAATTCAAAAAATTGACGAGCCAAGAAAAGATTGGAAAGAAAAGCTTTTAAAAGCCGGTTCTATGCAAGAAAAAGGAGATTTAATCGAGTTTCCAAACGATTTTGATACCGAAGAATGGACATGGTAAAACGTTTTGAAATTTATTTTATTGAATTCGACCCAACCAAAGGAAGCGAAATCAATAAGACTCGTCCTGCAGTAGTTATTTCTCCTGATGAAATGAACGAAGCACTGAATACGGTAATTGTTGCGCCATTAACTTCTACTTTAAAGGATTATCCTTCTCGAGTAAATTGTGTGGTGAAAAGTAAAAAAGGTCAAATCGCTTTAGACCAAATTCGGACGATTGATAAAATCAGAATTAAGAATAAATTATCTGTTTTAAAGGAGCAAGAACAGGAAGAAGTTTTCGGGATTTTAAATGAAATGTTTAGAAAATAGAATTTTCAGTCCTTTTTTATTAGATTGATTATTTTTAGAAACTTTTTATTAATTATTTTAATAAATAAAAAAGTTAGTGGAATCGATAAAATAATGCTGATCATTGCAGTAAGAGTGAAAACGGAAAACAGTTCAATAAATTTAGGACTAATACCAAAAATTTCAATAAAGTAGAAATATTTATGAAATATCCGGTCAATTATGTAAAATAGGAGAGTAGAATTTAAAATGTATATAAATTGAAAATTAAAATCTAAAACTTCAAGTTTTTCATTATCAATGTTTTTTGTGCTCAAATTATTTTCTTTGAGCGCTCCAAGAATGTATTCTCTTGTATTTAAACCAATTAAGAAATAAAATGGTATACTTAATAATATAGCTCAAAAAAGAAAAAGTATAAATTCGAATATTGTTTGTGGTTGATTTGAGAATAGACCTTTTTTAAAAATTATTTCTAATACAACAATTCCGGGTAAAAATGTATTTATGAGCAAAAAAAATTTCTCACTTATAATTTTGTAACTTTCGTTATTCAAGTTTATCATCTAAATATTTTTTACAAAAATAACTTATATCTTAAGACAAATTGTAGTTTATGAATCTTAATACAATTTTCACCAACCAACGCACTGGAAATCATCCCGCAACTTCCGCTTCAAGAACTGATTTCCAAAGGGATTTCGACCGCATTATTTTCTCGGCGGCTTTTCGAAGATTACAAAATAAAACTCAGGTTTTTCCGCTTCCGGGAAGTGTATTTGTGCATAACCGATTGACGCATTCCCTCGAAGTTTCGTCTGTTGGTCGCAGTTTAGGAAGTGCGGTGGGAGAATTTATCGTGAAGAATTACCAAAATGACCTTTCGGAAGATGCGCAGAACTTTTACCATCACAATTTGCATAACGTGATTGCGGCGGCTTGTCTTTGTCATGATGTTGGGAATCCTGCTTTCGGGCATTCTGGGGAAGATGCAATTGCAAGTTATTTCGAGAAAAACGAATCTGATTTAAAGCAAAAATTCTCTGAAAAAGAATGGGCAGATTTGGTAAATTTCGAAGGAAATGCCAATGCAATTCGTGTTTTAACACATCAGCAAAACGGAAAAGATGAAGGCGGAACACAGCTGACGATGAGCACTTTGGCGAGTATTGCGAAATATCCTTGCGAAGCTGTAGCTAAGAAAAAAGGAGTGATTCACCGCAAGAAATTTGGTTTTTTCCAGAATGAAAAAGAGACTTTCCTGAATATCGCCAACGCGGTAAATCTCATGCAAGAAAACGAGGAACCCACCATTTTCAAAAGACATTCTTTTGTATGGTTGGTGGAAGCTGCCGACGATATTTGCTACAATATTATCGACATGGAAGATGCGCACCGATTGGGAATTGTATCGACTTCGGATTGCGAGAATCTGTTTCTAGACCTCATCAAATCTGAAAATCAAAATACCAAAAGGGTAGAAGATAAATTGGTGATTTTGACCAATGCTAATGAAAGAATTTCTTATTTGAGAGCGAAAGTCATCAATGCGTTGATTAATAAATCGATTGAATTGTATGAAACCAATTTCGCTTCCATTTTAGATGGAAATCTAGATAAAGCGCTGTTGGATATTTATAAAACTGAAAACAAATCGCTACAGGAAATCGAGAGTTTTTCTATTGAAAAAATCTACGGACATAAAGCCGTTATCGAAATAGAAAATGCGGGTTACAACGTGATGTACGAACTTTTGAATCATTTTATTCCGCCAATTTTAAAGGCTAAATCTGAGAGAAAATCTTATGATAAAATGGCGCTGAAACTTTTGCCAAAACAGTTTCTATATGAGGAAGGTTCCGACTATCAGAAAGTTTTGGGAGTGATAGATTTCGTTTCGGGGATGACGGATAATTTCGCGACCGATCTTTACCGAAAAATAAAAGGGATAGAAATCGGTATGACAATGTAGTTTGGATAGCACAAAAGTTTTTACTATCTTTATAACATCAGCAACGTACGTGCTGTAGGATTATTAACCATTAAAATTCATTTACTATGACCTACTTAGGTGTACTTATTTTTCTAGGACTTATCGTCTTATTTGCTTCGTTTTTTACGGTAAAGCAGGAAACCGCTGCGATTGTGGAACGATTCGGGAAATTTCTTACCGTGAGACAATCCGGTTTGCACTTGAAAATCCCTTTTATTGACCAAGTTGCGAAACGCTTAAACCTCAGAATTCAGCAATTGGATGTGATTATCGACACCAAAACACTCGATAATGTATTTATCAGAATGAAAGTTTCTGTGCAGTATCAGGTGATTAGAAATCAGGTTGGAGATGCATATTATCGTTTAGAAAATCCAGAAAACCAAATTACCTCTTATGTTTTCGATGTGGTGAGAGCAGAAGTTCCGAAGTTAAAATTGGATGATGTATTCGTGAAAAAAGACGACGTGGCTATTGCCGTGAAAGGTGAACTTCAGGAAGCCATGCAAAGTTACGGTTACGACATTATTAAAGCTTTGGTTACTGATATCGATCCGGATGAACAAGTGAAACACGCGATGAACAGAATCAACGCTGCGGAAAGAGAAAAAACCGCTGCCGAATACGAATCCGAAGCACAGAAAATTAGAATTATTGCTGTCGCAAAAGCTGAAGCGGAATCTAAAAAACTACAAGGACAGGGTATCGCTGATCAAAGAAGAGAAATCGCCAAAGGTTTGGAAGAATCTGTGAAAATGCTCAACGATGCCGGAATCAATGCTCAAGAAGCATCTGCTTTGATCGTGGTTACGCAACATTACGACACGCTGCATTCGATAGGAGCAAACAACAGAAGCAACTTGGTTTTACTTCCTAATTCGCCAAGTGCAGCGAGTTCAATGCTCAACGATTT
This sequence comes from Kaistella haifensis DSM 19056, assembly GCF_000735695.2. Classification (GTDB taxonomy): domain Bacteria; phylum Bacteroidota; class Bacteroidia; order Flavobacteriales; family Weeksellaceae; genus Kaistella; species Kaistella haifensis. The sequence goes on from NZ_JASZ02000006.1 coordinate 82,946, forward strand.
AGTCGTTTCAATGGCCGCTACCCAAAAAATGGATGAAGTGAACAAAGGAAATTATCCGCCACCACCGGCTTCACATACGCATTAATTAGATGTTAGATGTTAGAAGTTAGATTTTAGACTTTAGACTTTTAAATGGTGAATTATTTTCGTCATTCATGAATATAAAAACTCCCGATTTGTTGGACAGATCGGGAGTTTTTTTTATTTTAAATCTTTGGTTTTGTAAGGAAATTTGTACGCTGCAGCTTTCATTAATGAATTGGTAAGCTTTTCTGTCGAGATGAAGGTTCCTCCGGTTTGCCAGTTGTAATTCCAAAACATTTTTCCGCTTTTGGTATCGGTTAACGATAAATCGATGGTGGTAATTTTGGACGGCGCTGCATATCCTGTTAATAAACTGGTAAAAAAAGCTTCACCGTTGGTCAATGGTTTTGCAAGCGAAACCCTGGAGCTTACTACCGCATCTACACCGAGTAATTTAGCCAAATCCTGATAGCTTCTTCCTGCTAAACTCGTGATGTTATTATCTGCCAAAATCTTGTTGGTTTCCTCAGTGTTTTGGGCATTTACAAAAATAGTGTTTTTGGTATGATGTTCATTGAGGTAAGAAACAAGTGCATTTTGGAAACGTTCGCTTTCTATTTTCTCCTGATTTCTAATTGCTTCCGCTTCTTTTGCAGATTTTATTTCAATAATTACTTTGGGAGGCAGCACCGCAATTACTCGATGTTGGTTGGCGGTTTCCTGAAAATTTGCAGCTTTATAAACTGGTTCACAACTTGTTACAAGCATTACTGCAACAAGTAAAATAGGTAATAGTTTCTTCATAGTTTATTTTTGAAAAAAAAGATTAGTAAAAAGCAAAAATAAGCAAAACGGTTAAAACCTTTGCTATACAAGGCTTTATAAAAAGAGTAGTCTTAGTTCGGAAGTCGGTGTCTGATAGGTTTGGGGCTTAAATTGACAAGGTTAGGTTACTAATTCGTTACCGATTGACAAAGGTAATGATATGGCTTAACTGATTATATTTCAGTCTTTTGCGCCCTTTTCTACATTCCCTTGTAACTCAATGTAATTTAATTTTAAACATTAAACATTTGAGTTATGGAGCAGACAAAAAAATCGACGTTCAAACTGCTTTTCTATTTGAAAAAGAACGAACTGAAAAAGAACGGTAATGCCCCGATTATGGCACGTATTACCATTGACGGAACCCCTAAGACTTTCGGAACAAAGTTAGAAATTGACCCCAATAATTGGGATTTGAAACACGGAAGAGTTCAGGGAAAAAGTGCGCAGGCACTAAGCATTAATAAAAAACTGGATAACATACGTGGGCGTATCGACAAGATTTATGAAGATATGCTGAAGCACGAGGGCTTTGCGACCGCCCAAAAAGTAAAGCTATCTTTTTTAGGTGTTGGTGTAATGGATGATGCAATACTTAAAGTCTTCAACGACCAAAATGAGGATTTTAAAAAACTGGTCGAAAAGGAAGAACGCTCACAAAGCACCTACAACAAGTATATCACAGTTTACAATCATCTTACCACGTTTATCAAAGAACGCTATCATCGTGATGATATGGCTTTCCGGGAATTGACTGCCGATTTTATCCGGGAGTTTGATTTTTACCTCCGGTACGATTTACAGTCTTCGCATAATACGGTTTGGGTGTACACGATGCCTTTATTAGCCGTTGTGGAACTGGCTATTAAAAAGGGCTTGATACGTGATAATCCGTTTCAGGATTATGAAATCAATATGGAAGAAACTGACCGGGGTTATATCCTTAAAGAAGATGTAGAAAAGCTGATAATGTGCGTACCATCGCACCCACGGTATGAACTGGTAAAAGACCTGTTTATTTTCAGTTGCTTTACTGGACTTGCTTATGCGGATATTAAGAAACTGACAAGGAACAATATTCAATCATTCTTTGACGGTCATCAGTGGATTATCAGCAGGAGAAAGAAATCAGATATTGCTTCTAATGTTCGGTTAATGGAAATCCCTAAGCGTATCATTGAGAAGTATCAGGGTACGACAAGGAATGAATTTATCTTTCCGGTTCCGACCAATGCAACCTGCAATACACACATAGGTAAACTGGTTGAAAAGGCAGAAATCATTACAGAACAAAAAGTAACCTTTCACACGGCAAGACATACTTTCGGAACAATGTTTTTGACGGAGGGCGTACCGCTTGAAAGCCTTAGCAAAATGATGGGACATAAAAACATTTCCACCACACAGATTTACGCTAAAATTACAAGCCAAAAAATCAGTAAGGATATGGATTTGGTTACACCGAAATTTAAGGCAATGGAAGAAGCATTTATGATGGCAATCTAATCAGCTTATATTTAATCACAATGAGCAGAACTTAACGGTTCTGCTTTTTTATGCCCATACTTTTTAGGTAGGTAAAGCACATTTACTTTCCTCTACCCAGTCCAACGCTGTAAAAGAGCTTATTACCTACTTGCTAAATAGAAAATTGAAAAACGAAACCCATATCTAACGCCCCCTTGCTATTCCGTTTTTCAAATCTCTATTACAGGCTATCATAGCCTGGTCATTAATGCCATAAAAATTTAGAATAGAAAATTTCCACAATCAACCGGTAAAAAGGCAGCTAAGTTATAGCGGGCAGCCACCCCACACTCCCAACCAAAAGACTACGGCATAATGGCAAGGCAAAATGTTGGCTTCGCCGAGTTGCTGTGTGTTGCCTTGCCACCCTCTGGGACTTATTCCGTTTCCTTTCGGTTTTACGCTATTGCCCGCTTGGATTATCTGCTTTCTTTTTTCCGGTTTTTCTTTTGGAAAAATTTATGCGAAGCGAAGCGGAGCAAACCACAACGGGAAACGGGAAACGAGAAAAGCGAGTAAGCAAATAACATTTTTTCAAACATCAAAAATTTAGCATTATGGCACACAACATCAATTTCAACGAGCAAACAGGACGTCATTCATTCTTCAGCGTTCAGCAAAAAGCGTGGCACGGTTTGGGGCAAATCGTAGAGCAGTACCCAACAAGCGAGGAAGCAATCGTACACGCAGGTTTAGATTACGAGGTTATCAAATCCCCACTGTTTACACAGGGCAGAACAATGAACATAGGCGACAGCGGAGAACTAATTGAAGCTAATGACATTTTAGTACCTAACAGTTTCGCAACACTCCGCACAGACACTAATAGACCGTTAGGCGTAGTAGGTAAAGACTACCATATCGTACAAAACCGTGAGGCGTTCAATTTCTTTGATGCTATTGTAGGCGGAGGCGATGGGATATTGTACGAAACCGCAGGAGCATTGGGCAACGGGGAACGCATTTTTATTACTGCCAAGCTGCCCGACTATATCCGAGTAGGCAAAGGCGACGATGTTACAGAAAAGTACATCTTCTTAACCACAAGCCACGACGGTAGCGGAAGTATTACCGCAGCATTTACCCCTATCCGTATCGTATGCCAAAACACCCTTAACGCATCATTGCGGAGTATGACCAATGTAGTGCGTATCAAACATACGTCAGGAGCAAAACAACGTATCGAGAACGCCCATAAGATTATGGGACTTGCCAATACTTTGAGCAACCAATTAGAGGGCATTTTTAACCAGTGGACAAAAGTACGAGTAACAGACCGTGAAGTAAGAAAGTTAATCCAGTTGGCACTATGCCCGAACAAAGAAACGCTTGACCTGCTGAAAAAAGGTGCGGAAGATGAGGTTTCCACCGTGTTCAGAAACACCGTAGATGATGCCTTTCAGTACGCTATGATAAGCGACACTCAACAAATGGAAACTACCAAAGGCACATTGTTCGGGGCTTATAATGCCGTTACAGGCTACTTTCAGAATGTACGCAATTATAGGGATAGCGAAGCCAAACTACAATCTATTGTAATGGGTGGTACAGCACAGCTAAAGACCCAAAAAGCCTTTGAACTGTGTACAGACTTTGCCTATTCAGGAGCAGAGATTTTAAACTTCAATTAATCATCTAAGGCGACTGCCTGCAAAGGTGGTCGCCTACTAAAAACAAAAGATATGAAAGCATTAGATAAAATGGATAGCCTCGATAAAGTGGGCTTATTATGCAAACTGTTTCCCGCAGAACTGGAGAACCTGCAAAACGCTATAAAAACGCAATGCGACTACTTTTTGCAAAATGAAACCGCCTTTCGTGAGGGTTGGTATCAAAAGGGATTTTTCACGGCTGAATTTTGGTACAGGCTTGTGCAGAATGCACAAAAAGGAACAGCCCAAAATGAACCTCTTTGGAAACGCCCGAACTGGTTTACAGACCATTTTTTTGACGGACACAATTCAATTTTCGCTATTCACTGCCTGATTGAATATACAGAGGATGCACAATGCAACCTTCAATTAAAACAGACGATACACCTGCTTTTCGGGACTGACAAATTTTTACAGATAACCTTAAACGATAAATAATTATGGCTAATTGGTGCAACAATACGGTTGTTTTTGAGGGAACATCCTAAGCAATCGAACAGATAACACAGCTATTCAAATCAATGGCTGAACAGGAACAGAAAGACGACTGCGGGCAATTACCCGATTTCGTACAGGACACTCACGGAGATTATTTCTACAATATCAGTCAGGACAATGAAAGTGCGGGCGTATTCCAGTATGAAACAAAATGGTCGCCAAATACGGAAGCCGTGAAGCAGATAGCCGAACATTTAAAAGTGGACTTTACACACGAGTATGAGGAATTAGGATGCTTAGTATATGGTCAGGCAATATTTGAAGACGGCATACTAACAAACACCTGCTTAGATAGTCAGGACTTTTGCAGCTATGAATTAGACGAGGACACAGACACGTACCATTTTGAGGGCAAGGAGTACGACAGCGAATGGGAAATACTCGACACCCTATTAGAACGTAAAATCGAAAATCAGTTAAACACCACTAAAATTTAGAACGATGAAACTATCAGATAAAGCGACAGCACATATTTTGGTTAAAGCCAATACTAACAGCGAATGGGATAATTGCGGGTTTGCAATTATCCACCTATCCGAAGAATGGAAAAAAGAACAGGAAAAACGGCTTGCACTGGTTAAGCCGTTAGAGGGCAATTCTTATTTCTGCTCAATGAACTACTATGATACGGCAGTAGATTTTTACAGTACAGGCGAAGACGATAACCCGAACATTGAAGAAATGCTAAACGGTAAGGAATGGGTATTCGTGGAGCTTGACGAGCAAGAGCAGGAAACGTTTACCGTTCCTGAAAACCGACTGGATTGTTTCAGGCTTGTATTGCGGGCAAACGGTACAGGCTACTATACAGCATACGGAAAGCATACGAGCGAAGAATTTTGGACGGAAGAGTTTTCATTAATCAAGTTAATTGCTTAATCAGAAAAATTCAGCACAATGAAAATCAGAGATAAAAACGGAAATTGGATTGAAGTTACTGACCTCAAAAAAGGTATTTGGCAAACTGGGTGGTACAAAGAATATCAGCATAACCCACCCGTTGAAAGCGATAAGGAAAGACAGGCATATTGGGCAGATATATACACGAGAAATTATTAGCTTTAAAAGTAGGGTTAAATAACCCGAAAAATTAACAAACCGCCTGACCCGAAAAGTCGGGCGGCAAAAAGACAGATCCTTCCGATGGTCGGAACAGTCTTTTTGCATTGAATAGGTGTAACCCCTTTGTCAAAATGCAACCGCTCTGCACTTTCCCCATTTTACATTTTATCAAAATAGGTTACGATATTATTGTGTGGGATATTCAGTATCCCATTATTTGTTTTGTAATGACTTCTTTTCTTTCCACACAGCGACCAAAGAAAAGAAGCAAAAGAACGTCGCTTGGTTAATTTTGTCTTTTGTTTTTTTTGTAAGCTATCAAACAATTTCTAATTGATTAAATTTGAAATTTGTCAACAATTACAAATCGCTAAATCAAAGTAATGATAGAAACTGAAATTTCAATAACAGTAAACAGAAAGCCTGATATTAATTTAATAGAACAAAAAATTATCGAAAACAAATTTCAATTTCCAATTTACATACGAGAATATGAATTTAGTTATCAAATAAATTTCACGAGCGATTATGAAGAATGGGAATTGGATACAGCAATTCTCAATAGTTTCCCAGGATATGAATTTACTAAAAACCTTGAAAAAGGGCGAAAAGAAATAAGAATTCAAATAATGAGATACCAGTCTGAATTATCGACTGATGGTTGGGGAAGACAGATTGAAAATCCATTAAATGAAACGAAATATCTTGTAAAAACCTCAGCAAGCAAACCTGAAAAATTCAGCCCTAAAATCAAAGTTTTATTTGAAGACAAAGAGGAATATTACTTTATTAATATTGTGGATGGCATTAACAAAACCACCGATGAAAAAGGTTTTTTGTTGTTAGATGACTTCAAAACAAAAAATGAGGATGGCAATGCTGAAATTTTAAAAGATAAACTTTACAAATCTCCTCAAGAGGCTTTCCAATGGGGATTTTACAAAATATCTGATGTTGTAGAAAACGATTTTAACATATATCTTGAAAACAAAAAGAAAGAAATCAGAGAAATTCAAAAGCTACCTCGAAAAATCATCCGTGATTTTATAAATGCTTGTAATAGCTCCGATGAAAGTAATATTCTGAAACATCTTGACGAACAAATAATTTTTGAGAAACGTAAGAATTGGAAAACCATTTTTGAAGTCGAAGGAATTTCAAAATTCAAAGAATACCTTAGTTCTTCCGAACAAGAATTATGCGGCAAGGATTTTAAAATTAGGTCATCTTGGAATTTTAATTTGCCCAATGTCACTATTGGTGTAAAATATTTTCCTTCTTCAGTTGACAAAGGAAGTAAGTTCAATCTTAAATATGAACAAATGACAATTACATTAGATAATAATAAGATTGTCGGTATTATATATGAAATTTAATAAAATTTATCATTGAAATTCGGATACGAAAATGATTGCTAATAGTTACTTGGTCGCTACTTCAATGGCTTTTCTAAAATCATCTGCATCGCTGCCAATAAGCAGATAACCTGCAAAACCAATCTCTAAAAGAGATTTTACTGTTTTTTCTGTATCAATATCGCTATGGGCAATCAGCTTAATGGTTGGATATTGCGTTCTTAATTTTTGAAGCTGCTCAAGCACATTCTTGTTGTAAAAATCAAGGTCTATAATACAAACTTTGGGAAGCTCTTTTAATGCTGATAATTGAGATAATCCGTCTTCAATGTTTTCCGAACGAAATAATACTTCAAGCCCTGAAGCAACGAGGTTATCACAGGTCAAATCCAAAATCGGACTGTTATCATTGATAAAGGCAAGAGTAATTCTTTGTTGTGCTGTACCAGTTTCCATATCATACCTTTTTTGTGTTGATGTAGCCCCGCACAAAAAAGAAGGCGCAGGCAAACTACACTTACCGACATTGAGGCACTGGTATACCCGACAACGAATAAGCGAGCGCCCACGCCTATGACGTGAGCGTTCCTACTTATCTGTCCCGTTGTCTTAAAAATTACCAGTTTTCAATGTGGGACTTAAAGCAAAAACACTTTAAGTATTTTCTATATTTTCGATAACAAAGATACTGAACTCTTTCCTTTTTGATAGCATATAATACAAAAAGGTTACGGTAAAACTGCTTTATGTGAAATATAATTCTGTTCCAGTATTGTCAGAATATCGCTTTCCTTGTAAATAATCTTACCGCCTATTTGTATATACGGCAGGATATTATCATCACGATATTGCTGTAAAGTCCGTTTGCTGATATGGAGCAACTTACACACATCTTCGCCCGAAAGGTATATTTCGCCGTTCATTACAGGGCGGTAGTTTTTCAATATGCTTTCGATACGGTTTCTTAGTTGCGTTATCATTTCCTGATGGACAATGATTTCTTCATTGTCATTCGTGAATAAATCCATTTTCGGTAGTATTGTACGGCTGTCCGGCTTCGAGCAAAGCCTGCACGTCCGAGCGTTTATAATAATTCTTACGGTTTAGTCGGGAATAGGGCAATAAGCCTTTGTCCTTGTAGATCTGCAAAGTCCGTTTGGTTATGTTCATCATCAAACATACTTCTTGGTTATCGAGCCACTTCTCTTCTTTGAAAATAGGCGTGTATTTTCTCGTGGCATTTTCGGTCAGTTCCAAAAGTTCCCGTAGCCCATTATTCATTCCGTCCAATGCGGACTTTTGTATTGCGATAACTTCCATAATCTGCTCATTTTTTCTGTGGAAGTCGAATTTATAAAGGCTTGTAGTAGTGATAGGGAATGTTGCAGGGTTTGGCTTTGAGAGGTAGTGTTTGGCGGTTTACTTTTGCCATAAACAAAAAATCGGATAACCTTTTGGGTTATCCGATTTTACTACTATTTGGAAATACTTATTTAATTGTATGTCGCTTGGAATGTCCGTAATTTAGTTTTAAAGCCATTTTTCCAATTAGAATAATCTGTAACATCCTGGTCAATTTCTGTTTTAGTTGGTAATAGCGGAATTGTTGAAGTCCCTCCATCGTGTTCCGTCACGGAATATTTTCCGAATAAATTTAAAAGAAAGTCAACGTCTGTTTGCTCTGTGACGATATAGCTTGATAAATTACCCTTTTTTAAATGAATGTTTTTAGAAAACCGCTCGTAAGTTTTATTGGATAAAACTTCCTCAACAGAGCGTTCCAACAACATCCTAAATCTTTTTCTTGCAGAATCAAGTTTGGTTTCTCGTCCGTGTGCATCAGTTAATGCAAGAGCATCGTGCTCGGATAATATTCTTCGGATAGAATCAACTCTTTCTTGTACATTTTTAGCTAAATATGGAATTTCATCTGTAACAATACCACTTACCCCATTGTATTTGTCAATTCCTATTATCGCGCAATCCACTGACGTGATTGCTTTATGTGTATCTATAAGCAGGCGTAAAAATGATAAATCGTGAGTAAATACAACTATCTGTCGGTTTTGGGAAAGTTGAACAATTTTATCTGAAATTTTATCTCTATAATCCATATCTAATGACGTAACAGGGTCATCAAATATGATTGTGTTCAGACGATTGTCTATCGTGCATTCAGCTAAAAAATTAGACAAGGCAATAAGTTTTTGCTCACCTTCACTTAGAATTGAATTGATTGAATCATTGATACCGTTCAAACCGCATTTTTGAAATGTATTTCCTTGACTGGTTCTCGTTTTTGAAATCAAAACTTTACTTGCCAAATCACGATTAAAGAAATTAAGATGTGAAATAAACTCTTGGTGTTGCAAACTCACAGCTTGATTTTCCATTAACTCGCCAATTTTTCGTGAGATTGCAGTAGTCGTAAGTTGCGATTGACAATGACTTATCCAAGATTTGTATTTGTATTCATCGAAATATCGAAGAATTGTCGTCTTGTTGTTAAACAAAAATTCTTTAGCAGTTAGCTCACTAAGTTCAGCAACTAAAGCATTTCTATTTTGTACAAGTTGAGTGTTTTGTGCAATTTGAGAATCAATGTTCGGAATTATATTTGTTATCTCTGGGGTCAGAGATTGTAAATTGATGTTCAATTCACCACCATTTTGTAAAAATGAGATGATTGAATTTCTGAATGTGGAAACAGAATCAGAAAATTGAGTATAGTTCGTTCTGAAATCTGGTATAAACTGTTCTAATTCTGTCAGGTTTTCAATAGGCGGGATAACTAATGAATTGTATAAGTTATGTTTTTGTTGGATTGTAAGGTTAATTGCGTTTAATTGCGTTGAAACGTCATTCAAAACGAATTGATTGAATGTCGTCAATCTTTGTTGCGCTGCTTCATCAAGTTCCTGTTGGCACAACACGCATTTTTCCAATGAAATTAAAGAGGGAAAAGTTTGACCGTCTGACAGATTTGAACTATGAGCATAATTTTTTGCTGCTTCCCACAATGTTCGCCAAGGATTTGTACCAAACCCTTCCAACGAGTTTATATTTTGTAGTTCTGTAGTAGCAATTTGATACGCTTCGTTTACGCTTTCAAAAGTGGTTCTGTTTGCCCTTACTTCGTTTATTTTTTGTTCGTTGAATAACGATTCTATTTGTTGTAATTGTTGAATATAGTTACTGATTCGACCTTTTTGACTGTTTAAATTCGTAATATTTTGCTGGGGGTTTTGTGCTGTTATTAAGTTTGTAAGTTCTTGCTTTCTATCAATGTTTGTTTGAGTAAATTGGATATATGAATCAACGTTAGCTCGCTGTAAATTTTCTATCGTTCCATACCATTGTCCTGTGGAGGATTGAAGTAAATTTTGTGGCAACTCTGGTTTTTGTGTAATGTATGAGGCAACAGACAAACTAAATGCTTGCGAAATACTTCCAAAAGTTGAAACCAGCTTTTCTAAAACATCAATTCCAACAGGTTTATATTCTGTAGGATTTTCATTATTGATGTAAATATCTCCACAATCATTGTCAAAAAGAAAAATTGAATTAAGGATAGGGTTACTCGGACTATTTTCTGTCCAAGAAAAACTAATGTTTGAACCATTGTTTTCTACAACAAAATCAACTTGTTGTTGATTAGAGGATGGATTGAAAACATTCTTTTTTAGTGTAACGCTTGGATTTCGGCTCCAACAAAGCTTTCTCAAAATACGTGAGTAGCTTGATTTCCCCGAACCATTTCCGCCATAAACTACTGTCAAACCCGTATTGGAAAATTGTAAACCTCCTTGATTGTGTAAGGCACAAATATTAATCGGGTTGTTTAGGCTAATTAGTTTGGGATAACTTCCAATTGTCGCAGTTGTTGTTGGAATGTGAGTGCTGTCAAGCGGAATAGGGTTTAAAGCTATTGTATTGTCGCCGCATTCTTTTTTCACTAATTGAACAAGTTCATCAATATCGTTTTGTGTAAGTGTTGTTGATGTAACAAGTCTTCGTAAAGCATCTTGGACAAACGCTTGTCTGCCACCTTGTGACCAGTTTAAAATATCCTGATATATAGACATTATTTATATATTTAATTTATGTTGCGTCCCATATTACAGATAGTACATTTATTAACCTGCAAAAATAGTTAAATCACAAATTTAATTATGCTTTGTTATTGGGCTTGGCTGTTCATTTTTTACTTCCTCTTGTTGTTGTTTTTCCTTTTTCTCACGGGAGTAAACCCACAGCGATAACAGCCCGAAAATAATCAGTGCGTAAGCTATCCATTTACCAACCCTTTCAATCAATTTAATGAAAACCGAACTTTCATAAGATGAGAAACCCTCTGCTCCCATAGGGCTGCGCCTGTAAAACTTTCTCCGGTTAATCCAGTAACGAAGTCCCAAGCCTGCAACCAAAAATATGATACCTATAACCAATGATGCGACCATAACAAAAACACTTTATTTCCACTGTTTGAATTTACGAAAAATATTTGTTTCACCCTGTAAACGACGTGTACATAATGCGAAAACGGCTTACCAATCAGATAAGCCGTTTTTATGAAACGACATACTACTTTTAATCGCTACTGTTAAATTGAAAAGTTATCTGCTTTTCATTCCCGAAACTGTCCGAAATCCAAACATCAAAGGACTGTGATACGGCAGATGTTGAAGTGTAATACAACCTGAACTGCTCCGTTGGTAATTGATACAGGTCATTGGGCTGATACGGCGGTTCATTGTAGTATTGCAATGTTCCCTGTCCATCAAACTGGAAGTAACGGAGAAAATATTGCGTGTTGCTGTAATTGCCTGTACGCTGTATGGTAATACGTATTTCTACGGTCTGTCCGTTGGCAACATCTTTGGGTACTGGCATCACGTTTACCTCGAAAGGAAAATCGTTCTATATTTCAAGTTCATCATCTTTGCTACAAGATACCAAAGAAACCGAAGCTGTGAGGATTGCCAGCAATACGTATATCGGCAGTAATCCTATTCTGAATTTATTGAATATTGCTATCATTGTTTTACGTTTTAAAAGTTAAACTTTAATCCCACACCTGCGGATGGACGGAACTGTTCCAGATCCGTCCCCCACAAAACTTTTGTACGCCCTTGTAGGACTAATACAAAACGGTCGGACAGGTAGGTTTCAAAAATGAGGCGACCGCCTGCTCCGTAGATAAAATTATCTTCGCTCAATATTTTCGCACCGTCGTACAGCATCGCTTCGCCCCGGTTGATGGCTTCGTAACCGACCACGCCCGTTACGGCGAAATTCAGCGTAATGTTCTTACGGGCATCTCCCAACAAAAAGAAGCTGTAACCGCCCTCTGTGGAATAGGTTTCCTGCGGTATGCGCAGGTCTTTGTAATCGTGGTACTGGTGGGTATATTCCAACGCCCAAAGCTGGTAATTACCATTTTTACCGTTTATGGTCATTGCTGCGCTGATGTAGTAATCATTGCCAATCTTATCATTGGACAATACACCTGCACTTATTTCCAATCCCTTCTGCTTCGGCAGCATCCTTTGTGCCTGTGCAGCCGTGATGCCTATCAGGACAAACAGCACGGTATAGATACACTTTTTCATATTCTTGCTTTAAAGGGTTATTAAAATTTTAGGTGCATATCGTCAATCAAACGGGCTTTGATTAGGTCGGAATTTTCGACCTGCAATGTTTGATGCCTGCCGCCGTTTTTCTCGAAAATCTCAATCAGCAACACCTTATCATCGGCAATGGTAAACTGGTCTAACAGGAAAACATTTTGTTCGGTCGATTTTCCGGCAATACCGTCCAATGGCTTGTAAGTTCTCAACGGAGTTAAAGGGCGTTCCTGGACTACGGTGCGTTTGGCTACCTTTTTATCCACGACTTTGAAATTGATAAAATCAATCTCGAAAGGCACATTGGTACGGTTTCTCAATTCCGTATGGAAATAGTATTTGCCGTTGTGTATGTAAATCCCTTTCAGGATAAACTGAATGCCGAAACTTTTAGCCCCGATATGCTTTACAATGCGCTTGTCTTTCTTGTAAATGGTTTCCAGTAACAAGCCTGCCAGTGAGGGCGAATTGTTGCCCAGTTCCTCGAAAAGCACGTCGTTACCGTTGGCTTTATCCACCGCTTTTTGCATTGTGAGCAGGTCGTAGCTCAATGCCTCCGGGTAGGAGCTGTAATACACGTTGAAGCTGTAAAAACGCCCGTCATTCGTGATAACGGAGAAATTCGTTTCAGGCTCAAAGTCCCTTACTGATGCTTTTACACGCAAAACGTTTTCGGCATCTTCGGCTTTCCCCGCAATCAGGTATTCGCTGCCCAAATCCACGTAACGAATGGCGGTCGGGAAAATTAGGTGCGACGTTTTATCGTAGGTAACTTCCATACGGTACGGTTCTATCTTGCCCAATGCAAGCGGTGTTTTTGCAGTTGCACTATCCTGTGCATAAGTTGTTACGGCAAAGCCGAGTATCAGAGCAATAGCCCAAAAGGTTTTTAAATGATTTTTCATTGTTTTATTTATTTGAGTTCAACATTATTTTTTAGATACAAGGAAGACCTGATAGCCTGCTTTCAGCGTAACCTTTGGCGTTCTTACTTTCTTGGCGAAATAGCCCGAAATACCCTGTACCACGCCACGGCTAAGGTCAGCCGCCACCTGCTGTCCGGCATTCTGCGTGAGCATTACGCTTGTTCCTCCGGTCTGGCTCATATTGCCCGCCATTTCAGTAAGGGCATTCATTTCCGGCGAATACGGAACGTACAAACCTTGTTGCCCGTCCAAATCGTAAATGGTAATATCTACCGGGATGATGTTGCCCTCCAGTTCTACGGAGGTAACTTTTAATTGCAACCTGCCATTCTGAAATTTTGCATTAGCCGTTACAATCGTTCCTTTGGGGATGGTACGCTGCGGAGTTTTAGCAGGCTCTAACAGGCGTAAACGCACACCTGTTTCGCCAACTACCGTTTGGGCTTCGTGTACACAGGCTTTGATGCTGTTTTTAGGCTGTACCGCCTGTTCAATTGAACCTGCGGTATAAAACCCACGGTTTTTTGTTTGGCTCCAATCGGCTGCAAAGGCACTGTCCGACGGTTCACGGTACAAGGCTGATACAATGTTCTTTCTTGTTGGTGTGAACGATACAAATTGCTCTTTTTGGTTAGCACCCGCAGCCCCAGTAGTTGCACCATTGGCAGGAGCAGCATTTCCGGTATTGGCATTTTGCGGAAGATACTTTGCTGCCATTTCATAGGATTTCTCCATTAATTTGAGTTGGTCGTCAACGGTGGCCACAGGTGGCACATCTTTTTCCGACAACTTTGCTTTTAGTTCGTCCACTTGCTTACGCAATTCCATTGTTTCCGAATTGTTGTCCTGATAAAATGAACCCAACGTGCTTTGTGCATTACGGTAACTGTTCAATACAGAATTTCCGTTTCGTCCCGATTTTCTGCCACCACCCCCAAAGCCGTTGCTTTCTTCATCTTCTTCAGGTAAACTTTCTTCATTGTCAGCAGATGCAGTATCTTCAGTATTCCAATAATCAGAAAGCGTGGTCAGTGCATTGCGCTTTTCCTGCTCTTTGCGTTCGAGCATTTCCTGCTCATACGCCTTGCTTTTATCATCGGGCATCCCTGCTCCGGTAGCCTGCGGTACAGCATCATTCAGCCCGATATTTTCAACTGCCTTTTTATCTTTAGACGGTTTAAATATGAGGTACATACAGCCGAGAAATACCACGCCCATCAAAAGGAAAATGATTGGCTTTTTGAGCTTATCCTTATTGCTCTTTTTATTATCCGGCAGATTTGATGCGCCGTTTTGGTCTTCTCCCTCAACGAGAAAGCTGACCCTTTTTTCATTTTCTTTCATAAATCTGATTTTTTAAAATTGTTGATACACTATCCTGCAACCTTGCAGGGTTTTTACTTTTAAGGACAGGGTTTTCGATATGCTCTATGACCATACCGTTACCGGACTTTGAGGTATCGTACATCACTTTGCCAATGACCGCTACGGTAAGCAGCAGATAACCCACAAAGAAGTACAGCGTATATTGGTGCTGTTTGCGCAAGGGCAACGCCCGCCAACGTTCGTCCAGCTTGTCAAAGTACCTGTCCATATTTGCTCTTAATTTTTTCATAGCCTTACTATTTCTGTGTTACAGCTTGAAACGCTTAGGACTTTTACCCGCCTGTTGATTAGGCGCATCGTTAACCAGTGCGACCGCTTCCGTTAATTTGGGTGCGGACATTACGGACAGGTTTGCCAGTTCCGATTTTTTGAGTAATTGCCCAAAGCCGTCTTTCTTCGCTACCTCCATACGGCTCAATGAGAATTTGCCATTCAGGTACTTTACCCACATACTGCATTCTACACGGGGCTTGTCATCGCCAGACCATTGCAGGTAGCCTGTCAGCAGTAAGTCCTGCTTAGGCAAAGTATCTGCCCCTTTTTGGCAGCTTTCGAGGTATTCGCTGATACTGTCTTTCAGCTTTCCGGCATACGAACCCTGCGTATGGAAATACCCATTATATCCTTTATCGGTAAGGATTTTTGCGAACGTGCTTAAATCTGATAATGCTTCCATAAGATTGTTTTTTTAGCGTTCGATAACCTCTATATCCTTATTTTCCACGACTGCAAATTTTTCAATATTGAAGCCCTGCGGATTGTTGTCGGAACGAACGGAGTTGACGAGATAGCAGGAAGTAATCAAGTTGCGCCTGGTTACGTTGCTTGACCGGATAATGAACTGTTTGGCATAGGTACGCACTGCATACGGGTAGTTGTCGAAGTTGCACACGACACTATCCACCTCTATGCGTTGCTGTACGTTCCCCGAAATGATACGGCTGTAATAACCCTTTTCCGACAAGTCTTTGTAGTAATCAAAAGCACTTTTATCGGCAAGGTTGAACGCACGTTTCATATTGCTTTCAATAGCGTTCTTGTCGGGTGCAAGCGTAAAGAACAGTTCGTGAAATCTCCTGACGTGTTCCCTTGCTTCAACCGGGCGGTTGATGCTCGCATCCTGCGACAAGGCAAGCATCAGGGATTTGCCGTTATCCAGTACATAGATTTTTTGGCGTTGTTCTTCTGCAAAGCGGTAGGAACGCCATACGGCGTAACCTACCACGCTAATGCAGAGAACCGCAAACACAATGGCATATAATCTTATCTGCCTAAAGCTGTTTTCGATATTTCTTAGCGTTTTAAATTCCATTTTTTAGAATGATTAATGATTATTTATTCATCAGTTTACCGCCGATGTTTCCAACTGTTGAGCCTGCGCCTGCTCCGGCGATGTTTCCGGCTTTCATTGCTGTGGAGTTTACATTGCGGGTAAAGTTTCCTGCGCCTCCGGCTTGGATTACCCAACCTGTTACTGTCGGGATAGTAAAGTACCCGATGATGCCGATAATCATAAAAATGATGTACACGGTATTGCTCGTATCAGGTATATAGGTGGGGTCGGCAAGCATTGCTATATCCCGTTCTAAAATGAGGGATTGTATTCTTGCCAACATTGAGCTGAACAAATCCGAAACGGGAAGCCACAGGTAAACGCTGACGTACCTCGTGAGCCATTGCGTGAGCGTAGACTGAAATCCGTCCCATACGGAAATAGCAAAGGCTATTGGTCCGAGTATGGAGAGGACTATCAGGAAAAACGTTCGTATGGTATCAATGACCAAAGCCGCCGCCTGAAAGAGTATTTCCAATAGATTGCGAAACCAATCCTTTATGGCTTTCTCTATCTTGTAGGCTTGCCTGTCCATATACATACCCGCCATTGTACCAATGTCGGAGGGCGACCATCCCAGTTCGTCCAGTTTTTTGTCAAACTCTTCGTCTGATACCATATAGGCGGTTTCGGGGTTCCTTACCATTGCCTCGTATTCCAACTGGTCTTTCTGCTGTTGCAGCTTGTTCAGGTCAAGCACCTGGTCTTCGAGTATTTGGTGGGTTCCTACTACCACCGGGCTTAATACCGCATTGATGGTTCCCAAAACAATGGTCGGAAAGAACATAATGCAAAGCCCTAAAGCGAACGGGCGCAGTAAAGGGAACATATCAATAGGTTCGGCACGGCTTAAAGCCTGCCAAACCTTTAATGCCACATAGAACAATGCTCCCAATCCCGCCAAACCCTTAGCTACTGCCGCCATATCGCCTGCAAGCGGCATCATATCATCATAAAGCGACCGCAGGAGTTCGTGAAGATTATCCCATTCCATAGTTTACCAGTATTTTTGGTTAGCAGTTCCGTAGAGTTCAAGCACTCTTTGGGCATCGTTTTTCTTTTTCGCTCTTAGGTAGCTTACAGAAATGTTCTTATTGGTATAGTAGCGTACAAGGCTGTGGTAATCCTTAACTTCTTTGTACACACGGTCGATAATATCCATACGCTCTTTGTCATTCAGCGAAAGGTCTGTGGCGGTTATAATCTGCTTCAATTCTTTCAGCAGTTCGGTACTTTCATTGAGCAGTGCCGAATAACCGTTACCGATAGCGACCAATTCCTGTGGGGTAAAATTTGGGTCGTTCATCATCTTACCAAAATTCTGCACGTACATTTCGGACACATCGCCTACCAACAATACAGTTTGTTGCACCTTACGGGCATCTTTCACAAGGTTGTTGATAGCCTTCAGCTTGTCATAATATTCCTTGCCCTGGTCGTACACTTTCTTCACTTCGTTGAAGTTCTTTATCACATTGCTCACGGTCGAAGAAGTCTGTATGATTTCGTTCGCAGAGTTGATAATCCCTGAAGCCAAATTTGCGGGGTCGGTTACCACCCACTGGGCTTTTGCTGACGGTGCTACGGCGAGCATCAGTGCCGTACACACCAGATACAATACTTTTTTCATTGTTCTGAATTTTAAAATGTTAATGACTATTGATTTGCTTTGTCCCGCCTTTGCATTGCGATATGTTTAATGGCGAGTTCTACATTACCGTCCAATTCGGAAGCAAGCTGCATTACTTCCATTTTTTCGGTTTCTTCGGTCGTGTAAGCGAGGTATTCCTCCAAACTAACTTCGGTGGCATAGACTGCCGAGTGCGTACCACCTAAGCCAATCCAAACCTCTTTGTAAAGTCGGCTCGCATCGTTGTTCATATTGATGGAAAGTACCTGCCCTTTCTCTTTGTCCGTAAGTCCGAGCATCGCCTGTATGTCATCAAACTTGTTCATATACTTGCGTTGGTCAAGCAGGATTTTACAGTCGGAGTTATTGATGATACTTTCTTTCACAATGGGCGACTGGATGATGTCGTCAACCTCTTGTGTTACTACAATCGCTTCCCCGAAGAATTTGCGGACGGTCTTAAACAAATACTTGATGTATTCCGCCATTCCCTCTTTCGCTATCGCTTTCCAAGCCTCTTCAATCAGGATGAGCTTACGAATACCTTTCAGTCGGCGCATCTTATTGATGAACACCTCCATAATGATAATCGTGACTATGGGAAAGAGGATTTTGTGGTCTTTAATCGCATCAATCTCAAACACGATAAAGCGTTTGGATAAGAGGTCTAACTGCTTGTTGGAGTTCAGCAGGTAATCGTATTCCCCGCCTTTGTAATAGGGTTCGAGTACGTTCAGGAAGTTGGCAATATCAAAGTCCTTTTCCCTGACCTGCTTTTCTTCCAGTACCTTGCGGTAGTCGCCTTTTACATACTCATAGAAACCGTTGAATGACGGGTAAACATCTTCCGTTTTGATACGCTCGATATAACCGCTTACTGCATTGGAAAGGGCAACTTCTTCCGAACGGGTTGGCGGCTCATCATCACGTTTCCATAAAGTCAGTATCAAAGTCTTGATACTTTCCCTTTTCTCAATGTCGAACACGCCATCATCGGTATAGAAAGGGTTAAAGGCAATCGGGTTATCTTCGGTATAAGTGAAGTAAACACCGTCTTCGCCTTTGGTCTTTCCTTTGATGAGTTCGCATAAGCCCTGATAAGAGTTACCCGTATCTACCAACAGTACGTGTGCGCCCTGTTCGTAATACTGCCGTACCATATGGTTAGTGAAGAATGATTTACCACTGCCGGAGGGACCAAGTATGAACTTGTTCCGGTTCGTGATGATACCACGCTTCATAGGCAGGTCGGAAATATCCAAATGGATAGGTTTTCCTGTAAGCCTGTCAGCCATCTTGATACCGAACGGCGAGGGCGAATTGTGGTAGTTGGTTTCTTCCGTAAAGAAGCACAATGCAGGCTCAATGAACGTGTAAAAACTTTCTTCGCTCGGAAAGTCGCCTGCATTGCCCGGCATTCCTGCCCAGTACAAGGTAGCCACATCCGTAGTGTTGTGCCGGGGTTTACACTCCATCAGTGCCAATGCACTACCGCAATCGTTCTTTAGCTGTTTCAGTTCCGCAGGGTCTTCCGACCACGCCATAATGTTGAAGTGCGCACGGATGGAGGACAGCCCGAAGCTGTGGGCTTCGTTCAGGTACTTTTCTATCCACTCTTTGTTGATTTGATTGGCACGGCTGTACCTTGCCAGTGAGTGCATATTCCGTGCGGACTTCTCGAACTTTTGAAGGTTGTCTTCGCTGTTATCCAAAAAAATGTACTGGTTGTAGATGTGGTTGCAGCTTAACAGCAAACCCACAGGTGCAGCGAATGACAGGCGACAGTCGCTACGGTCGGTTGATAGCTTTTCAAAACGGGTATCTGCTGATACTGTTCCGGGCAGGTCGTCCGTATCGGAAAGCGTGTGCAGGCTTAACCTTTTGTTGCCGATGCGTACCTCTTCGTTTCCGAGTGCGATGTCCTGCATTGGTGTTGCGGCTCCCTTCGATAACGTGAGGTACTGTTCCAGTAATCCCTGTGTATTGTCCGTTCCGATAATGTCCTCTTCGGTCAAACGTTGCAGGCTTACAAAACCGCTATCGTTTACGATACGTTCAAACTGGGCGACCGCCTCCATAAAGCGGTGTATCGTTTCCTTGTTCCTGATTTCCTTTGGTATCAGCGTACCTTTGCAAAGCGAACTGAAGTTGCTTTGCATCCGTATTCTTTCCTTAGTGGTCTTCGTAAGGAACAGGTAGCAATAATGGTTCAGGAACGGTCGCTCGTTGAAATGGCGTTGATAAGACTTTGATAAAAAGCTCTGGTCTTCCTTTGCCAAATCGGGC
This sequence comes from Kaistella haifensis DSM 19056, assembly GCF_000735695.2. Taxonomy (GTDB): domain Bacteria; phylum Bacteroidota; class Bacteroidia; order Flavobacteriales; family Weeksellaceae; genus Kaistella; species Kaistella haifensis. The sequence goes on from NZ_JASZ02000006.1 coordinate 103,077, forward strand.
GCATAGCTTTCCTTGATGTACCAATCCTGTTTGTGAATGACCATAAAATCAGGCAGGGTTTTAATCGCTTTGTGCCAGGCGGAATGTATGGCTTCGTATTCCGCAGAAGCGACTGTGAACAGTTCCGGCAAACGCACTTCAAAGCAAGCGGTAATGTCCGCATCTTTGGATAAGATGCAGTTGTTCTCTACTGCCAGCAACGGAAATTTGTTTTCCAGTGTGGTGGTCTTTGCTACATTTCTCATACGGCATTCTGTTTAGGTGTGAATTTTAAATAGCGGTGTACAGGCTTGCGGCAGATGATGTAGCGGGGATGCCTTTTATTGCCTGCAATTTTCATCAGCCCGTGTTCGCCGTACTTCCTGTTCAGCGAAAAGGTCTGCCATACGATGAGCGAAGCACCGCCTGCTCCGAGGAACAGGCAGATGTAAGAGTTTACGCCTGCCATATACAGTATCATCACGAGGATAAGCGTACCGAGCAGCCCGCCTGCGAAAATGAACAGGTATTGTGCTTTCAGCCCTTTAAATTCCACCGTCCTGCCGATGCCTTTGTTGATATTGTAATTCATAAGGCAAAGGATTAAAGGAAGAATGAACGCAGGATAGTAGCGGCAACAATCAGGAAGATACACGCACCGAACCACGAAGCTGCGGTCTTACTCGTGTCGGGGTCGCCGGAACTGAATTTGTTGTACACCTTAACGCCCCCGATTAACCCGACGACTGCACCGATGGCGTAGATTAACTGCGTTGCGGGGTCGAAATAACTTGTTACCATTTGGGTAGCCTCGTTGATACCTGCCGAGCCGTTTCCCTGTGCGAACGCACCAATTCCTGACAGCATTGCCACGGCTGCCAGTAAAACTTTTTTTCTCTGTTTTTCCATAATTGAAACACATTAATTTGTTACTGTTTATCCCGCACTTTGCGAGCTTTCGGGACAAATGTCTTATGGAAAAAGAGGCGTTACCGTAAAGTGGCAGTCAAAGGAAGTGTTTGGCTGTGAGTGGCTGTTAAAGCAAAAGGGCATCAGTTAACTGATGCCCTTTCAAATATTACTTATACTCGTAGTGCATTATTAAATTAAAGATACTTTAATTTTGTTCATTTTTCTATTAAATACAAAAACATTTACAAATTGAATAAAAGTTAGAGCAGTAATTTTACTTAAGATTCTGGTTTTAAAGCCATTAAATGATTTCGCATAATTGTTTCTTATTTTAAATTGGTCACAAAGTTGAGAAAATAGCGTTTCGATTCTCTTTCTTGATTTTCTAAAAATATATTTCTGCTTGTGATAATTTTTTTGGTTGCTTCTCATAGGTGTATCTAATTTTATATTCGCATAATTGAACAAATCTGTTTGCACTTGGGTGGATAAATAACCCCTGTCTCCAATCAACGTACAATTGTTCATTTGATGCTTGATATCTTGCAAAAAATGAATATCATGAATGCTTGCTGTAGAAATATCAAAACTTTGGAAAACTCCGGAAACAGAACAAACTGCATGTAATTTGTAACCATAATAATAACTCGATTGAGAAGCGCAATAACCTTTGCTGGGAAACGAAAATTCATTTTCCTTACAAATTTTAGAGCGGTTCGCTCTTGCGTTTTTGCAGATTTCTAAAGGCATCGAATCTACAATAAAAGTGGTTTCCATCTCATTAAATTTAGCAACCATAAGTTTTCTAATATTTTCCAAGTGTAAGAAAAGCTTTCTTTTTCTGCGATTAAACACACTTCTCTCAATCATTCCCTTTAGTTTTGAATTAGAGAGGTATCTAAACAACTGATATTCTGAATCTATCGATAAATATTCTGCAGAAATATTTATTGCAATGAGTTCTAAATCAGATAATTTTGGTTTAATTGGTTTGAAATAAAAATTTTCTTTGATGGTTAATTTTCTTAATTCCTTTAAAATAAAATCGTAAATTGCATCTAGGTTATTCATAATGTATTAGATTGGTAGTCAATACAATATACGAAATTTTCGTATTATGAGTAACCTTTTTTATAATGCACTACGGGTGTTTTATTATTTTGGAACACCACATAATATTTGCGACACAATATTTAGTTCTCTTTAAATCCTAAACTCGACTAATAACGAATCTATTGCTGAGATAAAGATTTACATTTTTAAACCATCGCAAAAATAAAGAACATCCCCTACAACTACCAAATTCTTCGCTAGCTCAAACAAATGTGCTTCCGATTCAAAAAAATGCATCAGGTATCCAGCTGTATTCGGAAAAACAATGAGATCACCTACTTGCGGAAATTTAGAAAAAGTAATCTTTCTTTTTAAAATTAACTCTTGTTCCAAACAATAAGCACCTACAAGAAAACCTTCGATAGCGTTGTTTTCTTCTGCATTTTCTGTTTCGGCAATATGAATTGGGTCCAACAAATAATCGGCACTCGAACTGCGCAGTTGTGTCCGGTTCATTTCAAGACCAAACAGCCAATTGCCGTCTGAATCCTTTTTACGGAATGCAATTTTGGCTACCGTTATACCGCATTGATCGAGTAACGAGCGCCCCGGTTCCATTCGTAATTCTATGTTCCGTTTTTTGAGCAATTCAAACAGTGGCTGTTGCTGAGTTGAAGAAAAGGAAGTCAGTATGGCTTTTAGAAAACCGGATTTGTTCAGCTCATTGTAATACGGATAGACCGTAGGTTCGCCGTATAGCTGATTGTTTAGCTTGATCATTCCCAAGGCATCGTTCTGATACGTAATAGGTTCTCTTTCTTCCAAAACGGCACGTTTGAGTTCACGGTGAAAATTTTCCCATTCGGATTTGTCGGACAGATAATTCATCAAAAATCCGCCGCCGATGTCCAGAGATTCGGTAATGATCCCTTTTCCATGCAATCGGTCTATGAGATCCAAAGATTGCTCGATGGCATGTACACGTTGCTCCAACGAATAGCCGTTCAGGTGAAAATGCAATCCGGTAAATTGTACCAAAGGTTCTTCATTGCGAATTTTCTGAATAAATACAAAGGCTTCTTCCGAAGTAAATCCGAATCGGGTGGGCAAGGTCTTTCCTTCGAAACGGAAACTTCCCAAACGAACATTAACCGTGATTTCCTTTTGCTTTTCCCGAACGATTTGTTGCAACAAATCCCATTCGTCCGGATTATCCAATACCACCGTTACCTGATGTTCCACTGCCAATTTAAGTAATTGTCTGTTTTTTACAGCAGCCGTCAGAATGAGGTCTTTCGGGGCGATACCCGCATCCAAACATTGTTTCAGTTCCCGGAAACTGGCGGTATCAGCTCCTTCTCCCTGTTTTGTAGCTTCTAGTGGGAAAGCCACGCATTTGTTAGCTTTTCGGGCAAAGAAGATTTTGTGTTTCAATCCCAATTTTTGGAAAACCGCTTGATAAGCCTGTATATTCTCCCGGAAAGGGATCAAAGAATGTACATTGACCGGAGATCCGTGCTCTTCTATCGCGGAAAGCAGCAATTCAGGATGTCCTATTTGTTCTTTTATCCAAGGATGTAATAATGGCGTTAAGGGAAGATGTTGTATGTGTTGATTTCTGTTCATTTAGAATTATTTCTTAGAGTTTTCAATTATGATTCACTAGAATTTTGCGGTGTTGTTCCAAAGTATCGGTTGCCCAATTTGATGCAAGATTGTTTTTTTTACGGGACAAGGAATCGTTATCCAATAAAAATCCTTCAGTGTTACTGCCGTACACATAAAGCGGAATATCTTTTTCATTAGTAAGCACTTTTCCGATGGCGTTCATCTTTACGCAACCGGGTCGGTAGCCATCATTTTGATAAAGTTCTACCAATTTATTTTTCCATAAATTTTGATATAGTTCCGAATTACTGACAGACAAATTCGGGCGGGCAATACGGGCATCAATGATAAAATCAACATTTTCCCGGTTTTCTTCGGATTGCAATATAAACTGATTTTCTTCTATATAATAAGTTAACTCCACAGCTGTTTCCCATTGAACCTGAATAATGCCTGCTATCATTAATGCTTTTATTTTTTTCATATTTTCAATCGGTGGTCCGTAACTCGTTCTGCAAAATGACCCAAACAATTCCTTATCCAGAAATTTTTGAGATTCACCTGTAAAACCTCCTTCCCGATAGATATTTGCTATAAATGGAGAGGCTTCCCGCCAAACCGCGGCGGCAGCCATCAGCGGACTTTTCAATTCGCCTTTTTCGGCTTCGGCAATCAAAAATTCCACATAACGGACATACGATTCCTGTAGCTTTCCTGTCTGTGGGATATTTGGAAACAACAAATCTCGATAGCTGAATCGTTCCTTTTCTGGTAGCGACGTTATATAGGCTTCCACATCACTTGCCTCACGGGTTTGAAGCTGCGTGCTGTAATAAGCGAAATTCAATTCCCTTTCCAGCCAAGGAAATATTTCGGTTCTGAAATCTATTTTTCTCTGCTTTTGAATGGTTTGTATTTCATCAAACCATTTTTCGTTCAGATAATGAAGCTTATAGGTATTTTCTCCATAGATTGGTCCACGAGGCATAATAGGCAGATGATTCCGGGAAAAGGGGAGCAAAACAGGTTCATTTCCGCTGGGAATATAGTTATCCGCTTTATCAAAGTGACCTCCTCTTCCTTCGGTCAGTTGCAAAGCAGCATCAATACATGTCAATCCCCAACCGATAATGCCGACCTTTTTCTTAGGTGGAATTTTGTCCAAAACCTGAACGGGATAAGCAGCGGTCAAATAATTTTCAGGAATGGAATTTTCCTGAAAATCGATCAATGGAAGATTGCGGTAACAATGTCCCGTGGTAAGTAAGACGTTGTCCAACCGGTAGTCACCGTTATCCGTTTGAGTCCATAATTTTCCCTCGGAATTTGATTCGATATTTCGGACTTTTTCAGGAATAAGTCTTAATTGGATGTTTTCGGATCTTGAACCGATGACCTGCATAGTAACATACTGCAAATAATGCCCCACCAAAGCCCTGGAAGCAAAATCAGTAGGCTTAACTTTCCTTTCATCCGTCCTGAATTTTTGAATCCAATCCATGAAATTCAAATAGTTTTTTGATGCACTTTTAGTTCTATCCCAAGCATCAACATGACCGATACAATAGTTGATGAGCAAATAGTCAGGTTGGTCAACTTGATAGTTCGGACCACATCCGAAATCTTCCGTATCGTTAAACCATAGAATTTGCCAATTGCCTGATATTTTTTCATCTTTTATACGACTAAACAATTCCTCCAAAGCGTATAAGCCTTTCGGGCCTCCACCTACTATGCCTACATTAAAAATCGAATCATTACCCGGTACAAAATCTGATTGCCGGTGGATCTGTTTATGGATAAAATCTTTTCCCTGACAAGTTTCCGATGCTATATGTATGGTTTTCCAAATCACTTTTCCAATGAATTAAATTGTTGGTTAACCCAATCTTCGGAATAAATGGTATTCAGGTATCGTTCGCCGTTATCGGCAAAAATGACTACTACGCTGCTGTTGTCCGGGATGTCTGGCAATTTCTTTTCGACAGCCTTTACCACAGCTCCTGAAGAGCCGCCTGCCAATATGCTTTCGGTTTTCAGCAAATGATGGCACCCTTCTACGGATTCCCTGTCCGAAATCAGCACCACATCTGCTACCTGTTCAGAAATCAAAAAATTAGACGGACGACTGGCACCCATTCCGGGAATGATTCTCTTATTAGGTTCGTCACCAAAAATCACACTTCCCACAGCATCTACGGCGATGATTTTGGTACGTGCGTTGTGCTTAAGGATCGCATCGCCCAGTCCACGTAATGTACCACAGGTGCTGGTAGATACAAAGATATAATCAGGATTTTTATCCAAAGTATTGGTTATTTCTAAAAAAGTTTGCTCGTGTGCCAAAGGGTTATCCATATTGTGATACTGGTCTGGCCAAAAGCTATCGGGAATTTCCTGTAGCAATTCCTGCACTTTGCATAATCGCGTGTTGAGATATCCACCTTTTCCGTCGTGCTTATCGACTGTGACAATTTCCGCCTCGAAAGCTTTTAAGATGTTGACGGTTAAAGCATTGATATGCGGATCGGTCACGAGCATCAAACGCAACCCGAAATAATGACATATACGAGCCAGCCCTATACCCATATTACCCGAAGTGGATTCTATAATGGTTGTATTTCCGCTCACTATACCTTTGTCCATTGCATTCTTTAAAATATTGAATGCCGTACGATCCTTGATGCTTCCACCGGGGTTAAACATTTCCAATTTACCGTAAAATTGTACCTTTGAATCGCAAAAAACCCGATTCAAAGGTATCAATGGCGTATTCCCTATACAACTCAAAATTCCAGGATGTTGTGGTATTTTTGTCTTATCCATAAGAGATAGATTTTAGTTAAATTGATAGTCCATCTCTGCCAGTTACCCGGAGTAATATCAATCAATCATATATAGGTAAAACAAATTCTATGCCGGAACTTTTCTCGGTTTTTCCCTCTCCCATACACGATGACCTTTCATTGCTGTAATGAAATCATTGGTCAGGTCTTTTTTGCTTTCCAAAATCACACCCTGGTCTTCTTTAACTAAAGTTTCCTTGATAAGCTCTTCAGCCCCTTTGGCAAAAGCAATGGCTTTACAATGGCGGAAACCTTCGTTAATGAATTGTATGTAATCGGGATTTTCCGCTAATTTCTTTACAGAATCTCCATCGGGCGTATAAAAAGCATCATATAAAACAGACGTATCCGTGAGGTACGAATGTTGTACATCTTCCGTTCCACCTTCTTTAAACTTCAGTTTTCCTACGTGTGAAGCAATCAGTACGGCTTGTGCCCCTTCTTTTTCCAAAGCTTTTTTCATCCTGTCCACAGAGGTTTTACTAACACCGTCATCTACCAAAAAGGCTACTTTACGGGTTTTGATCGTTCCTTCTCCGGGTTTAATTTTCATACTGAGAGCTTTTGATTTTTCTACTTCTGGCTTTTTCGGTTTGATCGGATATTCCGGATGATTCTGGCGGGCGAACTTCAACGTTAGTTCGTCCAGTTCTTTCGGAGGAGTCAATCCTAAGTTATCGCCTACTTTTTTAGCTAAATCCTTGTCGATCTGGTTCAAAATCGCCAATTCTCTTCGACGGATGTTCACATCATCTACCTTGGACAATTCAAAACTCAAAGCGCTGATAATGTGTTCCTGCTCTTCCGGGCTTTGAGAATGAAAGAACAAGCGTGCCTGTGTAAAATGATCTGCGAACGAATCTGAACGGGCTCTCACCTTTGACGCATCAATAGGTTGTTTATGTGATTGGAAACCCGTTTCACCCTTCAGCATGGCGTGATATGGACAGCCTTCTGCTTTGCTATTAGGGAAATAACTCACAGCACCTGTAGGAATATCCATTTTTGAAAAACCATCCTTCTGATTATTATGTTTCCCGTTTACAGGACGATTTATCGGCAATTCGTGAAAATTCGGTCCTCCTAAGCGGTAATTTTGTGTGTCCATATAGGAGAAAATTCTTCCTTGCAGAAGTGGGTCGTCCGATACATCTATCCCTGGAACTAATCTTCCCGGGTCGAAAGCGGATTGTTCTGTTTCTGCAAAGAAATTTTCAGGGTTCCCGTTTAAGGTCATCGTTCCGATGATTTTTACCGGAACCAATTCTTCCGGGATTATTTTGGTGGGGTCCAAAATATCAAACGAATACTTCATTTCATCTTCTTCCGGAATGAGTTGTACACCCAGGTCCCATTGTGGGAAATCACCTTTTTCGATTGCTTCCCACAAATCCCTTCGATGAAAATCCGCATCAAAACCTGAAATTTTCTGTGCTTCGTTCCACGCTACGGAATGAACGCCCAAACGGGGTTTCCAGTGGAATTTTACGAAAGTGGCTTTACCTTCATCATTGACAAATTTGAAGGTATGTACGCCAAAGCCTTCCATCATCCTAAGGCTGCGTGGAATGGCCCTGTCCGACATCACCCACATGATCATGTGGGCAGATTCGGGCATTAATGAGATGAAGTCCCAAAACGTATCGTGAGCAGAAGCTGCCTGTGGCATTTCATTATTTGGCTCTGGTTTTACCGCATGCACTAAATCAGGAAAATTCATGGCATCCTGTATGAAGAATACCGGAATATTGTTTCCAACCAAATCGTAATTCCCTTCTTCGGTATAAAACTTCGCAGAAAATCCTCTTACATCTCTGGCAAGGTCTGTTGAACCTTTAAATCCTGCTACAGTAGAAAAGCGAGTAAAAACAGGTGTCTTTGTTCCTTTTTTTAAAAAAGCAGCAGTGGTATAATCTGATACATCGGCAGTTGCCTCAAATACACCGTGCGCTGCCGAACCCCGAGCATGCACCACGCGTTCCGGAATACGTTCGCGGTCGAAATGTGCCATTTTGTCAAAATAGATATGGTCTTGTTGTAAAGACGGGCCTCTATTTCCTGCTTTTAGCGTGTTATTGTTGTCGTAAACTGGCACACCATCATTGCTAGTCATTACCTTTTGATCATTGTCGGTCAAATGCTGGCAAAGCTGATCTGTTTTTACATTTTTTTCTTTTTCCATAGCCTGTAATTTTATGATTGTTTATACTATTTATTTTAGTAAATCAACTTCCAAAAGACTAAATATACAACATTAAATATTAAGTCTTGTTTGTTTTATACTTCTTTAACACAATGTGTTAAAGAATAAAAATAAGAACGAAGTTTGGCACAATTGACCAACCTCAAACTGCTAATTGTAGAATAAAAAGATAAAGTAGATTATGTAGTGTTAACATGCTTGCGTTATGTTTTTTACAATATAATTGCTTATAAATTTTGATTAATAATAAAACGGACAACATGGTGGATATAATTAAATAGTTTGGTTAATCTCTTTGAATTTGTACGTCGACGGCTTTTTCTTCGCAGCGTAATTCATATTTTTTTATTGGCTTAGAATATACATTTACTTTTTGGTGAGTGGTTGCAAATGAATTGTCGTAGATATATGATGGGCTTCCAAATAATTTGCTTTCAATGGTAATGGATGAAAACTGAGCAAAGTTCTGGCCGCCATATACAAAACATAGGTCTGCAATTTGATTAATTTTTTGAAGCTTTTTTACGTTCTCCGTTTTATCATCTGGCATTAATACAAACAAATAATCTCTCGCACGGCTGATTGCTACATTCAGAATGTTGTGCTTATTCAAAAACATATCTGGGTTTCCTTTGATGTAATTAGGTGGATTGAAAATTGTAAATATAGCGTCGCATTCATCTCCTTGGAAACCGTGAATTGTTCCTACTGAAATCTCAACAAATTCATTGTTTGTAAATTCTTGGGAAATTATTCTTTCAATGATGTCGGACTGTGCACGGTAAGGACATATAATTCCAATTCTAAAGAGCTCTTCCTGCTTTGCCATTCTTTCTTTTGCAATATGCAATACCAATTCGACAGTGAATAACGCCGAATAAATATGGTATTTTGAACCTTCTAAAGAATTAGGTTTGAAGATACTCTCGAATTTAGCAACAGGAAATTTTATAACATTCAATGCTTTGAAATCTACATTATCAATCTTTAATACCTTTTGTTCTTCGTGGGTTCTATGGTGTTGGAGAAGATCATCATATGTAAAAACGCTGAAAATCCTACCAACACTTGGAATGCTTCGATATTGGGTTTCCCTTTTTACAATAGAAAAATTATGAGGTTCCGTTTGTGGTTCTTTAAAGGAATTTAAATTAACCATTGTGTAAATGTTTTCATCCTGCCATTCTGGAACACGAGAGATCGGAGAAATCTGGAATGGATCTCCTGCGATAATAATTTTTGCCTGTGTTTGTCGGTAAATTACATTTACAATATTTGGTAACGTAATCATTGATGCTTCATCAATGATCACAAAATCCCACGGAATTTCGCTTAAATAATTCTTTTGGAATGAGCCTTCAGGTAAAAAGAAATCGTACGAAAAACGTGCGATCGTAGATATCACAGTTGCTTTATTATAATTATCAATATCTATTTTCTTAAAATCTTCGCTTAATTCTTCTGCTACTTTTGTGTCACCACTAAGACCGAACCTAATAAGCCATTCAAGATATGAATTACCCGGCTTCATTTTCTCCATTATTTTTGCAGAAAGCACGTCAGCGGCTTTATTGGTAGGTGTAAGAACCAAAATCTTTAAGTCTTGGTTTTTCTTCATTTCAGGAATGATTACCTGGTCTGCTAGATAAGTTGTTTTTCCTGTTCCTGGAGGTCCAAAGATGAATTCAATATTTTCTGGCAATTGTTCTTTTAGGTTATCTTCCAATTCGAAATCTAAACCGATTAAATTGCTACGCAATTTTTCTAAAAGAAAAATTGGATTTTTTATATCAATTACTGCTTTGGTAACTTTTGAGAAATCTATATTTCTTACCTCCGATACTCTTCTGATTTTTGCTCTTACGGTATATTCCTTCACATTAACCACTTCGACAGAAACCTGTTTAATTTCATTGCCAATGAAAAGATTAATCAAAAGATCACCATGTTCTTCAATTGAATGAGGAATTGGTCGGACAGGTTTACTCAAAATAAGCATACGACTATCATCGTTTTCCATTTGCGCAGAACCAAAAGAAATACTTATGTCTTTTCCGGAAGTATTTAATTCAACACTGTCACGATATTCCAATTCCATCAATGCCTTAAACCATCCGAAAGTATATTTTTCATGGGCAACAATATCATTTTTCAATTGCTCCATTAACTGAATTTCTTCGAGCTCGCGCTGAACTTCTTCAATTCTTTTTTGATATTCTTCCTCAAGATTTATCGGTGGGATATAGTTTACATTTTCTTCAAAATCTTCCTCGTCCTCCTTTTTGGAAATCTGTGTGGAAATTTCTTTTTCTTCGTCAAAATTTTCAGAAATCTTGTCAAACAAAGATTCTGCAATTTTTTTGATAGTGTTTTTTACTTTTTTCTTCTTCTCCGTTACTTCGGGAATATCATCTTCACTTTCATGATCCGGAAACAAATCTTCCTGCACAGGACTAATAACAGTTTTTTTATTTTTATTTTTCTGCAATTCTTCTAATGCCGCCATCACTTCTTCTTCTGATAATCCTAATGAAGCGATTTTTTTACCTAAATCATATATTTCCTGCTGGTCATCGGAAAGTTCAGGATCATCAAATGATGTTTTAAACTGCAAGACAGAAATAAGATTTTGTGCTAATGATGAAGAAATATCATAATCATTATGTAATTGATCAATCGTTATTTCTTGTGGTATAACAAGTTTATTTTCTTTGTCATAAAGCCATGGAGTTGTTCGCAAAGATCTCAGTGCAGATGACTCAAAAGAAGTAAAAAAAGGTTTTCGTTTATTTTGAGGTTTGTATTCGAGAATACCCAATAAACCGAAAGCGTGATGTGCTTCATCTGAGTTTTGACGAATTAATTCTTTTAATACTTGCCAACCTGCTAAAGAAGTCTCAAATGAAATATTTTCCTGGAATAGTTCTAAACCTTGTATTTCCTTATCGTATAAAATATTAGTCCTATTGTCTTTGTGGGCACTCAACTGGAAATAGTCTAACAAACCACGATTGGGGTAATCTTCAACTGTCTCAATATCTGGGTGGTTTTTTACTTTTAGAATATCCAAAATAGAATGAAGTTTCGCTAACTCTTCCTTTGTAAAATGAGCTTCGTAAAATCCTTCATCGAAAAAGACTGCACTCTCGAAACCGTCAAAGTATAATAGTAAATCGGATGTCGGTTTATACAAATCAATTGACCGATACAGATATACTTCATCCTCAGCTTTATTTGACCTTCCTCTAAACAAATGTAACTGTGAAATTCTTTCAATATACTGTTCAAATTCTGATGTGTCTTGTGACTTAAAAAAATCAATTAGTGTTCTGGTATGATTAATCAAATCTTCATCATCAATAGTAATTTCATCTTTATCGTAGTTTTTGAGAACTGTACTTAAAAAAACAGCCTTAATATCTGGCATTGAAAGACCTAAATTTTTAAAAAATAGTTTACCTATTTCCGACCGATAAAGATCATGATGTACCGTATTGAAATCTGTTTGAGTAGGAGTTGGAAGAAAAATTTTATAGTGGAGTCTTTTCTTATCATAGGGTGTAATAGCCGTATTATCCTCAGAAAGAACTACTGGGTAATCTTTAGAGATTGCAAGAAAAGACGGTCTGTCATTAAGATAATCATAAAATTTAAGCAACCATTCTATTGACTGTTTCTCAATAAATTCTTTCGTGATTGATCGGATGATTTTTTCCGGAGTAATTATTTCAGAAACAAAATTTCTTAAATACTGGTACAATTGAGGATTTGTTTGCTGTGCATATTTTTGACCTAAATCTGGAAATACGAAACCCGCATTGGGATTAGCCATTAGATGACTCAACTGATCATCAGAAAATAGATCGACTAACTCTCTATCCGCTGCCCAATATGCCTTTTGTTTTTGGAAAAATTTGTTATTTCGCCCTGGTAAAATTTCTTCTTCAGTAAGTAAATCAGAAAGTTCTTTATAGAAAGGTAGGAAGGATATACGATCCGCGCTTTCTAAATCCTCAAACAAAGATGGATTATATGGAAATAAGTCATAAAAGGTATTCTGGATGCCATCGGACGCTTGTATAGTTTTGAATGTAGTTTACAGAAATCGTTGGAATTGGTCCGTGAAACAAAACACATTGTAGAAATACCCGGAACGGAGTAAAATAGACAATTTCAATGCACAGTAAATTGTATATTTATTGTAAAACTTCGCCAGTATGGTCACAATCAATAAAACAAAAGGGCATTTATAAAAATATATTAGAGCAGGCGGAGAAGTTTATTAAATTCAGGTAGTCATAAATTATTTTACGATAGGATGCAGTATAATATCAAATGAAAAATTCCTCACACCTAACCCTCTCTCAACTCAACGGCATCATTCAGTAAAAATTGAATAAAGCCTTTTTTATGCAACATTTCTGGATTGTTGCAGATATTACGGAGCATAGTTTTAAAGAGAAAACCGGCTATCATTATTTTGAATTTATAGAAAAAGATGTTCGCACCAATCTTATTGTCGCCAAAATAAAAGGAGCAGCCTGGGGAAATGCTTCTCAGAGAATCAAGGATTTTGAAAAAAGTACAGGTCAAAGGTTCACCAATAACATTCATGTTCTTGCAAAAGTGAGTATTAACTTTCACAAAGTATTTGGTCTTTCCCTGGAACTGATAGAAATTGATCCGTCTTTTACTTTGGGAGTGATCGAAACCAAAAGACAGGAAACACTTTTGCGGCTTGTCACTAATTATCCGGCCATTATACAGAAAATAGGGGAGCAGTATACCACTTATAACTCGATGGCTCATACCAGTACAAAAACTTGCACAAAGAAAGCTGAGTTTATTATTACGCATAACAAGAGATTTGAGGACAGACTAGGTTGATGGTCTAAAAATTGTATTAAAAAAGCAAACATTAAAACAAGAAATCATGGAACCATCGAAAAAAAACAAACCTGCATCAATAGTCATTATAGGAATTGCAGCTATAGTTATTGCAATTATTTCTTATTTTATATTACTTTCTTTTTTCCCTGAGTTGTTTCAGGACTTGCCTACCGGAGAACAGCAACCTATCACAAAATAAATAAATTTTTATACTGAGAACTACACAAGTTGAAAGTTTTTAGTCATAATAAAGCCGTCCCAGTAGAATAGGACGGCTTTTTAAATAATAGGTGAAAGAATAAAAATCAGACTCGTTAGTCGTGTCGATTTTCTAAGTTTTTAAATTTCTCATAAGATGCTTTTAAACTGTGAAGTTGATCCTGAACTACTCTCGAACTTTCAGGACATAAATCACCGCTTTCCAAAGCCTTTTCGTAAGCTTCAATAGCTGCATTTTCGCCGAAGGTAACATTTTCTAAAGTTGATTCTGCATTATCGCTCGAAAAAGCATTTTTCACATCAATCCAAGTACGGTGTAGCCCTCCTGCTACGGTAGTTGAATCATCTGCATCTCCATTTCTTTCAGAGATTAAACTCTTCAGTTCTAGTCTCATTTTTTGCGACTGATCAACCATATTGTTGTAATCTGATTTAAGATTAGGATATTTTTCCCACACCTTATCTTCAACCTTGTTGAAACCTTCAATTCGATCATTTGTGATTTGTAAAAGATCGTTCAATGTTGATACTGTTGGATTGTTCATAATATTTTATTTTTTTTGGTTACCTATAAGGAATCAATGGGTATGCCATCAAATTATAAAATCTGTTAAGATTAAAATGGAAAAAAAAAGTCATTGGTAAAAAATTTGTATTTAGAAGTAAATTACTATATGGTAGTATATCCTATTTTTTAGTGATAATAAATAGCAAGGATGCTTACTCCGTTAAGTTAATTTCATGAAAAAAGCGATTCCCTCTCCTTTCACTTTTTTAAAATTAACTTTAATTAGAATTGCTGCAGGAGTAATTTTAATTTAGTAATACACTTTGAAAATAGAAAGTAGTATGGAAAAAAAAAGTAAAAAAAAGGTCCGGCCAGAGCAGAAACAAAGACGACCCGGATTAGAAGATAATATGAGGCCTATTCCTGAGACTGCTCCGCTAAAAAATTCAGCAAATGGAAAGTTAAAAGGTAAGACCGCACTAATAACGGGTGGCGACAGTGGTATTGGTAAAGCAGTCGCCCTTTTATTTGCAAAAGAAGGTGCTCATATCGTGATAGTCTATCTCAGCGAAAGTAAAGAAGCAAAGCAAACCCAGAAGCTTGTGAAGCAATATGGTGTAAACTGTCTTATTATAAAAGGCAATCTTTCTAAAGAAGATAATTGTAAAAAGGTTGTGAAAAAGATGGTAGATGAATTTGGACGTATTGATATTGTTGTCAATAATGTAGGGCTTCATTGGGAATGTGATTCAATTGAGAAAATAAGCAGCAAACAGTTATTAAAAACTTTTGAAAATAATTTTTTCTCCTATTTTTGGATTACAAAATATGCACTTCCTTACCTTAAAAAAGGAAGCACTATCATCAATACGTCTTCGGTAACTGCATATAGAGGTAGTCCAAGCCTTCTCGATTATTCGGCGACCAAAGGTGCAATTATTTCCTTTACCAGAAGTCTTTCCTTGCAACTAATTGATAAAGGTATTCGCGTAAATGCCGTAGCACCTGGTCCAATTTGGACTCCCTTAATTGTCTCATCTTTTGACGCAAAGAAAAATTCAGAATTTGGAAGTGATTCACCCATGGAACGTGCGGGAATGCCAAATGAAGTTGCTCCTTCCTATCTATTTCTTGCCAGTGAAGATTCCACGTACATTAATGGTCAAGTTCTTCACCCGAATGGAGGAGAAATTATTAATGGTTAATTCAAAAGTAAGAGTTATGTAGTTATGTTTTGGTAATTTGATATAAAGTATAACAAACTAAATTTTATAATTGTTATAAAACATATCTACATTTGCTACATGAAACTCCAGGCAATTATAAGAGAAACAGTTGAACCAAAACAAGGCAAACTTCCGCAATCGGTCATTGTAGAATTTCTTGGTGACAAAGAAAAACAGCATTTTGAAGTACTGTTTTATGATCTGGATCCCTATTACCTTAAAATACGAAAATGGGATATTTGGGAATTAACCATAAAATGGAAAAGTGAAATTTTTGTAGATTCAAAAACAAAAGCTAAATCATATTTCACGTATTTGGTTTGCAGTAATGCGCTTCCAATACATCAAATGGAAAAATAGCAGTAATAAGAAAAAAGTGTATTTTCATAAAACAAATGTTTTTTCCGACTATAAGATTTGATGGTATAGTTATTGACTTTTTTTCGGTTCAAAGTATATAATAATGTGTAATCGAGTTGATAATTACGGTCTTTCAATTTCTGAAGTATCAGAGGAACTTCAAGCTGAAATTGTTGAAAATAATTATTATTATTCCGATGAAATCAATGCATTTCAACGACCTACAATTCCTGTTGTATTAGAACATGAAGGTCGAAAAATTACGCACGCCACATGGGGAATAAATAAAGATATTCCGAAAGATAAACCTGCAAAAGGAATTAATCTAACTGCCGAAAAATCACACACATTCTATAAAAAGGTTGAAAATAATCGTTGCGTAGTTCCGGTTACCGGATTCTATGATTGGATGCATATTACAAATCCTGGAAAGAAGACGCCGTTAAAAGTTAAGCATAGGATGCACTGGAAAGATTGCGACCATTTTTATATTGCAGCTTTTTACGATATATGGGACAATAGGGAAATAGGTTTTGGGTTAGTAACAACAATTTCAAATTCCTTAATGAGCATAGTTCATAATTCTAAACTCAGAATGCCTCTTTGTCTTGATGCAAAAATGGCTGATAGATTTTTAAATGACGAACCCATAGAAGAATTTACATTTCCTACCTTTGATCCAAAGTTGGTAGGTGTAAATTTAGAGCCCAATAAAATACCACAAACCCTATTTTAATGGTAAAAATTATTTTGTAATCATTGATATTTAGTAAGTAAATTTTGATGAAGAGTATTTTGACGATTCTGATCGCACGGAGTTATATGTTTATTTATCTGAGATGGTAGATGAAGAAAGTTTTAGTTTTCTAAATCAAGTTTTTTTTTTTACGAGCAGAGAAATCTTATGAAGGAAATAGTACAGGATAAAATACAATATCTTAATACAATTAAAGGAGTTAGATTTTAATGACTGATTTATATAAATTGGTGAACAATAATTCTTTCCTATTTGATATCGCGTATAAGTAAAGCCCTGCTTTTAGCAGGGCTTTATTTAATTATTTTTTATTTAGATCCATGGATCTAAAACCACCTTTACACAACCATCCTCTTTTTTGTCAAAGATGTCGTAACCTTTAGCTACTTCGTCTATTGACAGTCGATGTGTGATAATATCGTCTAGGACTACTTTTCCATCATTTACATATCCTATTAATTCATCGATAATGGCATGTACGGGACACTGTCCCGCCTGTATTCTTAATCCCTTATCGAATATTTGACCGACTTTAAAATTATCATAATTGTAGGGGTAAACTCCAAGAATGGAAACCTTACCGCCTCTGCGGACTGCACTCATACAAGCTTCTATAACTTTAATTGAACCTTTCTCCAAGTTAATAACAGCTTTTGCTTTATCTATTAGATTTCGATCTGGCTCGAATCCCACAGCATCAATACATAAATCTGCACCACGACCATGGGTCAGGCTTCGTATGTGTTCAATTACCTCTTTACCATCTTTCCACAAAATCGTTTCACACCCAGTTAATCTTTTAATTTGGTCTAAGCGATATTGTTGAGTATCCACTACAATAACCTGCCCGGCATTTTTTAGAATAGCACTTTTTGCGGCCATACTTCCTACGGGTCCTGCACCAAATATTGCTACGGTTTCACCTCCTTTTAACTCTCCCCACATCACCCCAGTATACCCTGTTGGAAATATATCTGTTAAGAATAATGCTTGATCATCCGTTAAATTATCTGGAACTACTCGTGGGCCGAAGTCTCCATATGGAACTCGTACATATTGTGCTTGCCCGCCATCATAACCCCCGTATAAATCGGTGTAACCAAACATTCCACCACCTTTTTCGGTCATTATTCCACCTTCAGGTCCATAATTTTCTTCATTACTATGCTCGCAAGCCCCAGGTAGATCGTGATTACAAAAATAACAGCATCCACATGCTACTGGGAAAGGAACAACAACACGATCACCCACCTTTAATTTAGTCACTTCGCTACCGATTTCTTCGACTATTCCCATAAATTCGTGACCCATTGTCATTGGTCTTGGTTGAGGAATACCTCCGGAATACATATGAAGATCACTTCCGCAAATTGCTGTAGATGTTACTTTCAAAATTATGTCAGAGGGCTCTTTAATTTTAGGATCGTCTACCGTATCACAAGTTATTTTTCCGGGACTGTGAAAAACTGCTGCTTTCATAATTTTGAATTTTTAAGTTATATTTAATTCTATCAAAAATATTGCCACTTATTTAATGATTATAAATAAAACTGTTCTTTATTTTAATAATATTCGTTTGTAAATACAAATAATATTAAAAATTAAAAATCTGAAACATTACATTGAAGCCTGTCGGGAACATTCCATTTATTCAGACTTTTAATTTTATTTTTCACTCAGTATTCTATTTTTTTCACGCTTCAAAACCATTTCCCTGTCGCTTTGCTATCGGTCAATTCTTTCTCAGCTAAAAATAAAATATTTTCGGAAAAAGTGCCACCGCTTTGCCCACGCTTAAAAAAATTGCAGATTTAAAAAAGCAATAAATCTAAAACATTCTAATTCCCGCCATTTATTTAGACCTATTGCTTTTATTTTTCACTACCTATACTATTTTCTTTACGTTTCAAAACCATTTCCCTGTCGCTTTGCTATCGGTCAATTCTTTTTCAACTAAAAATAATATAGGTTCGGAAAAAAATTAAATCGCAATTTTTCTTGCCACTTCTTTGCCCGAGCTCATATTGAATTTCTGTTTTGTTTGAAAAATTTTCTACTGACTGGGAAGTTATTGATAGCGTTTTAGGGCATTCCAAAAAACGTAGAACTCATCTACTTTTCTTTCATCCCATTTCTGGTGTTTTTCTGTATGCAAAATTAAAAATGGAAGTCTTCCTAAAAAAATGAATTTGGGAATCCATCAATATTTACTCTTCGATTAATTTAAATATTGACGAACCCACCTAAACCCTTCGGGCAAATTCATTTCTGGCTTCCACGTTGTTTCAGTTTTAGAAATCATTCCTTTTTTAAAGTCATTTAGCAAAGAAAAAGGCACCTCAATTATACGAATAAAGATAAAAGCAGTGAGTTCTTTGACATTTTCGAACCCCCCTAAAACCCTTTAGATAATAGTTCTTCCCAGTCCGCTATAAAATCTTTCAGCTTAAAAAAAACGTGTCCTCATTACCAAATAAATAACTAAATAAGTTAATAACTAAATAAATAATTACATATTATGAATGCAACAGCCCCCAAAACCCACAGTTCAAAAAGTAAAAAAAATCAGATTTCTAAAAAAGGTGAAGATAAATTTATCTCTAGAATTATTGAGAATTTAGATAAAGTAAAAACCTAGGATTGGGAACTTTACACCACATATAAATTTCAAGCACCAAAAAACCTATTTAGTCAGAATACTTATAAAGGATTCAATTTATTGACTTTACTCGTAGTGCATTATTAAATTAATTCAATTTTAAGTCTATTCATTTTTCTATTGAAAACAAAAACATTTACAAACTGAATGAAAGTTAATGCTGTTATTTTGCTCAATACCCTTGTTTTAAAACCGTTAAAAGATTTTGCGTAATTGTTTCTGATTTTAAATTGGTCGCAAAGTTGAGAGAATAAAGTCTCAATTCTTTTTCTGGATTTTCTGAAAATATATTTTTGTTTTTGATAATTTTTTTGGTTGTTTCTCATGGGTGTATCCAGCTTTATATTCGCATAATTGAACAAATCTGTTTGCACTTGGGTGGATAAATAACCCCTGTCTCCAATCAACGTACAATTGTTCATTTGATGCTTGATATCTTGCAAAAAATGAATATCATGAATGCTTGCTGTAGAAATATCAAAACTTTGGAAAACTCCGGAAACAGAACAAACTGCATGTAATTTGTAACCATAATAATAACTCGATTGAGAAGC
>NZ_JASZ02000007.1 GCF_000735695.2 Kaistella haifensis DSM 19056
TGATAAATATTCTGCAGAAATATTTATGGCAATAAGTTCTAAATCACTCAATTTTGGTTTAATAGGTTTAAAATAAAAATTTTCATTTAAGGTTAATTTTCTTAATTCATTTAAAATAAAATCGTAAATTGCATCTAGGTTATTCATAGTGTATTCGATTGGTAGTCAATACAATATACGATTTTTTTTCGTATTATGAATAACCTTTTATAATGCACTACGGGTTAATATAATATTTATTAAGAAAAAGCGCCAGTTCTTACTCTTTTCAAGAAGTGTCCAGGAAATCAAACAAAGAATTAGACTTAACGTGTACGTGATGCTACCGGGCATCCAGTAAAATTCTTGCGAAAGGCTATATAACGAGAAACAATACGCTAAAAACATGAGGTTTGTAGTTAAAAGATAATCTTTGGGGCGTATTATTTGTTTTGTAAAAGCTACTAAAGAAATGTAAAACCCAAGTATTATAAATACAGCAATACTTCGGTACCAATGAAGTCCTGCCTCATTAAAATCAAAACTTCCTAAAATCATATTGGCGATGTATCTACCTCCCCAATTGAAATAATGCCATTCCTGAAAAGCCCAAAAACCATATGATTTTTGCTTCACAAAATAAGAGAAATCATCAGCTGATGGATAAATAAAAAAAGAATTTATTATCAGCACACAAAGTGTAACGAATGTGAGTAGATTAAATGTTTTTTTTATCATGAGTTTTGTGCTGCAATTTTTTTTACGTCAAATTTACTTAGAAATAAAACAGTAAGAAATAACGGGATATAAAGCCGTGTTTCGTAAAGAATTCCCGCGTAAAAACACATGGCAATATATGGTATAGAAAGAATATGGAAAATAATGATGCTGTTGAAGGCTTTCTTGTCTTTCGCAAGCATAAGAGGAAGAACAAAAAATACCGCCCAAAACAAAATCCCTAACAAATTTTTGAAATCGGTGAAATTCTGCAGGAAAAGATTACCGTCATTCGTAGTGAAAGTGCCTTGTGAAAACCTCATCCCTAAATAGATTGCGAAAAAAATAATGCCTAAAATTAGCACGGGAAAAATACTTTCTTTTCTGATCCCGAATTTTGCGTAGAGCAACGTTGCGGCAAGGGAAATCGACAATGCGGAGGATTCTCTATTAACAGTAGAAATTGCCAAAATCGCGACCAGTATGATGAGATTTTTGGCTGAAGTTTGTTCCAAATATTTCAATAAAAACCAAAAGAAAATCAATATTAAAAAATAACTCGAAACATCGTAAGGAACAAGGACAAACTGAGAAATACCAATTGTGAAGATGCAAATCGCGATCAGCAGGATTTTTTCGGAGGAAGTAGCGACGAAATTTTTCTTTTCGGTAATGAAAACTATCAAAACAGCGGTAAGCATTAGGAAAATTGTATTCAAAATATAAAAAGTCAAATACATTTTCGCGTCGGATTCTGGATTGAAGAATTTTAATTTAAATATATGATAATCAATGTTTAATGAAGATAAAAAATCATAAATTCCCATTAAAAAATAACCGCTGAGTTTTCTATACTGATAAATTCCAGATTTAAATTGCGCCTGAAAATCTGCGTAGTTGAGGATCTTGGATGAATAAATATTTCCAAACGAAAAATACACAAAACTATTGACCACCAAAGCCAATAATGTTGCAAAAACTAGTTTGGAAAATAAATTTAGTTTCAAATCAGGTGTTTTTTAATAAAGAAGTGCAGTCTTGCATCGATCGTTGCAAATATAAAGAAATTACACATTGTGGTCTGATTTTCAAGATTCAATTCTCTTAGGTGTTTTGCAGTTTTATCAAAAATTTGTATATTTGCATCGGATTTACGGAAAACAATGAAAAGGCCTTCGCAAGAATGCCTTTTTTCGTAACTCAAATTAAGGTTATGGAATTTAGAAAAAAAATAGAAGAACTGCTTCATCAGTTTTTAGCGGAAAGAACGGATTTGTTCCTGATCGATCTGAAGTTTTCAGCAAGCGACGATATCACGGTAATCCTCGATGGCGACAGTGGTGTTACGTTGCAGGATTGCTTGGATGCAAGTCGTGCGATTGAATTTAATATGGATCGCGAAGAGCATGATTTTTCCCTTCAAGTAATGAGTGCAGGATTGAGTGAGCCGCTGGTAACGCCAAGACAATTTAGAAAAAACTTGGGTCGTGAACTCGATATTCTGCTTGCCGATTCCACAAAAATCGAGGGAGAACTTGCGAAAGTGGAAGACGATCACATCACTTTGGTGTTGAGATACAGAAAACCTAAAGAAATAGGTAAAGGAAAGGTGGATGTAGAAGAAGAGAAAGAAATTCCTTACACCGAGATCAAAAAAGCGTTGGTCGCAATAAAGTTTTAAAAGAAGAAAAAGGTTATTCGAAGGGATATCTGAAAAAAAATAATAGTAATTTCATTGTAGTTCAAGCGTTTCGGCGCTTTCAACTTCTCCCGGCAACATTCGGGAATTTAAAAATAAAATAAAAAATAATGGACGGTTTAGCATTGATTGAAGCATTTGGCGATTTCAAAGAAGATAAAAACATCAGCAAAATTGATCTGATGGCGATTATAGAAGATTCACTGAAAACTTTACTTAGAAAAAGGTATGATTCTGATGATCACTTTGATGTAATCGTAAACCCTGATAAAGGAGATTTTCAAATCTTTTTGAACAAAACAATCGTTGAAGACGAAATGTCGGAAGACGATGATTTGGAAATTGAAATTTCTGAAGCTAAAAAGATAGATCCAACTTTCGAGGTTGGTGAAGATTTTACTGAAGAAATTCCAATCGAGAAATTGGGAAGAAGAAGTATTCTTACTTTAAAGCAAATTCTTGCTACAAAGCTTCAGGAGCACAACAACGGGGTTTTATATGATCAGTTCCGTGATAAAATTGGAGAGATTGTAGTAGGAGAAGTGCACCATATTCGTCACAAACACGTGATTTTGTTAGATGATGAAGACAATGAATTTATTTTGCCAAAAGAAAATCAGATTCCTTCGGATTTCTTCAAAAAAGGAGAAAACGTAAGAGCAGTGGTAGAAAGTGTAGATTTCAAAGGAGCCAAACCACAAATTATTGTTTCCCGAACTGCACCGAAGTTCTTGGAAAAACTTTTGGAGCTTGAAATTCCTGAAATCCAGGATGGTACCATTATTTTGAAAAAAGTAGTGAGAATCCCGGGTGAAAAAGCGAAAATCGCGGTAGATGCGTACGATGACAGAATTGATCCTGTAGGAGCTTGTGTGGGGGTGAAAGGATCTAGAATTCATGGAGTAGTAAGGGAATTGAAAAACGAAAATATTGACGTAATTCAATGGTCTAAAAACCCTGAAATCTTGGTGAAAAGAGCATTAGGAAACATCACTATCAATAAAATTGAGATCAATCCGGAAACACAGTATGCCTTAGTGTACACGCCGGTTGAGGAGATTTCAAGAGTGATTGGAAAGCAAGGACAAAACATCCGATTAGCTTCTTGGTTAAGCGGTTATGAAATCGATGTTTATAGAGAGGCTAGCGAAGATGACGATGTAGAATTGAAAGAATTCGCAGGTACCGAAGAAGGCGATATCGAACAATGGATCATCGACGAATTCGAGAAAGTAGGACTTACTACAGCGAAAAGCATCTTGGACAAAGAAACCGATGCACTATTGAAAATGGTAGATTTGGAAGAAGAAACCATTGAAGAGGTAAAACAAATTTTGAAGGAAGAGTTTGAAGACTAATCCTGAAAAATCTTCATATTAAAGGAAAAGCATTAACTTTACCGAAAATTAAATAAAAGTATAAATTATACATGCCCAAAATTAGATTAAACAAAGCGGTTAAGGAATTTAATATCTCGATGTCACGATTGGTAGAATTTCTACAATCCAAAGGTATTGAGGTAGAAAATAACCCGAACGCTCAATTGGAAGAATCGGCATATTCTGCATTGGAAGCTGAGTTCGCCAAAGATGGTGAACAAAGAAAAGCTTCCCATGAGGTCGTGATGATTAAAGTTCCGGAAGAGAAACTGGAAATTGAACCTTCAAAACCTGAGGTAATAAGAGCCAAAGCAAGCCTGAGACCTGAAACAAAAGTTTTGGGTAAAATAGACCTTGAACCCAAAAAAGCTGAGGTTCAGGAAGAAGTGAAGCCAGAGGCAACTCCGAAAGAAGAACCGGCTCCGACCGCAGAAGTTCCCGTTACTCCTGCACCTTCTGAAAAACATGAATTTAAAGTTTTAGATAAAATCGATTTATCACAAATCGAAGGTCAACGACCGAAATCTGCCAAAAAAGAACAAGCAAAAAAAGAAGCAGAAAAGCCCGCTCCAAAAGTTGAGGAAGCTCCTGCTCCAAAAGCGGAAAATCCAGCGCCTGCTGCCGAAAAACCAGCAGAAACAACCAATGCTTCTAACGAAGAACCAGCACAAAATGATAAAATAGAAACTGTTTATCAGAAACTGGAAGGTGTTAAAATTCTGAAACAAACCGTAGATCTTTCTCAATTCAATAAGCCAAAGCCTCAAGGCGGAGCCAATAGTGCAGCAGCGAAAAAGAAAAGAAAAAGAATCGAAAAACCTAATAATCCGGGAAGCAACACTCCAGGACAAGGAAATAACCAAGGGAACCGTCCACAAGGTCAGGGAGGTAACAACAACCGCCCGCACGGACAAGGGGGAAACAGACCTGGTTACCAAGGTGGTGCAAATGCTGGAAAAGGTGGAAGCCGAAGAGGCGCTCCTACCATGCCTGTAGAGCTTACCGATGAGCAGGTTAAGAATCAAATTAAAGAAACTTTAGAAAAACTCACCAATAAAGGAGGGAAAAATAAAGGAGCGAAATATAGAAAAGAAAAAAGAGTTTACCGAAGAGAGCAGGATGAGCTTCAGCAAGAAATTGATGCAGCAGACAGAACGCTAAAGGTAACAGAATTTATTACTGTTGGGGAATTAGCAAGTTTAATGAACGTGAGCCCTACAGAAGTAATTTCTGCATGTTTCTCGCTTGGAGTAATGGTGACCATGAACCAGCGATTAGAAGCAGATACATTATTGCTAGTAGCGGATGAATTCGGGTACAAAATTGAATTCTCTGATGCGGATCTTGAAGAATCTGCGGTTGAAGAAGATGTAGATAAAGAAGAAGATTTGTTGCCAAGAGCTCCAATTGTTACCGTAATGGGACACGTAGATCATGGTAAAACATCTTTACTCGATTATATCAGAAAAACTAACGTAATTGCCGGTGAATCCGGTGGTATTACTCAGCACATTGGTGCTTACAACGTGAAATTGGAAAATGGTCAACGAATTACCTTCCTTGATACACCAGGTCACGAAGCGTTTACTGCAATGAGAGCGCGTGGAGCACAAATTACCGATATCGCAATTATCGTAATCGCTGCCGATGATGATGTGATGCCACAAACTAAAGAAGCAATTTCTCACGCACAGGCTGCTGGAGTTCCGATGATTATCGCTTTAAACAAAGTGGATAAGCCAAACTCTAACCCGGACAACATCCGTCAGCAACTATCAGCAATGAATATTCTGGTAGAAGAATGGGGAGGAAATGTTCAATCTCAGGAGGTTTCTGCTAAGTTTGGTAACAATATGGATGCGTTACTCGAAAAAGTATTGTTGCAGGCAGAAATGCTTGAGCTAAAAGCAAATCCAAATAAAAACGCACAAGGTGTTGTAATAGAAGCTTCATTAGACAAGGGAAGAGGTTACGTCTCTACACTTCTGGTCCAAACCGGTACTTTAAAAGTAGGAGATTATGTGCTTGCAGGAAAAAATCACGGTAAAGTAAAAGCAATGCTGGATGAAAGAGGAAAACCTATGGAATCTGCAGGACCTTCAATCCCGGTTACAATCTTAGGGTTAGACGGCGCACCTACTGCAGGTGACAAATTCAGAGTATTTGCAGATGAACGAGAAGCGAAAACCATCGCAACAAAACGTGAGCAACTCCAAAGAGAGCAATCGATCAGAACCAAAAAGCACCTTACATTGGATGAATTGGGAAGACGTATCGCACTTGGAGATTTCAAAGAACTTAATATTATCCTGAAAGGGGATGTGGACGGTTCCGTAGAAGCGCTTTCGGATCAGTTGCAAAGACTTTCAACAGAAGAGATCAGTATCAATATTATTCACAAAGGTGTTGGTCAGATTACCGAATCTGATGTGCTTTTAGCAGCGGCTTCTGATGCGATTATGATTGGTTTCAACGTGAGAGCGGGTGCCAATGCAAAAGAATTGGCCGATAAAGAAGAAATCGAAATCAGAACTTATTCTGTCATCTATAAAGCGATCGATGAAGTAAAAGAAGCGATGGAGGGAATGCTTTCTCCGGAAATTCAAGAGCAAGTAATTGGAATCGTAGAAATCCGCGAAACCTTCAAAATCACCAAAGTAGGAACGATCGCAGGATGTATGGTCCTCAGCGGTAAAGTAACCCGAAATTCGAAAGTCAGATTGCTGCGTGACGGTATCGTGAAATTCGATGGTGAACTTGAAAGTTTGAAGCGTTTCAAAGACGATGTGAAAGAAGTAACCAAAGGTTACGAGTGTGGATTGAACATCAAGGGATACAACGACATCGAAGTTGGCGACATCCTGGAAGTTTACGAAGAAGTTGCCGTTAAGAAAAAACTGAAGTAACGACCGTTAAAAATTATGATGAAAACCTGCTTTTACGGCAGGTTTTTTTTGGTAAATATCTAGATATATCAAAGAAAAATAAGTTTTTTTAAAAACGATTTTTTTATTCGTCAGCAAATGTTGTTAAACTAAAAATGAGTTAAAATAATAAATTGTAAAGGTATCTTACAAGTTGAAATTGTTTTTAAAATATAAATTTGTTCATGTTAAAATAAATTAACATATTTGCACTATAATATTAAAAAAGTGTTAATATGAATGTGAAATTAAGAGTATTAAGTATTGGGGCAATGTTTTTTGCGGCCCAGCACTTATCGGCACAGCAAGACACTACCAAAGTTCAAAATATTGATGAGGTAGTTGTAGTGGCCTACGGAACGCAAAAGAAATCAACATTAACAGGATCTAACCTTCAAGTTGGTGCTAAAGAGATTGAAAACAGGCCGATTTCCAATGCCCTTCAGGCTCTGGATGGAGCCGGTGCAGGTATCCAGATTGCGGCGTCTTCTGGGCAGCCGGGTGATTCCCCTGCAATTAGAATCCGTGGTGCGGGTTCATTTTTGGCAAGTAACTCGCCTTTGATTGTAGTAGATGGTGTACCGTTTTCAGGAAACTTGAATTCGATTAATCCTAATGATATTGAAAGTCTAAACGTTCTAAAAGATGCTGCTTCCACTTCATTATATGGTTCTTCAGCAGCTAACGGGGTAATCCTCGTAACAACTAAAAGAGGAAAGAAAAACTCTTCTCGTGTAACACTGAATTCGAGCACGGGTATCATTGGTAGATTCGTACAGGAATATGACCGTGTAGGCCCTAAAGATTACTACTTGCTTACATGGGAATCAATGAGGAATGGGAGATTATTGGTTGCAAATCAAACTTTAGCTACTGCTAACGCATATGCCAGTGCAAACCTGATTTCAGGTAACCTTAAAACCAATGTATTCAATGTTCCGGATAACCAGCTTGTTGTTGATGGAGTTTTCAATCCAAATGCGCAACTGAAGTATAACGATTTCGACTGGGCAGATGCGATTATGGGTACGGGTCTGCGTAACGAACACAGCATCTCATACTCTGGGGGTAATGATAAGAGTACTTTCTACTCCTCTCTCAACTACACGAATGAAGAAGGATATGTAATAAAATCGAACTTTGAGAGAATGACACTGCGTTTAAATGCTGATTCTCAAGTTAAGCCATGGTTAAAATTAGGGACTAGTCTTAATGGATCCTTCTCTAGCGGTTCTAATGCGGTAGATGGAGAAAATAATAATGCATCATTTGTAAACCCATACAGATGGACACGTGGTATGGGGCCGATCTATAGCCCTTATAAACATGATCCTGTTACAGGTCAAAGGATGTACGATGCTGATGGAAACGTAATGTACGATAACGGAGCAATGCGCGGTTCTGATGGGGCATCAGGGAGAAACGTTGTCTGGGAAACATTATTGAATGACAATATTACTGACGCCTACAATATTCAGGGTAATGTGTATGCAGAAGCACAGATTTTGGAAGGATTAACTTTCCGTACTAACGGATCATACAATTATAGAGGAACTCTTAATAAGACCTACACCAATACGCTGATTGGTGACGCGATAGGTATTGGTTCTGCGGCCAGAACTGCCTATTTCCGCAGAGATTTTACATGGAACCAGATCTTGACTTACAACAAGTCTTTTGGAGATCACAACTTCACCTTAATGGGAGGTCATGAAAATTTTGAAGAAAAGTATGACTATTTATATGGCTACAAGAGGCAACAGATCCTAGAAGATCAGTTCGAGTTTGATAACTTTGTTGACAACTCATCACTAAGCTCATCACTTAACAGAAGAAGCAAGGAAGGGGTTTTCGGGAGAGTAAATTATAATTACCTGGAGAAATACCTTCTGGAAGGATCTATCCGTTGGGACGGTTCCTCACGTTTCCGAGATGAAGTAAGATGGCAGTCTTTCTGGTCAGCTGGCGCAGGATGGGTGATTTCACGAGAAAACTTTATGAGTGGGATTAACAAAATCGACTTCCTTAAACTAAGAGCATCTTACGGAGAGGTAGGTAATGATAATCTTGAAAGTTGGTATGCATTTAAATCATTATACGGAATTGGTTACAATAATGGAACGGAAGCAGGAACGCTGCTTACAACCGTTGCTGATCCTGATGTTCACTGGGAAACAAAAGCACAAAGTGATGTAGCATTGGAGTTTGAATTATTTGACAGAAGAGTAAAAGGGACATTGGAATATTACAATTCTGAAACCCGTGACCTACTTTTTGCAACAAAAAAGCCACTTAACGCAGGTGTTCCTGGTAACGAAGTTGTGACAAACATCGGTGCGATGGTAAATAGGGGTTACGAAGTAACAATTTCAGCAGACGTAATCCGTAATCAAGACTTAAAATGGAATATCACGGCTTTTGGTTCAACCTATGAAAATGAAGTTACTCAACTCGAAGAATCTTTTATCAACGGATCGAAGAAAATTGAACAAGGCAAAGACATTTATGCTTTCTATCTCAGAACCTGGGCTGGTGTAGATCCTACTGATGGACAAGGACTTTTCGTGCTGGATCCAACTAAATCTGTTGTGAATGCTACCGACGAAAGAACAGTGAATGGACAGAAAGTTACTACCAACCAGAATAAAGCTTTGCTGGAATACCAAGGATCTGCAATACCAGATTTCTTCGGTAATGTTTCTACAACAGTTAATTTTAGAAATTGGGAACTTTCCGCAGCGCTTAATTATCAATTTGGAGGTTTGATTTATGACACGAATTATGCAGCATTGATGACAGCTTATCCGCAAGGTGGAGCTCTTCATACTGATATGCTTAACAGATGGACAACTCCAGGACAAATTACTGATGTACCTGTAATGAACTCTTCATACACCGCAGGACCTGCGGCAGCTTCTTCACGATGGCTGATCGATGCGAGTTATGTAATGCTAAGGAATGCGACTTTAGGGTATAACTTTAATAAAGATCTTATAAAATCGGTTGGGATTTCCAGTCTTAAGTTATTTGTAAGCGGTGAGAATATTTGGATGACAAGCAAGCGAAAAGGTTTGGAGCCTTATCAATCATTCAACGGTACTACTACTAACAGATACTCCCCACCCCGAATTGTTACCTTTGGTCTAAGTACAACCTTCTAAATTAAATTAAAATGAAATTCTTCAATAAATCATCAATTTTTGTAGCTGCGGCATTTGTACTGCTTGCTACGACAGTATCCTGTGAGAGAGAGTATCTCACGACAGACCCTACAGATTCTGTGAGTTCATCCACCGTTTATTCTTCTGTAGCAAACATGACTACAGCGATCAACGGTATGCATCGAAATATGCACCGCCGTCAGAATTCAAGTCAGGGTCAGAATGGCGCAACACATATCCTAATCTATATGGATGTTATGGGGGAGGATCTTATTTTCCCTGCAACTGGACCAGGTTGGTTTGTGAGCACCATACGATGGCTGGATAATGCGAATGCTAACTCTGGTAACCTTTTCTATCCGTATGATTTCTTCTATGAGCAAATCAGAATGGCAAACGATCTTATCAATTATGGGCCTGCAGCTGCAGGTGATGCTACCGAAAGGGAGCGAGTAATGGGTGAGGCTTATGCTTTCCGTGCATATTCTTACTTCATGCTGAATCAGATTTATGCTAAAAGATATGTTCCAGGCAGTACAAACACTCAGTTGGGGGTTCCATTAAGGTTAGATGATAGCATGGATCCTATTCCTCGTGCTTCATTGGAAGCTAATTATACGCAAATCAAAGCTGATCTTCAGCAGGCTATTGTATTACTTAATGGTAAAGCTAGATCCAACAAGTCACACTTTAACGTAAACGTGGTAAAAGGCCTTATGGCAAGAGTTGCGCTGACAACAGGAGATTATGCAAATGCTGCTACTTACGCAAATGAAGCAAGACAAGGCTTTGCACTAATGAATAACGCTACTTATAAAGCAGGATTTAACAACTATGCTGTCGGTGAGTGGATGTGGGGCTACAAGCCGATTGCTGCTACCTCCGATTATTTTGGTAATTTCCATGCATATATGTCCAGAAATTATAATTCTTCCCAAATTCGTCAGGCACCCAAAGTTGTAAACAAACTTCTTTTCAATAGTTTTCCTGCAACGGACGTGAGAACACAAGTAATTGATCCTACAGGAGCCCATACTTCACTCAATCTGCCTTCAACTTATCTAAAGGTTGCGTATACCTCACAAAAGTTCCTTTCGGTAAATGCAGAGGGCGCCATTGATGCCAATACCAGTTTAGGTGATATACCGTTCATGAGGTCAGCTGAAATGTACCTCATTGAAGCAGAGGCTTTGGCAAGAAACAACCAGGAAGCACAATCAAAAGTGGTGTTCACTCAGTTAGAGCAAAACAGGAACCCTGCATATGTAACTTCTACAAAAACTGGTCAGGCATATATTGACGAAATTCTTACCAGCAGAAGACTCGAGCTTTGGGGTGAAGGTTTCAGATTTCTTGACTTAAAGAGACTGAATCTGCCGTTGGACAGAACTAACACGAACTATGCGCCCGTGGTAGTAAATAACCTATTAACTGTTCCCGCAGCAGACAAACTTTGGACATGGCTCATTCCTCAAGCTGAAATTGATGCTTCCAAAGGACTTGTTGAGCAAAATGAACTTTAGAACCTGTTTTTAGCATATAACAAACTATTGCAAGTTCTTAAATTCACGGAAACAAGTTTTGTTAAGTCAAGTTCAATAAGCTTTCATCTGATAAAGCCATCCGAAAGGGTGGCTTTATCATTTTATGACAGGTGAGCACATTAGGTAATTTTCACCAACCTTCCCTGTATGCCTACTACTTCTGAAAATAAAACACCTATTTTTCGCTATTATGTTAACAAAAATAAAAATAACTTAAGGATATGGAAATTTTAATTTGTATATGTTAAAATAAATTAACATATTTGTCCCATTAAATATTAAAATGTGTTAATATAATTGTAAAATTACGAGTTTTAAGTGTTGGTGTATTGTTCTTTGCTGGGCATACACTCATGGCTCAGAAAGCAAAAAAAGACACGGCTACCAAAACACAGGATATTGAAGAGGTGGTAATTTTAGGGTCTTACGGTATTAAAGAATCCCAAGAACAAAAAGTTGGTTCGTATTCTTTAATTTCATCAAAAGTTTTAGAAAAGCCAAACGCAGTGTCCTTAGATTTAGCGATTGCAGGTCAAGCTTCTGGGGTTGTAATTAACTCTAACAGTGGTCAGCCAGGTTCCAACGCTAGGGTTTTGATCAGAGGTATCAGCAGTTTGTCAGGAAATACCCAGCCGCTTTACATCGTAGATGGGGTGCCGGTTCTAACGGGTGATGCTGCAGGTGTTGCAACTACCTCAAATGCTTTAGCGATGATTAACCCTGCAGATATTGAATCGATTGAGGTTCTAAAAGATGGGGTTACTACGTCACTTTACGGTTCCAGAGGGGCTGCAGGTGTTATCGTGATTAAAACAAAATCAGGAAAAAAAGGGGGCAAATTTAGTTTAAACTCAGAAATCGGTGCTGGTACAGAAGCGTATGAAAAATATGATTTGCTTGATGGACCGGGTATGGTGAAATTACTTACCATGGGTTATATGAACCAAGGGCAAAGCGAGGCAGATGCTACCGCTAATGCAATTTCATATTATAACTGGGATGGTAAAACCAACGATAATTGGCAGGAAGCGACAAGAAATGCATCTCCAATTTTTAGTAGAAACACCATCAACTATTCCGGAGGTACCGAATTTGCCAATATTTATGCCTCATTAGGTTATACCGATCAGGAAGGGATCAGTAGAGACGCTTCTTATAACAGACTAAATGCCTCATTAAAGGGTACTTGGAAGGTTTCCGACAGATTGATCGTGCAAATGTCCAACATGTTATCCAGAGCAAATCAAAAAGGACCTTTGGATTATGTATATTTTCAAAACCCAATTTTAGGTTCAAGATTTATTAACGGAACTCAGCCGATTTATAATGAAGACGGTTCCTATAACCTAAATTTAATTTCAGGAATAGGTGCTGATTTCAACTTAGTGGGAATTCAGGATGTTAATAAGAGAAAATCGACATTCACCAAAATTTTGTCGTCATTAGGGGTTGATTACAATTTTGCAAAAAACTTTAGATTCTCTTCAAATATTGGGATTGATTATAATTACTATGATGAATTCGAGTGGCAGAATCCAGATTTTGCTGATGGAGTAAATGCTGGAGATGAATTAGGAAATGGAAATGGTATCAAAACAGATTACAGTTATTTTACTTGGAACTGGTCAAATTTGGTTCATTATAATGTGAAGTTAGGTCAGAATGAAGATCATGACCTTAATTTATCGGTAGGTGCCGAAGCAACAAACAAAGTTTCGAAAAACACCTTTGTACTCCGTCAAGGTTATTTATCTGGTCACTGGGATCTTGTAACTTTGGCTAATGCAGCAAATATTGCTGATGGTTCTTCTGATAATACCGAATGGAACTTAATAGGGTATATCGCTAGAGCTTCCTACGGCTTCAAAAATTACTTTAATATTACCGGATCTTTCAGACGAGATGGATTTTCGCATTTCGGGGACAATGTAAAATATGGTAATTTCTGGGCAGCAGGAGCAAATGTGAACATACATAACCTTGGTAATATTGCAGATACTTTCCAGAACTTCCAGGTTCGTGCTAGTTATGGTGAAGTGGGAAATACAGGGGGAGATGATTTTCTCTATAGAAAATACAAACTACTTACTCCAAATTCTTACTTAGAAGCTTCTGGAAATTCGATTACTCCGGGTAACCCTGATTTAGGATGGGAAACTTCAAAAAAATTAAACGTCGGTATCGATTTAGGTTTTTATAAAAATAGATATCGAGTTTCTGTAGATTGGTACAAAAACGATGTTGTGGATCAGTTAACCAGCGATGTTCCAAACCCTGGATCTACTGGATTCCCTAACTTATTAGGAAATGCAGTTTCTTCTGTTTCATCAGGAGTTGAGACAAGTTTAAGTGCAGATATCGTTAACAAAGAAAACTTCAAATGGACGGTAACTGGAAATTATTCTTATAATGATTCTAAGGTTACAAAATTATTGAGCCCATTTGTCGACAGAACTTTTGCTAAGCGTTTTCTTGTAGATCATAACCCAACCGAATGGTATTTATATGCTTACGCGGGAGTGGATAAATCTAATGGTGATGCGTTGTGGTACACCAACGAAGCACTCACCGAAACAACGAATGACACTTCAAAAGCGTTAAGAATGATGACCGGTAAAAATGCTTTACCTACGCATACAGCAGGTTTAACAAATAATTTCAATTATAAAAACCTTTCACTTTCGTTCTTATTCACCTATATGGGCGATTACTATGTATATGATTTATGGCAACGCTACTTCAACAATGATGGTCAAGATATCCAAGGTGTTCAGTTCGCAGATGCTTTAAATGGCTGGACTGTAGATAATCCAAACTCAGACCGTCCGAAATTTTTGCCTGGTAATACCGCAACTCGTCTGCATTCAACAAGATACCTATTTAAAGGTGATCATGTGAGATTGAAAAGTTTAGAATTAGGGTACAGAATTCCTAAAGACGTTTTGGGAGAATTTGGTCCTAAAGGTATTTATCTATATCTAAGAGGAGTAAATCTTTGGACTTATGCGTTTGATAAAAACTTGCCATTCGATCCGGAAGCCAACTCCAACACCATGGGTACAATCGGTGGAATGGGTGTGTATGATCAAACACAGCCAAATATGAAACAATATCTATTTGGAGTTACAATTGATTTTTAATAAAAAAAATTAAACAATGAAATTTAAAAATATTCTTATAGCAACCGCTTTCACAACACTAGGAGTCGCTTCTTGTACTGATAGTTTCCTTACCGATCTACCACCAAGCTCTATCGTCATTTCTCCAAGCGGTTCACTGAAAACTAAAGCGGATCTTGAAGTTGCGGTTAATGGTCTTTATGCCACAATGAATTCCGCGTCGGCTCTTGGTGCCAATCATCAAACGTATCAGGAACTTACCGGTGACCTCGCCTTTGTGGGAATGGTAAATTCCGGAAGATTTACCCAAACAAATGGATGGGGACACATTAGCCCAAGTGATGGCGTAAGTGATGGTCTGTGGAACAGTCTTTATAATATCATAGCAAATGCCAATTTCATCTTGGAGTATGAAGGGAAAATTCCTGAAGGTGATACTGGTGGTGCGCCAACAACTGATTTGTTTGCTCATGCGCATGCCGTAAGAGCATACTCCTACTTGACTTTGATGCAATATTTTGCACCAAACTTTGGAGATGGCGATCAAAGTCTTGGAGTACCATATCCTACTACTTTCGATCTTACACAAAAACTTCCTAGATCTACTGTAAGTGAGGTTTATAACGGGATACTTGCTGATTTGAATTACGCGAACGCGAATCTTAGTCAAGAATATAGCACCAGTAAAAATAAATTTAATATCGAAGCCGCAAATCTATTGACAGCACGGACATATCTTTATATGAAGAACTATCCGAAAGCAATCGAATTTGCCAATAAAACGTTAGCAGGTTCCACTCCTCTGTTAGAAAGATCTAAAGTGGGCTCCTATTTTTTAGGTGATAATGATGTCAACGAAACGTTGTTTCAAATTTATGAATCTTCAACTGTTAACCTTGGTTCAAATGATGCTTTATCAGGAACATGGTCATCAGCGGGAACTTATAAACAAAACTGGATGAGAAGAAGTTTCTGGGAAACGTTCCCATCCACTGATATTAGAAGAACTACATGGTACACTTCTAATGCGTATGTGAACAATTTAGGGGATACTCCGAAACCAATTGACGTTAGAAAGTATACTTCTGCCGCAAAAGACGTGGTGCTTTTCAGAAAAACAGAAGCGGTATTTGTTTTGGCGGAAGCAAACTATTATCAGAATCCTGCTGCTGCTGCTTCGGGTCTTCAAGCTTGGGTTAAAACCTACAGAGATACTGCATATTTACTTCCTGCAACTTCCGGGCAAGCTTTGCTCGACGAAATCTTAAGACAAAAAGGATTTGAATTTTTCTTGGAAGGTCACCGATTGACTGACCTTAAGAGAAATCATAAACCGGTTGATAAAACAGGACAAAACAACAATACTTTTGTCGCTGAAGCAGACAATTATAAATTTGTTTGGCCAATTCCTATTTCGGAAATGCAAACAAATCCTAATGTGGTCCAAAATCCCGGCTACAACTAATCCAAATTAAATACTCAAAACCCCGCATATCTAGCGGGGTTTTTTATTTCCCTATATTTCTTACATTTGTAGTCCAAAGTTTAACAATGAAATACTTCTTTCTCTGTCTATTATTTTGCAACAGTCTGCTTGTTGCGCAAGTCGTCAACAAAACCGATTCCAACAGAGTAAAACCTCAGGATACCCTGGTTATTGATTCCGGACGGAAAGATTCACTGCAGATCTTTAAGCCTACGATTTACGATTATCAGTATCAAACTCAGTTTTCCGAGAAGAAGATATTTGATACGGTTTTGAGCCACAACAAAACCTATATCTTTTCGCAATACAACAACCGCGATAACTTTGGGAAAATACAGTTTGCCAATATCGGTTCAGGTTATCAACCGCTGGTTTATGAGGTAAATCCCGAGCAAAACTTGTCCTTGCTTCCAACCAATAAATCATTCATAATTCTTGGTGTTAATGACGTTAAGTATTACGATGTAAAAACCCCCACCACGGCTTTCGTATATCATAATTCCGTGAGCAGTGGAGCAGCGCTGCAATCCACTTACACTCAAAACATCGGTAAATATTTCAACTTTGCGGTAGAGTACATGGGTTTAAGGTCTTTGGGAGTCTATCAGAATAATTTGGCTTCTAACAACAATATCATCTTCTCCGGCCACTACACTTCCAAAA
This sequence comes from Kaistella haifensis DSM 19056, assembly GCF_000735695.2. Taxonomy (GTDB): domain Bacteria; phylum Bacteroidota; class Bacteroidia; order Flavobacteriales; family Weeksellaceae; genus Kaistella; species Kaistella haifensis. The sequence continues at coordinate 16,672 of NZ_JASZ02000007.1, forward strand.
ACAATAAGTACGAAGCTTTCGCGCACTATCTGCACCAAAATGTAAATAATGAAGAGAATGGCGGTGTTTCCGACATCAGTCTTTTCCTCGATGGAAACAGTAATTTCGATAACCGTCTGAATTTGCCGGTCAACCTTTCTGGGTCGGATTCCAGATTTTCTTACAGAAGGTATTATTTCAGCCAACAATTCCGGCCTTTTGCATCCGAGAAATTTCCTTTTAAAATTAGACATACCTTCTTTCATCAAGCCAATAAATATTACTATAATCAATCTTCAGCGGAAGGATATTATTTCACCGAAGCTGATGAGTTGATTGATTATCCACTTTCTTCGAAGAAATATTCCAAGAATTTGAGCAATACCGTAAGCATTCTTTTCGACAAAGAACACTTCAAATTAGACGCGGGAGTTCGCCATCAATTGATCAAATTTGGAATAGGAACCGCTTTGCCGGAATCCTTCAATATTCCCCAAGAAAGATCTGAAAACCGAATTGGCGCAGTAGGTAATTTACAAATTAAACTTTGGAACAAAGTCGCTCTTAATTCCAATTTGGAGTTTTCCAATGGTAGCGAGTTTGGGAGTTTTCTACGTTCGCGAAACTTACTGAAATTCGAACCGATCGAAGGGTATTTCGTAAATGCTAAGGTGAATTTCCAAACCGCATCGCCGACCTTTAATTTGCTGATGAATCCATCGATTTACCGCAAATTCAATTATAATTTAGAAAATCCAAACAATGAATCGATTACCGAAATTGGAGGTGATGTTAACCTAAAATGGTTCAAAAGCAGTGTTTTTGCCAATTATTTCAGAATTGATAGTTTCACCTATCTCGATGCCGATGCACAACCGCAACAGAGCAGTTCTTCTTTAAATATTTCCCAAATTGGCGGGGAAGCCACCTTCTCTTATGGCAATTTCCATTTGAATCCGAAAGTGCTTTTCCAAAGTGCAATTGGGAATAAAGATTTGTTGCCAATGCCTAATTTTATTGGTAGAGCCAACCTTTTTTGGCAATCCAAAGCATTCAAAAAAGCAGCGGAAATTCAAGCTGGAATCAAGGTGTATTATTTCAGTAAGTTCGCTTCACGGGAATATTTTCCGGTGCTGAACGAATTTATTTTACCGAATGCAAATTCCTATTCCATCGGCGGACAACCAATTGCCGATGTCTATTTCAACCTGAAAGTGAAACGGATGTTCTTTTTTATCGAAGCGCAACATCTGAACACTACTTTCATGCAGAACAAATCTTTCACCGTGCCAAATTATCCGATTTATGATTTCCGATTGAATCTGGGGATTGTTTGGTATTTATTCAGTTAAGACTATTTTGAAAAAAATTAAAAATATCCCGTTTATAGAAATTGAAAGCATTCCACAGCTGATCAAGGATTTTCTCACGCAGAAGATCGAAGGTTTCGAGGAAGATACTTTCAACCTAAAAAATATTGAAAAGCAGTTTCTGCTCAAAAAAGGCAGTTTTTCACAAGAGTCAAGGGCTGTACTTTCAAAAGTTTTGGATGAGCAACACGCTTCTTCTAACCTTTCTGAAAAACAAAAACTTCATTTGTCTTATTTAAAGGACGAGAATTCGTTTACGGTGACAACGGGGCATCAGCTGAACTTATTTTCCGGACCTGTTTTTTTTATCTATAAAATATTGCAAACCATAAAAATGGCCGATTTTCTTAATGAAAAATTCCCGGATCATAAGGCCGTTCCTGTATTTTGGATGGCAACGGAAGATCATGACTTTGAGGAAATCAATCATTTCAAAACGGAGAATCATTATTATGAAATCAAGGCAAAAGCTGGTGGATCAGTAGGAAGGATTTTAGTGGAAGACGATTTTTTCATTTCACAATTCGAAGAAGAATTTAAGGATTCGGTCTTCGGCACTGAACTTATTTTGTTGATGAAAAAGGCTTACCGAAAAGGAAATACCCTTTCTCAAGCAACGAGAATTTTGGTTCAGGAGCTTTTTGCAGAGTATGGTTTAATCATCATTGACGGAGATCATCCGGAATTGAAAAAAGAAATGACCGACGTTTTCCGAAACGAACTTTTGCATCAAAATCTTTTTGAAACAACCCAAAATACCGTTTCTTTTCTTAGCGAAAAGTACGGAAAAGTACAGGTGAATCCGCGGGAAATTAATTTATTTTATCTCTCGGAAACCCGCAACAGAATTGAATTCCGTGATGAAAAATACCATGTTGTAGATACTGAAATTTCGTTTACTAAAGAAGAAATCATTGCTGAATTGGAGCATTATCCTGAGAAATTCAGTCCCAATGCGTTGATGCGGCCGGTTTATCAAGAAACTATTTTGCCGAATTTGGTATATGTCGGCGGAAATGCCGAAATTATGTATTGGCTGGAGCTGAAAGCGTATTTCGAATCGCTTCAGTTGCCTTTTCCGGTTTTGGTTCCGAGAAATTCTTTGCTTTTTACAGATGAAAAAACTTTGAAAAAAGCGGAGAAATTAGGACTTTCCTTAGATGATTTTTTTAGGGATTTTGCGGCGGTTACCAAAAAAAATCTTCTGGAAAAAAACGAAATTCTTTCTCTTCTCAATCAAAGTGAAACAACATTAAACCAGCAGTTTCAGGCCATTTCCGATCAAGCGGAAACAACAGATAAAAGTTTCGGTTCTTTGGTAGATGCCGAAAGAACGCGTCAGTTGAAATCTTTTGAAAGAATGAGAAAAAGATTGCTTCGTGCGGAAAAAATAAAACAACAGGAAAAACTAGAACGACTTGAAAAATTATTTTTGAAGATCCATCCCGGGAAAATATGGCAGGAAAGAGTTTTTAACTTCTCAGTTTTCTATGCTGACTATGGTAGAGAATGGCTTCAAAATTGTTACCAAGAAATGAACGTGGAAAAGTCGGAATTAATTATTGTTTCCATTTAATTTTAAAGCAGTATTTTTGTAAATATTTATCTTAATATGATGTTCAAAAAATCATTCATTATTTCAAGTTTAATCGCTTTTTCTGGTTTATCTGCCCAGACGCATACAGTTGTAAAAGGAGATACTCCTTACAATATTTCTAAAAAATATGGATTGAGTTTGGATGAACTTTACCAAAAAAACCCAAAGGTGAAAGATGGCAAACTCGCATTAGGAGAAGTTTTGGTAGTGGGTAAAACCGGCGCACAAACCAAAGCAGTACCGGCGAAAGCTACTGCGACTGCCCAATTGGGAAAAATAGTGTTGCAACCAAAGCAAACCATCTATGGAATCACCAAGCAATATCAAGTTAGCGAGGCAGAGCTTAGAAGATTAAATCCTGAGTTGGACAGTCACATGAAAATTGGGGATGAAGTAGTGTTGCCGTTGGAGAATATCAACAAATTCGGGGCCGGCCAAGCTGTTGCTGTAAAACCGGAAGAAGTCAATACAGTTCCTGTAGTAGAAGAGGTGAAAAAAGAGGAAAAAGCGACCAGCGATGATCTTTACACTATTGAAGAAAAAGACAATTATTATAAACTGACCCGAAAGTTTAACCTAACCCAAAAGGAACTTTTCGCCCTCAATCCGGGATTAGAAGATAAAGGTTTGCGTCCGGGAGAAGTTATTAAAATAAAAGGAAACGCACTTTCTTCAACGGTTTCTGAAAAAGCTGTTGAGGAGAAAGTGGAAGAAAATAAACCTGCAAGCACTTACACAAGTACTTCTACAGCAGATGATTACGTGACGTACACCGTTCAGTCAGGTGATACCGTTTTCGGGATTTTAAATAAATTCGGGGTTTCTTTGGATCAATTGCTTACTTTAAATCCAAGTTTATCGCAAGGTTTAAAAACCGGAATGGTTTTAAAAATCAAAAAATTAGACGAAGGATATGTAAAGAAATCAGGGGATGCATTGAACGTAGTGTTGATGTTGCCTTTCGGTTTTGATACCGGTGATTCTAAGTACAGAACCCTTTCCCTCGATTTCCTTTCTGGAGCAAAACTCGCTATTGAAAGAAACGTACAAAAAGGACAAAAGCTGGACATTAAGGTGATTGACGCAGGAAACGAACAAAGTTTCAAAAATTCGTTGACACAAATCAATGCTGATAATACCGATTTAATTATCGGGCCGTTTTTCAAATCCAGTGTTTTGCAGGTTTTGGATTACGTGAAATCAACGAAAATTCCCGTGGTTGCTCCTTTCGCTAATTCTGAAGATTTATATAAATTCAATAATCTTATCCTTATCGAAACCAATGAGATGGTATATGCAGATCGCATCGTGAAGGAAACTAAGGACGTATATTCTGATCAGAAAATCTACATTCTCGCGGATGAAGATCAAACCAAAGCAAAATATCTGAAAACAAATCTTGAAAAAGAATTGAAAAACCCGAATGTCATTATCGTCAATTCAGCTGCGGATATTCAAGTAGATAAAAACATGATGACTGGACAATCTGCTCCCGTGATTGCTATTTTGGCGAATGACAAGGATGCTGTAGCCGACGCTTTTGCTAATAGAATGATCGCTTTGGCTGAAGAAACCAACGGTATCAAGGCTTTTAGTATGTATTATTCACCGATTTTTGAGAAAAAAGAGGATGCGCTAAGCCAAGTAAACTTAGTATATCTAATGGATCGAAAAATCAATACTGAAGGCGATTACGAAAAAGAAATTTTGGCTGCGTACAAAGAAAAATATTGCAAAACACCTTCTAAATATGCAGTGATCGGTTTTGATGTGGTTAATGATATGTTGAGCCGCGAGAATAAAAAAGGCGAAATTTTCAAACAAATGAACAAGGTGCAAACCCAACTTGCTACGAAATTCGAGTTTGAGAAATCCAAATCCGGTGCGTACGTCAACAAAGGATACCGCGTCGTTCGTTTAGTTTCTAATTAAGATAAATCCCGAAAGGAGAATAAATAAATTTAATAATAAGGAGTTAATCTTTCGAATGATTAACCGCAACAATTTTTTTTGCTAATAAATCTATATGAAAGCGCTTGTATTTCCTGGGCAGGGTTCACAGTTTGTCGGGATGGGGAAAGAATTATACGATTCCCGTAAAGACATCAAAGACCTGATGGAATCTGCCAATGATATTTTAGGTTTCGACATCGTTTCCACCATGTTTAAAGGAACGGATGAAGATCTGAAAAAAACTGAGGTTACCCAACCTTCTATTTTTATCCATTCAGTTGCCGTATTGAAAATCGTCAACGGACAAGGCGCACAAATGGTTGCAGGACATTCTCTTGGTGAATTTTCTGCTTTGGTTGCCAATGGAGTTTTGTCTTTTGAAGATGGTTTAAGATTGGTTGCTGCGCGTGCAAATGCGATGCAGGAAGCATGTGACGCACACCCAAGTTCTATGGCTGCTATTTTAGGCCTTCCAGACGAAAAAGTAGAAGAAATTTGCCAATCCATCAATGGAATTGTGGTTCCTGCAAATTATAACTGTCCGGGACAATTGGTAATTTCCGGAGAAACTGCAGCAGTTGAAGAAGCTTGCGTAAAATTGAAAGAAGCGGGTGCGAAACGCGCTTTGATGCTACCAGTAAACGGAGCGTTCCATTCCCCATTGATGCAGCCAGCCCAAGAAAAACTGGCCGCGGCGATTGAAAAAACCAAATTCCGAAATCCTACCATTCCGGTTTATCAAAATATTACCACAACTGCCGTATCGGATCCGGAGGAAATTAAACAAAATTTGATCAAACAACTTACAGGGCCTGTAAAATGGACCCAGTCTGTTCAAAATATGATCAAAGACGGAGCTACCACTTTCATCGAAGTAGGTCCTGGAAAAACTTTGCAAGGTTTGATTAAGAAAATCAACAGCGAAGTAGGCGCTTCAACCGCAATTTAATTAAAAAAGAATGGGTCAACTATTTTCACCAGGAAAATTATTGCTCACTTCCGAATATACCGTTTTAGACGGAGCTTTAGCTCTTGCCGTACCTACAAAATGGGGGCAAGAGTTTTTTTTTGAATCCAGTGATGATGTAAAATCTGAAGTGGTTTGGGAAGCTTATCACCAAGATCAATTGTGGCTTTATGCCAAGATCAATTATCAAACCTGGGAAATTCTCGATAGCAATTTGGAGCAACCGGCAACATTCGTGGTAAAAGTTCTTCAGAACGTTCAGCGCCTTTCTGCGAAGGTTTTTCAAGGAGATGAATCGTATTTTTTGAAAACCAATCTTCAATTTCCTGCAGATTATGGTTTAGGAAGCAGCTCAACTTTGATGAATAATCTTGCCGAATGGGCAGAAATCGATGCTTATACACTCAACGAACTGAGTTTGGGAGGAAGCGGTTACGATATCGCTGTTGCCAAAGAAAAATCTGCGCTTCTTTATCAAATTACCGGTCAACAGCGTCTTGTACGAACTATTCACTTTTCCCCTTCTTTCAAAGATGATCTCATATTTATTCATCTCAATCATAAGCAAGACAGCCGAAAAGGTATTCAACATTATCGTTCGAAGCAAAAATCGCAACAACTTATTGATGAATTTTCTGAGCTGACAAAGGCCGTAATTAAAGCACAAGATTTAGAAAATTTTTCACAATTGATGACCTTGCACGAAGAAAAACTTTCAGATTTTCTCGGAATTCAAACGGTGAAAGAAAAATATTTCGAAAACTGTCCTGTTTTTGTCAAAAGTTTGGGCGCATGGGGTGGCGATTTCGTGATGAGTACTAAATTTTCGTGTTTTGAGGACTATTTTTCGGGAAAAGGTTTTAACAGTATTTTTTCTTGGTCAGATTTAATTTTTTGATAATCAGTATTTTACAACTTTTTATTTTTCTTGCGAATTCTGATGAATATCACTATTTTTAAAACATCATTAATGATCATTAATGATTAAATTTGTTTTTCAATGAAAAAATCAGAAAATCAGAAATAAAAAGTCGTTATGAAGAATATTAAAATTATTCAACAATTAGATGGTTTAGGAATTACAGGTTACCAAGAAGTAGTGTATAATCCTACTTACGAGCAGCTATTCAAAGCCGAAATGTCCACCAAAAATAAAGGCTACGAAAAAGGAGCTTTAACAGAATCAGGAGCAGTAGCGGTAAAAACAGGTATTTTCACCGGTAGATCTCCAAAGGATCGGTATATCGTAAAGGATGAGGTGACCAAAGACACCATTTATTGGGACGGTAAAGTTAATCAACCTACGACTCCTGAAATCTTCGAAAGCTGCAAAGAATTGGTTTTGAAACAGCTTTCTACTTCCAAGAAAATATATGTGGTAGATGCTTTCTGCGGAACCAACCCAGATACTAGGCTGAAAGTTCGTTTCGTGATGGAAGTTGCTTGGCAAGCTCATTTCGTTACCAATATGTTTATTCGTCCTTCAAATTATGAATTAGAAAACTTCGGTGAACCAGATTTCATCGTGATGAACGGATCAAAAACCACTAATCCAAACTGGAAAGAGCAAGGTCTAAACTCGGAGAACTTCGTGATGTTTAACCTAACCCAAAAAATCCAAATCATTGGAGGAACTTGGTACGGTGGAGAAATGAAAAAAGGAATGTTTGCGATGATGAACTATTACCTTCCATTGAGAGGTATGGCATCCATGCACTGTTCTGCAAACGTAGGTGAAGAAGGTGATGTTGCTTTGTTTTTCGGACTTTCCGGAACCGGTAAAACTACGCTCTCTGCTGATCCAAAAAGATATTTGATAGGTGATGATGAGCACGGTTGGGACAATAATGGTGTTTTCAACTTCGAAGGCGGTTGTTATGCTAAAGTAATCGATCTAACTGAAGAGAAAGAACCGGACATTTTTAAAGCAATCCGTCGTGATTCCCTTTTAGAAAACGTTGTAGTGAACGAATATGGAGAACCCGATTATACCGATAATTCCATTACCGAAAATACCCGAGTTTCTTATCCGATTTATCATATTAATAAAATCGTGTTACCTTCGAAAGCTGGTCACGCGAAAAAAATCGTTTATTTATCGGCGGATGCATTTGGAGTTCTGCCTCCTGTTTCTATTCTTGACGAAGATCAGGCGCAGTACCACTTCCTTTGCGGTTATACCTCTAAATTGGCAGGAACCGAAAGAGGAATCACTGAACCAGAACCATCATTCTCTCCTGCATTTGGGGAAGCATTTTTAACATTGCACCCAACCATGTATTCCAAAACATTAATCGGGAAGATGAAAGAGCACGGTGCGAAAGCATATCTAGTTAATACCGGATGGAACGGTACCGGAAAAAGAATTTCATTGAAAGATACCCGTGCGATTATCGATGCAATTATTGATGGATCAATCGATCAAGCAGAAAGAACGACGGTTCCGATTATGAACCTTGAAATTCCGAAATCTTTAGCCAATGTAACGGAAGGAATCCTTGATCCAAGAGATACTTACGATAATGTTTCAGATTGGGAAACAAAAGCAAAAGATCTGGCCGGACGTTATATTAAAAACTTCGAACAATACTGCAATACAGAAGAAGGGAACAGGTTGGTTGCTGCAGGCCCACAACTTTAATTTTTAATTGTTTTGTACAAAGATTCCCCTAGTTATCGTAGCTAGGGGAATTTTTTGATGATTTTTATTCAGCTAAAAGAGCGGTAAAAATAAACATAGTAAAGTCCATAAAAAACGTGCCTATTTTTACAGAGTTTCATGCCTATGAAACTGCAGTATCAGTCTGAAGAAACTTGTGTTTCATGCCTATGAAACTGAACCTAAAATTTAAGGAAGAATGAAAGCAATAAGAACAAGAAAAATTTTGTAAAGAGATGGTAAGAAATCTTGTCCTTTACCACTCAAAAATACTGCTTTATTGGAATAATGATACTAATATAGGAATTATTTTTGGGATGGCAAAATGTTTTTTGAAATAATAGAGCAATAATTAAAACTAATTCATTTATATGTTGTTCGGTGAAAGTTCAATAAGGAATTTATGATTCTACCATCAGATTCTACTTCCCCGTAAAATTACCTTATTTACTAAACGTTGATACCTCCAACAATTAATAAAACCAAATGTTATCACCATTAAATAGTTTTTGTTTATAACATTCCTCAGAAATATTCTTATAAAATAGTATTACCAAAAATTGTGTGTGTAAAACATCTTTATTAATATTGCGTTAGTATGTCGAAAAAAAAAGATTTCAATAAGTTAGGGTTGGGAAAAATTTTCCGAGTGATATTTCTTTTGCTTTTTCTGATGACGGCGTGTAAAGAGGAGGGTAGAAACAATTCGGATAAGATTGTAATCGGTTTTTCACAAGGGTTGGGCAACCATCCATGGCGGGAAGCTATGAACCATTCTATGGAAATTCAAGCCTCTCTACACTCTAATGTAAGTTTAAAGATATCCAAAGCTGAAAATTCTGTAAAAAAACAGATTGCGGATATTCAGAAAATGATAAATGATAATGTGGATGCCATTATTATTTCTCCAATCGAACCTGATTCGATTGTTCCCATTGTTAAAAAAGCCCACGCTAGAAAAATACCGGTAATTCTAGTGGATAGAAAAATAAATTCTTCAAGTTACACTACCTATATTGGCGCTGACAATGAGGAAATTGGAAAAGAAGCAGCCAATTATATTCTTTCTGATTCGAAAATCGAAAAAAAGGTTATTGAAATCAAAGGTGATGATAACTCCTCTCCAACGGTAGAAAGAAGTAGAGGCTTTCAAAATACTATTAGAAATAATCCCAATACTCATCTTATAAAATCTTTCAAAGGACTTCCTGTAGACTCATTCAGAAAAACGCTGGATTCCTTAGGGAATCAAAGTTTATATGTTTTTGCTTTTAATGATGAACTTGCAGCTATTGCATGGCAGGTTGCTCGGAGTGCAGGCTTAGAAAATCAGATTAAGTTTATTGGTGTCGATGGGCTCAATACTAAGGACGGAGGCATACAGATGGTTTTGGATGGAAAATTCAACGTAACTATTTTATATCCGACTGGAGGACCAGAAGCTATTGAAACCGCAATAAAAATCTTTGATGGACAAATACCTCCCAAAAGAATCAAACTTAACTCGACCGTAATTGACAGGTTCAATGCAGAGATTATGCGTAATCAGTTTGACAAGATTATTGAACAACAAGGGGTGATCGAAAACCAAGTGAATGCTGTAAAAAAACAGACACAACTATATTCTTCGCAAAAAGAATTGTTTCGGTGGTCGGTAATTTTGTTGACTTTGATGTTTTGTCTTATCGCTTATGCAATCTATCTAATCCACGCCATTAAAATTAAAAATAAGCAACTTATTTTAACCAATGAGAGGGTTACCATACAACGTAATCAGATTGAAAAAATTGCAGATGAACTGAAGGAAAGCAACGATGCAAGAGTGAACTTCTTCACCGGGATGTCCCACGAATTCAAAACACCTTTAACGCTGATTTTGAGCTCTTTGGAATCTTTAAAAGAAAACATTATCCAAAAAGGATCCAAACCATCCTACGAAATAGAACTCATCAGTAAAAATTCTAATAGATTGCTTCGTTTGATCGATAATCTTTTGGATTTTAGAAAAATAGAAAACAAAACTTTTAATCTTCGGGTTTCAAAAACCAATGTTTATGATTTTACCTTTGGTATTTTTAGGGATTTTGAGAATGAAGCCAAAAAACGAAATATCAAGTTTGAAATTCACGCTTCCAATAAAAAAATAGAGCTCTATATCGATCGCAATTTGATGGATAAGGTTTATTTCAACCTTTTATCCAACGCCTTTAAATTTACGCCAGACAACGGAAAAATTGAAATATCCATTCAGGAGAAGGGAAATCAGGTGGTCATTATCTTTAAAGATAACGGCATAGGAATTCCGGAAAAAGAAATTGGCAGTGTATTCGAGCCCTATTTTAAAGGATCGAATAACCGAAAAAACAGTTCGGGAATCGGGTTGCACCTTAGTCGTCAGTTTATTGATTTACATCTCGGAAAAATCGAAGTTCACTCTTTTCAGGGAACTGAGTTTGTTATAAGTCTTTTCAAAGGAAATAAGCATTTCAATGAAGACCAAATGATAAAAGAAGCCAGCGTTATAAATGCCGAATTACTTGCGAAAGATTCTGGTTTTACGGGATTGGAAGAAGAGGTCTTTGAGTCAGTGCAGGATAATGGAGAGCGTTATTCATTGCTATTAATAGAAGATAATACTGATTTGTCATTTTTCTTGGGTAATAAACTGAAAACAGAATTTGATGTCAGTACATCCGACGGAACAGATGCTGTTGAAAAAGCCGTCGGAGAAATTCCAGATATTATTGTATGCGATGTGAATCTCCCGGATAAAAATGGATTTGAAATCTGCGAAATTCTTAAAAACGATTTAAGGACATCGCATATTCCGATTATTTTACTCACCGCACTTGATAATAAAGAATCTTATCTTCAGGGTCTGAAATCAGGAGTTGATCTTTATCTTACCAAACCTTTCAGCTATCCAATTTTAGTACAATCTCTTCGAGGTATGCTCTACAACCGTGAAAAATTGCGCTATTATTATACTCATCATATTGGAAATATTATCGACAGGAAGTCTTTTGGAAGTATCGAACAGAATTTTGTTAATAAATTAAATCAAATCATAAAAGACAACATTGATAATGCTGATTTTTCAGTAGAAGACCTAGCAGATTATCTCAATATATCCAGAATCCAGCTCTACAGAAAGATCAAGGCGATTTTTGATGTGAATGTAAGTGATTATATTAACAATATCCGTTTGGAACAGGCTAGATCGATGTTGCAAAATTCTGAACTTACGATTTCGGAAGTAGCCTATAAGAACGGCTTCTCATCACCAAATTATTTTTCAACTGTATTTAAGAATAAGTTTGGATTGTCGCCGAATGCTTTCAGGAAAAGTATGGGTAAGGAGTAGTTTACTAACTACTTTAAAGCCGATTTTATACTTTTAAAAAAATCGAAAACAGATATTCTTCTTTCTTAACTATCATCATTTCTTCGATGGTAATTAACTTTAACTATATCATCATTTACGAAATCTCCGATGTAATCTTTCTTGATTTTGAATTGTTTCTTACAAGTTTAAAAAAAATGTATACTTCTAATACATTCAAATTAAGCAGCTGTATATCAATTCAGGGATAAGTTGTTAGAATATTATTCTTAAATCTACCTAATTGCACCCGAAAACCTGTAACAATTTTATATGATGATGTTACATTTTCGAAATACAATCAAAATTTTCATTAACGATTGTTTATTTAAGTATTTGATTTTAAGGTAATTGAATTTATTTAATAAATAATTAACGGTCTCTTAATCTTTTGTTACATAATTAGATACCTGAATTGCCATCTAAGAATATATTAGCCACAAACAAATACATATTTTTAACAGATGAGCAAAATAATGATGTGGGCTATTACTGCAGCTTTGGCCGGATTTCTATTCGGATTCGATGTTGTGGTAATTTCCGGAGCCGACAAAAAACTACAGTTGTTATGGAATAGTTCGGATGCCTTCCACGGAGCAGTAGTGATGGGAATGGCATTGTGGGGAACCGTAATTGGGGCCATCTTCGGTGGCATACCTACCAACAAATGGGGTAGGAAAAAAACACTCCTTGCAATAGGGATTCTATATACACTTTCCGCAATCGGTTCGGCACTTTCAAATGATCCTTATTTTTTTGCATTTTTCAGGTTTATGGGAGGTCTGGGTGTAGGTGCTTCTACGATTGCTGCACCAGCGTACATTTCAGAGATCGCACCTGCAAAAGACAGAGGAAGGCTTGTTTCATTATATCAATTTAATATAGTTCTGGGAATTTTGGTCGCATTTTTTTCTAATTATTTATTAAGCGGAATTGGCGATAATGACTGGCGTTGGATGTTGGGAGTACAAGCAATTCCGGCGATAATCTACACGCTTTTTGTCATCACCATTCCGGAAAGTCCAAGGTGGTTGATTTCACAATCCAGAGTGGAAGAAGCCAAAAAAGTAATGAAGATTATAAGCCCGGATCAGGATTCAGAATTGCTGGCCACACAAATGGAGGAAGATTATGCAGACGCACCAAAGGAAAATATTTTTATGAAAAAATATCGCTTTCCTTTAACGCTGGCGTTTCTTGTGGCGTTCTTTAATCAAATGTCGGGAATTAATGCCTTTTTGTATTATGCACCGAGGATTTTTGGTGAAGCAGGTCTAGGTGAGAAAACGGCACTTCTCAGTAGTATCGGAATAGGTGTTGTAAATATGGTATTTACTCTGGTTGGCGTGAATCTGATTGACAAAGTAGGGAGAAAAAAACTAATGTTTATTGGATCCATAGGATATATTATTTCTCTGGGATTAGTGTCTATGGCATTTTACTTTCATTGGACCGGTTTGGCGATTCCAATCTTCCTTTTCCTGTTCATTGCATCTCACGCAATTGGTCAGGGAACTATAATTTGGGTGTTTATATCGGAGATTTTCCCGAATCATCTCCGCGCATCAGGACAGTCTTTTGGTAGCTCTACGCACTGGGTACTCGCTGCAATTATCCCTTCGCTTATCCCAACCCTATTTTCTACCATTGGGCCAGGAACAGTGTTCCTTGTGTTTACTATCGCTATGGTTTTCCAGTTGCTTTTCGTCATTTTCATGATGCCAGAAACAAAAGGTACTACCCTTGAAAAATTAAGTAAATCATTATCAAAATAGTCGGACGTTACATATGGTCTAATAGTCCAGAAAACAACAACAAAATAATTTCAATGAAAAAATATATTTCAACACTCGTCGTAGCGCTGATTTGCAATTCGGCAATCTATGCTCAGTCGATAGCTCAACCTTCTGAGGAGCAACTTTACCGACCGAACTTCCATTTCACTCCGAAAACCGGTTGGATGAATGATCCGAATGGACTTTATTACAAAGATGGTGTTTACCACCTGTTTTTCCAGTATTATCCGCACGGAAACAAATGGGGACCGATGCATTGGGGACATGCTACAAGCAAAGATCTCATCAAATGGGATGAGCAACCTATTGCCCTCTATCCTGATGAGTTAGGATACATTTTCTCCGGAAGTGCAGTGGTTGATGTGAATAATACCTCGGGTTTCGGAGATGCCAAAAATAAACCTGTTGTTGCAATTTTTACTTATCATAATATGGATAAGGAAAAAGCAAAGCAAATAGATGTGGAAACCCAAGGAATTGCTTATTCTTTAGACAACAGCAAAATATGGACAAAATATAGCGCAAACCCAGTTCTGAAAAACCCAGGAATCCGAGATTTTCGTGATCCGAAAGTATTTAGAGATCAAAAAAGACAACAATGGATCATGGTTTTGGCTGCACAGGATAGAGTTCATATCTACCAATCGAAAGACCTTAAAGAATGGAAATTTCAATCCGAATTCGGAAAAGATTTGGGCGGTCACGGTGGCGTTTGGGAATGCCCCGATTTGTTTCCGCTAAAAGTAGAAGGTTCGAAGGAAGAAAAATGGGTGATGATTGTCAATATCAATCCGGGAGGTCCCAATAAAGGTTCTGCAGGACAATATTTCGTCGGAGATTTCGACGGGAAGACCTTCACTGTAGATGAACATTTTAGCCAACAAATTAAAAGAGAAAAGGCTGCTTGGTTAGATTGGGGCAAAGACAACTATGCAAGTATTTCTTTTGATAATGTTCCAAAGGAAAAACGGGTTATTATCGGTTGGATGAGCAACTGGGACTATGCGCAGGAAGTTCCTACACAAGCGTGGAGAAGCAGTATGACTGTGGCGAGAGAAGTTTCACTCAAAAAAACAAAAGATGGATACATTCTCAAAAATATTCCTGTTGCCCAACTGAAAAAATATCAAGGAATATCTACCAGAAAAACAATTAAGGTAAAAGCGCAAAATCAACTGATTGCAAAATCTCAACTAGATCTTACTAAGGCAGTTGTAGATTTAGATTTGAAAAAAATGACTTCCGGAAAATATACTTTCGCGCTGAAAAATGATTTGGGAGAAGAACTGATATTCGGGATTGATAATAAAACGAAAGAACTATTTATCGACCGTTCCAAATCAGGCAAAATAAGTTTTGGCAACAATTACGCAACCGCCGTTACCAAAGCACCTCTGCACAAGGTTTATTCTAATGTGAAGATGAAATTGGTCATCGATAAAACTTCCATCGAAATCTTCTTTAATGATGGAGAAAAAGTACTGACCGAAATTTTCTTTCCTAGCGAACATTTCTCGGAACTTTACTTATCAACGGATACGAAAGGAAGTACCTTGAACATCCGTGGTCATCAGCTTAATATTAAATAAAAAACTCTATTTTATGAAAAGATATAAAATTGCAGTAGCCTTTTGTCTTCTTCCGTTTTCCTATATTTTCGCTCAGGAAACCATCAAAGGAAAGGTACTGTCTCCCGACCAAAAGCCGTTAAGCGGCGTTACTGTTACCGTTTCAGAAACCGGTGCTAGCACGACCACGGATCAAGATGGTACGTTTCAAATGAATGATTTAAACAAAGGAAATACACTTATTTTCAATTATCCTGATTATTCTACGCAGGAAATTATTGTCGATGAAAAAACAGTTCTCAACATTATTTTGGCTGGTGAAAAAGTGAAGAATATTGATGAGATTGTAATGACCGGTTACACGAAGCAGAAAAAAGCCGATATCACAGGTGCGGTGTCTATCGTTGAGATGAAAGAACTTAACAAACAAGGAGAACCAAATCCCGTAAAATCTTTACAAGGTAGAGTTGCGGGGGTGAATATTTCAACTGATGGTTCGCCTTCTGGAGGGAATACCAAAGTTTTGATTCGTGGGGTGGGAACGCTTAATAATACCGACCCACTTTATGTCATAGACGGTGTGCCTACAAAAGCTGGCATGCATGAATTAAACCCAAGCGATATTGAATCTATGCAAGTGCTAAAAGATGCATCCTCGGCAAGTATATATGGGTCCAGAGCGGCAAACGGTGTAATTATCATTACCACTAAGAAAGGGAAAAAAGGCAGAATGAGAATCGACCTGAATTATTATACAGCCTATTCGCAATATGCTAAGAAAACTGAAGTTCTCAACGCAAAACAATTTGGGCAAGTACTTTGGCAAGCCAATATTAATGATGGTTTGAATCCGAATGCTAATAATCTTAGTTATAACTTCGATTGGGGCGTTGAGAATGGTGTTCCGACTTTGTACAACATCTACGTGCCGGAATATTTAGATGCAGCGAAAACCATTAAGTCTGCCGATACCAATTGGTATGACGAAGTGTCTCAAACTGGCGTGGCTAATTCACTAGATGTTTCTGCATCAAGTGCTTCAGATAAAGGATCTTATTTCTTTTCAATGGGTTATTATGACAATGAGGGAATTGTGAAACTGACCAATTTCAAAAGATTATCTGCCCGTGTAAATACCTCTTACAATTTTTTCGATGGTAAATTAAAAATAGGGGAAAATTTTACGTACAATAAAACTAACGAATTGATGGATCCTGGTGTTCTTGATCCGGCATTGAGGGCACTGCCGATTATACCGGTTCATACAGTGGACGGAATCGGGTGGGGTGGTCCGGTTGGAGGAATGAATGATCGGCAGAATCCTGTTCGGCTTTTGGAATATAATAAAGATAATGGATACGAATACGAACGGTTTTTCGGAAATATTTTTGCTGAATTACAGCTTGTAAAAAACCTTACTTTAAAATCAAGTTTTGGTATTGATTTTTCCAATTATTACAAAAGAATTCTTCAAAGAAGTTATGTTTCAGGGTATTTGCAGAATAATAAGAATGCTGTAAATATTGATCAGTCCGATACTGAAAAATGGACATGGACCAATACTGCTCATTATACCGCCAAAGCAGGAAATCACCATTTCGATTTGCTGGGAGGAATGGAAATGTATCAAGATACGTACAACAATACTTGGCTGAGAAAAGAAGGTTTCCTGATTGAAGATCCAGATTATATGTATCCAGATGCCGGAACCGGCGATGCCTTCAACGGCGGTAGTTCAACCTATTATAGTTTGTTATCGTACTTCGGAAAACTCTCGTATGATTATGACAATCGTTATCTGTTTTCTGCAACGCTTCGTTATGATGGCTCTTCAAGATTCGGTAAAAACAACCGTTTCGGAACATTCCCAGCTTTTTCACTAGGTTGGAGAATTAACAAGGAAGATTTTGCAGAACAAGTGATTCCATTTTTCTCAGATTTAAGGTTAAGAGCAGGTTGGGGACAAACCGGAAACCAAGAAATCAGTAATTCTGCTGTTTACTCGCTTTACATCGCCAATTATGCAGGAGGTAATCCCACTTGGGCTACTTCATACGGAACGGCTTACGATATTTCAGGTGTAGGAAGTGGTCTGCTTCCATCCGGATTTATCGCTACTCAATCAAAAAATGATGATCTAAAATGGGAAACCACTACACAAACTAACCTAGGTTTGGATTTTGGGTTTTTTAATCAAAAATTGACAGGTAGTGTGGATGTTTATCAAAAGGATACAAAGGATATTCTTGTATTGCCTCCTTATCTAGGAGTCATCGGCGAAGGCGGAAACCGTTGGATCAATGGTGCTTCAATGGAGAACAAAGGAATAGAGGTAGCATTAGGCTATCAGAATAAAACAACAGGTGGTTTTGGATATGAAATTTCAGGAAATTTTTCGATGAACCGAAATAAAATAACGGAATTACCTAAATCAGTTGTCAATAATTATGGTGGAAACGGAACTACCGATAATATTCTGGGAAGACCGATCAATTCGATGTATGGCTATGTTGCCGACGGACTTTTCAGAACTCAGGCGGAAGTAGATAATTCTGCCGCACAGCCAGGTAAAGGTTTGGGAAGAATCCGTTATGCTGATTTAAACTCGGACGGAATTATCAATGACAAAGACAGAACATGGATCGGAAATCCTAACCCAGGCTTTATGTATGGTGTAAATCTCAATTTTTCCTACAAAAATTTTGATTTATCTGCTTTCTGGCAAGGTATCGGCGATGTGGATGTAATTAATTCAAAAAAATATCAAACCGATTTCTGGAGCGTGGATGATGTAGGTTCCAATAAAGGAACAAGACTTTTAAATGCGTGGTCTCCTCAGAATCCGAACTCTGATATTCCGTCACTAACTACAGTGGATAGCAATGCAGAATCAAGGTTTTCTACTTACTATATAGAAACCGGAAGTTATTTGAAATTGAGGGTTTTACAACTTGGTTACACCCTTCCTAAAGATATTCTTGAACAATACAAGATTTCCAATTTCAGAATCTATGTGAGTGGGCAGAATCTTTTGACCATAAAATCCAAAAGCTTTACAGGCGTCGATCCGGAAACCCCTGCTTATGGCTATCCGCTTCCTCTGACTTTCAATTTTGGAGTTAATTTATCCCTTTAAAATTTTAAATATTAAAACAATGAAAAAGAATATATTATTTACAATCGCCTTTGCTTTTTTACTTGGAACAACTTCCTGCAATGATTTTCTGGATAATGAGCCAAGAGGCGTACTTTCCGAAACCGATGTGGTAACACCCCAGAATGTGGATGGATTTGTGATAGCGGCTTATGCAGCACTTGGAAATGATCATTATGATACTCCTTTCAGTCTTTGGCCTTATGGAAATGTTCGTTCAGACGATGCATACAAAGGAGGCAGTGGGACAAATGATATCCAAACTTTCCACTTCTTTGAAATTTCTAATAATATTCGCCCAGATTTTGGTGAATTAGACGGTCTTTGGTATTTGAATTATGTAGGAATTGGTAGATGTAATAAAGCGATTGCTGCACTTAACCAACTTTCCGAAACTGCGTATCCGAATAAGCAGAAACGAATTGCCGAGATGAAATTCGTGAGAGGTCATTTTTATTTTATGTTGAAAACCCTCTTCAAGTATGTTCCTTATGTCGACGAAAATACACCAATAGAAGAGTATCCAAACATCTCAAACAGAGCTAAAACCGACCAACAATTGTGGGATGCCATCGCTTCTGATTTTGAATTTGCCGCAGCCAATTTGCCGGCAATACAGCCAGAAGTTGGAAGACCAAAGAAAAGTGCTGCATTTGCTTATTTGGCAAAAGTAAGATTGTACCAAGCGTATGAACAAGATGATAATTATACCGTTACACAAATTAATCCAGTAACACTTCAGAAATCGATTGATGCTGCTAATCAGGTAATTGGGAATTATACTTTGGAATCCGATTTCGGGTACAATTTCCTTCCGGGTACGTACGAAAATGGTCCGGAAGCTGTTTTCTCCATTCAATATTCCGACAATGACGGAACGCTTTTCGGAAGGCTGAACTACGGTGATGTACTTTCTTTGCCACAAGGTTTGGGATGTTGTGATTTCCATAAACCAAGTCAAAATCTGGTCAATGCTTTCAAAACGAACGCCCAAGGTTTGCCAATGTTTGATACTTACAATGATGCGGATTTAGATTATAAGCAACTCAACAATTATAAAGTGGATCCAAGGCTTTACCATACAGTTGCGATGCCGGGACTGCCATGGAAATATGAAGAAGACAAAATCTATCAGGAAAGCTGGGTCAGAAGTCCGGGAACCTATGGCTATTATGCTTCACTAAAAGAAAATGTTCCTGTAGGATGTGGCTGTACGGTCAATATAGATCCATTTTATGGCAATTCTAAAAACAGAATTATCATCCGTTATTCCGATGTTTTGCTGATGAAAGCAGAAGCGCTGATCGAATTGGGACAGGCAAGTCAAGCATTGCCATTAATCAACCAAGTAAGACAAAGAGCAGCAAACAGTACTGTTTTGACGGGAAGTTATACCTCAAACAATCTTATTAGCAAATATGAACCAGGCGTGAACTGTACTTGGAACCAAGATTTTGCAAGAAAAGCCCTAAGATGGGAGCGAAGAATGGAGTTTGCAATGGAAGGCAGCCGTTTCTTTGATCTTGTGAGATGGGGAGTTGCTGCCGGAACGATGAATACCTACTACTCCGGTGAAAAAACGAAAAGAACTTACTATTCTCAAGCAGGATTTGACCACGGAATTGAAGAATATTGCCCGATACCATTAGCTCAAATCAACTTTAGCCAAGGATTGTACAAACAAAATAATGGTTACTAAAATTTAAGATTTATGAAAACAATATTTAATAAATTTCAAACCGTCCTTCTATTGGCGATGCTTGCAATCGTTTGGTCTTGCGACAGACAAAACGAAGATGGCGGACTTATTACGAATGTTTCTGTAAACATTTCTTCCTTTCAAGTGAATGGAGTTGCAGGAGAAATTGATAATAAGGCAGACAAAATAACGGTAACACTACCTTACGGAACAAGTGTGAATGCATTATCACCTTCCATTGAAATTCCGCAGGGAGCAACGGTTTCTCCTGCTTCCGGTACAACGGTGGATTTTTCACAACCCGTTAAATTCAGAGCGAAGAATGGGAATATTTATAAAGATTACCAGGTGATTGTTCAGGCTCAGGCTCCAATTATCAGCTTTAAAATCAACGGATTGTCTGCAACTATTAATCATTCCAGCAAAACCATTTCACTCGTGATGCCGGAAGGAACCGATCTTACTGCATTGCAGCCTGTCATTGAAATGGCAAGCGGTGTTAGCATCAGTCCGGCATCAGGAACAACGATTAATTTCAGCGCTCCTGTTCAGTTTATAGTTTCCAATGCTAATCTTACCGAAATCTATACTGCTAAAGTGAATACTCCTGTTTCAGGACCTACAGTTGCTTTCCTGGGAACCGCGGCAACCAGAACAAGCCTTACAAATCCTGATGAAATAGCAGCTTCTGATTGGCTTTTCGGAAACTTCTCCGGAGCAGTCTATGTTTCCATGGCTGATGTGGCGAGTGGTGCTGCAAATTTAACTGGGATCGATGTTCTTTGGTGGCATTTTGATTCCGCTGTTGCACTTCCGGGTGAGGCGCTGACTGCCAATGTTACCTCAAAAATTAAAACTTATCTCGATGCAGGTGGAAATATACTATTAACAGGATTCGCATCGCAATATGTTGATGCATTGGGTATTGTTCCAGCTGGAAAAGGACCTAACAATGTATTTGGAGATTTCCTTCCTAATGGATTTGTAGATTCAGGAAGTGATTGGGGAATTTCCTTTAAAGGTCATGAAAATCATCCTGTTTTTGATGGACTTCAAACCTACGAATCAGGAAAAGCTAATCTTCTTCAGAAAGGAACTTTCAGACTCAATCATACTGCTTGGTGGTTTTTACCGGAATGGGGTGGCTATGTAGATGGCGCAGGTTGGAGAAATCAAACGGGAGGAACTAATCTGGCAAGTGAAGCTTGGGATGATAACCTGAACGGTAGAGTTACCATCGCGGAATTCCCAGGCGGAACAGCCAATAAAAAATGTGTCGTAATTTCAATGGGTGCTTATGATTGGTATAACGAAACAGTGAACGGTAATGCGAGCCAGCCTAATGGCTTTTTGGATAACATCAAAAAACTGACAGAGAACAGTCTCAATTACCTTGTAACCAACTAATATCAGAAATCATGACAATTAGAAAAATATATTTAGCATCTATATTGGCTTTGGCAACTATTTCTTGCCAGAATTCTGATACGATTGCAGATGTGAGTCCGGATGAAATTTTCAGACAGACCAACATCTATCCGCAACCTCCTAACCAATGGATGGGAACAGGTAATTCGTATTATACTGCCGGCTATGTGGGCGATGTGATGCCTTATTATGAAAATGGATTATTTCATCTTTTCTTCCTACACGATGCCAAAACAAAACCGGCAGGTGAAGGTTTTCACGACATTCACAGCTTTGAAACGACTGATTTTAAAGACTTCACTTATCAAGGAAGACAAATTCCTTACGGAACCTCTTCTGAACCTGATTTTGGAGTGGGAACTGGAAGTTTGGTAAAGGTTGGAAATACCTATTATTACTATTATACTGGGCACAATGCGAACGCTGCGTTTCTATCAAGCAATCCGCGGGAGAGTGTTCTACTAGCAACCAGTACGGATATGAAAAACTGGACGAAGGTCAAGGATTTTAAAATTACCGCACCGGTCGGCTATTATGACTACGAATTCCGCGATCCGCATGTGTTCTATAATTCTGAGGACGCTAAATACTGGATGTTAGTGTCTGCACAGACTTCAGATAAAAAAGCGGTGGTGCTGAAATTTACTTCTATTAACCCTGCAAGTGGCAATTGGACTGTGGAAAACCCAATTTATACGACCACTTCATCAGAAAATTACATTATGCTGGAATGTCCGGATCTTTTCAAAATGGGAAATTATTGGTATCTGCTATTTTCTGAAAACTGGAGCGGAAATACCGGAACCCACTACCGAATGGCCACATCGCCAAACGGTCCATGGATTACTCCTTCGAATGACCGATTAGATGGCTCTTATTTGTACGCAGCAAAAACTGTTTCAGATAATACCAATCGTTACCTAGTAGGTTGGACTGCCAGAAAAGTTCCTGAAAGCAATATTGGAGGAAAAGATTGGGCCGGAAATTTAGTAGCTCATCAATTAAGCCAGAACTCAGACGGAACTTTAGCTGTACGACCAATTTCCGCTGCACAATCTGTATTTGGTCAAAGTACCGAACTTTCCATAGATAAAATTACCGGAAATGTTTCCCATACTGGGAATAACTTTAATCTTTCAGGTGATTCAAAGGTGATGTTCGGGAAACTCCAAAAAGCCAATCAAATTAGTTTTTCCATTACTGCTTCAGGAAGTGGAAGATCGGGTTTGATATTGGCACAAGATCAAGAAGAGAATAGTGGATTCAAGATTTCTTTTGAACCATCTGCCAACCGAATTGCAAGTTACGTGTTAAGCAACGGAAGTGAAGATTTTGCCAATGCTTATCCTTTAACAGGGATTGCTGGAACCAATTATGATGTAACCATTCAAATGAGTAATGATGTCTGTGTGGTATATGTAAATGACAAAATCGCATTCAGTAACCGTATTTATGATGTAGTGAACAGAAAATGGAGTATTTTTGGAACTTCAGGCGGTAAATTTAGTAATATTAAAATCAAAAATCCATAGTTCATGTTTCTTAATAAAAAAATAAATGTAGTATGTTTCGGAGAGGTGCTCTTCGATGTTTTTGGTACGGAAAAGAAAATCGGTGGCGCACCGCTTAATCTCGCTCTTAGAACTGCTTCTTTCGGATTTCCGGTAGCGATGATCAGTTCGGTAGGCAACGATGAAGATGGAAAAGTGATTTGCGATTATACAAAAGAAAATAAATTGGATACCAGCGGAATCCTTACGACGCCTGATTACGAAACAGGAATTGTTAAGGTAACTCTTAATGAACGCGGCTCGGCAACTTATGAGATCAAATTTCCATCAGCTTGGGATTTTATTGAGGCCAATGAAAAGACCGATAGCATCGTAAAAAATGCCGACGTTTTTTTCTATGGAAGTCTTATTTGCAGAAATGAGGTTTCACAAAAAACACTTTTTACTTTGCTTGAAAACAACAACAAAATGTTCAAAGTTTTTGATGTGAACTTAAGAAAACCGTTTTATGATATTGCGCTTCTTGAAAGATTAATGAATAAAGCCGATTTTATTAAATTCAACGATGAAGAAATTCTGGAAATAGCGTCCGGATTAGGGTTCAATTCAGATGATCTCGAAGAAAATATTCATTTTATTTCACAAAAAACCCAAACGCCTTCGATCTGTGTGACTTTGGGAAAACATGGTTCTATAATGATATGGGAAGGAAAAATTTATCGCCATTCAGGATATCCTGTGGAAGTATCTGATACTGTTGGTGCTGGTGATTCATTTTTGGCAAGTCTCATTGTTCAATTATTATCCAAAAATAAACCAGAAGAAGCGATGGATTTTGCAAGTGCCGTAGGTGCCATTGTTGCAAGCAAGCCAGGAGCAAACCCCTTAATTAGTTCAACCGAAATCGAGCAATTCCTAGGAACGGCTTTTTCAGGCTTGTAATCGATTGACCAAAATATTATTTAAAAAAAATCCATCTCGGTTGTGAGATGGATTTTTTTTAAGTTGGTACTGATTGGGATTCATAATCAATGTTTTACAATCATCTAAAAATGAATGTTCACCAAATTTGTTCCCAATTTTAATTGAGATAGGGTAAAGTTTATTTTAAACCGCAGTTACATTGCTTTTGCTAGTCAAAGTATTGACCCCAACATTAAAAGCATAAAGTGAGGAGGGAATAAAAGAAATTGCCTTCTCATTATAAAAATTCTGGCCAAGTTTTTCAATTGTAGTCACTACGGCTTTGTCAAAATGATTAGCTTCGGTGAATTTCAATAAACTTTTTAGTTCTGCAGGTTTTGAAAAATACCGGTCACTCCATTTTATTTCAACTGCCCAAACAGGTTTGAAATGCTTGTTATCTACCAAAATCAAATCAACTTCGCCTTCGTATTTGCCATTTTTCCAGCGTGCATAATTGAGATCGAGGTTGTCGCGGTGCATCCATTGTGAAAGTATCGCGGTTTCCACCATGTTGCCCATTTCAGCATCGGTTTCCGAAACGGGAGAAAACAATGCAGTTCGCAGTGATGGATTGGTGAGATAAACCTTGAAACTGGTGATGCGCTTCAATCTTTTTGCATTTATATCTACCTTGTTCAGAACTTTTATGAGAAATGCAGATTCTAGATATTCCAGATATTTCTTAATGACATCTTTGGAAATCCCACTATCGCTGGACATGTTTTCGTAAGTAAATTCCATTCCGGTGTTATAGGCAATGTAGGTGAAAAAACGGTTCAGTTCCTGCACATCCCGAATTCCGTATAGGCTCGGCAAGTCGCGAAGCAAAACCTTGTCCACGATGTCGCTTTTCACAAACCGTCCCATATCTCCCTGAATTTTCTCGGAAAGTACAACTTCCGGATACCCGCCAAAATTGATATAGTGCAAAAACTCCTTATTGAGTGCCTTAATGTCCCGAGCAATCATGTAAGGTACTTTTATGTTTCCATATTCTATTTCTGATTGCGCTAATAGATGATTTTGATTTTTTAGGTGAATGTATTCCTGGAATGTCAGCGGAGGAAGCAGAAAATCCGTAAAACGACCTGCGCCACTCTCCGAACTGTGCCAGCGAAGCGCAGCCGCGGCAGAGCCCGAGACGATGAATTTAGTTTTTGGATAGGCGTCCACCAAAACTTTTAAATGCCGTTCCCAATCTTTTAAATATTGAATTTCATCGAAAAAAATGAAACAACCATCCGGATTATCAATTTTTACTGCGTCCATACAAAGGTTCACCACATCTTGCAGAGAGCGGTGGATATAGATCGGATTATCAATTCCGGCAAAGAAAATTTTATGTGCTTTTACGCCATCTTCCAAAAGTTGACCGATGGCATGAAACATCATTACCGTTTTCCCGACACGCCGAGGTCCCATGAGAACAACAGCCCGCCGAACCTCTTGCTCCGTAACAAAAGGGTAGAACAAATCGAAATACAGCCGGCGGTCCATCGCGGCGAAATGTTCGGGAATATTCCCAGTGAGCCACCACGGATTTTCGTATTGTAATCTTTCAGTAATTTTATTGGTAGGAATAAGACCTGTATTTGTCATAAAATTTCTTATTTCAATACAAATGTATGAAATAAGAAGATTGTAATATGCTTATTTGTGTAAAAAAATTAAAATAGAGCTTAAAAATTGATGTTTTTATTTTATTTAAACTATTTTATCAACATTTCCAAATGAGCTTCATCATTCAAGCCAAAGCCTAAAAGTTCAACTTTACCAAGAGTTTCGCTTACAATTGGTAATGGAATATATTACATTTTGGAAAAAACTCCTTTAACTTTTACAACAAAGAAAATAACAGGTTTACGGAAGCAGGAAAGATAAAATAATCTATTGAGTATAATTTAAAATAAAACCTCACACAACGATATGGATTGTATGAGGTTTAAGTGGAGTTGGAGGGAAATGAACCTATTGCAACTCAATATATCTTAAAATAAATAAATACACTATTAATCAATATTTTGCCTATATTTGTATATGTGAATATAGGTATTTTTTATATCTAAATATAGAAGTTGTAGCACCCAAACTAGCACCTATGAATTATACTTTCAAATTAAAGCAACCTTCTTCAGATAACGAAACTTTGATTTATTTTCGGTCTTATTTTGTAAACGAAAATAAAAATTTTATCTATTCTACAGGCGAAAAAATAACACCATCTGAATGGGATTTTGTAAACAGGCAACCAAATGATTTAAACGGACGAACAAAAAGGGCAGAGAATCATAGAAGCATTAAAAAACAATTAGATAGATACAGTGGTTATTTTACAGAAATTGTAAACCGTTATAAAAATATAAATGAGGAATTGACTTTAAATCTTTTGCGACAAAGATTTGATGAAGAATTCAAAAAAACAAAATCGAAAAATGATTTTTTTAGAATTTATGACGAATTTATTGAGGAAAAAGAAAATGATTACTCTGGAAATTCAATATCAAATTCAACGCTTAAACGCTACAAATGCAATAAAACTTTGTTGGAAGATTTTGAATCCAAAGCAAATCATAAATTATCACTTGGCAAATTCAATGATAACACATTCAATAAATTTTTAAAATTTTGCATTGAAGACAGAAAACATTCAGCAAATACCGTTCATAGAAATGTAGGGTTATTGAAAACTTTTTTACTTTGGGCTTTAAACAAAAAGTATAGTTATAATAATGATTTTATCAGTTTTAAGAAACCACCTAAATTCAGGACTGATGAAATTGCCTTGAATTACGAACAGGTTGAAACTATTTACAATCACGATTTTACGAAAAACAAAAGATTGGAAAGAGTTCGTGATTTATTTGTTTTTGGCTGTACTACGGGAATGAGATATGGTAATTACAGTACAATTTCCAAAAGTGATATTGATGGCGACTTTATCCGAGTAATTGATTTGAAAAGTAAATCTAAAAACTTAGCAATTCCTTTAAACAGCATCTCTAAATCTATTCTTGAAAAGTACGACTACAATTTGCCCAATATTACGAACCAAAAAATGAATGAGTACATTAAAGAAGTATTTCAAGAATTGGAGTTTACGGATGAAATCAAAAAAACAATGAAATACGGTGATGAATTAGTGGAAATGAAGTCTGAATTTTGGGAAAGAATTTCTTCCCATACCGCCAGAAGAAGTTTTATAACGATAATGAAAAATAAAAGAGTTCCAGATAAAGTGATTATGAGTTATACAGGACACACAAGTTTAGAAGTTTTCAACGCTTATTATAGACCAAGTGAAGAAGATAAAGTTAATTATATGAATGAAGTTTTTAAATAATCACTGTTTTAAGAATGAATGAAAAGAAACTATACGGACGTTGGTACATTTGGGAGGAGCTTGTGGGCTACCCAATGATGCTTTATTATTGGATTAAAGGAGATAGAATTAAAAAATTACTTTCCGAAAGAATTAGAAAAGCAAAACATAGAGCTGAACAGGAAGTATTAACAGAAAAAACAAAGAACGAATTCCTGATTGAATATGAAAAACTGGATAATTTTTTCAGTCAACACTTTAATGAAATCAGCCAATTTAACAGCCACAATTTTCAAGATAAGATTAACTATTGTCTACAGCAGTACAGAAAGGAATCAGCAAAAAAGTTGACTTCCTCAAATCTAATGAAATTACAGGGCAATTTTTTGACTGGTGCCGAAAAAACCCTATACCTGTACTTCCTTTTATATGGAGAAAGAAAAGCAAGTAATACTTTTATGTCGGTATTTTCAAGTGAAGAAAATTACAGTAAATTCATCTCCGTAATGAAGAATAATTCTTATCTGGATGAAAACAACAAGTTTGATATAAAAAAAATCTTCCTTGCAGGTGTTTTAACGTTTCTGCGAAACAAAGGCATTATAAAAAATGTAGATAATATTGAAATTGTGAAAGTCTTGAAAGCGGACTTTGATTTTGAAATTTCAACCCCTTCGTTTTCAAATGGAATACCCTATCCAACCAAAGATGAAGAAAAAAAGCTGTTTGATGATTTATCAATGGAATTTATGATTAAGTATTAAATTTTACTGAATTTACCATAATTCATAGATTAAAAACGCAAACAAGGAATATTTGTATAGAATTTTAAAACAAATGCTATGCAAACAACCAATCCATTTCAACCTATTATGGACGGATTAGAAGAGTTAAAAGAACTTATCCATTCCATAAAGAAAGAACCTGAAATCGAACTGAAAAAGAAATTTTATTCCTTTAAAGAGGCATCGGAAATTTTAAAGTTGGATTATCAGACCGTTCGCTCCCACGTTCTTAAGGGAAATATCAAAGCCGAAAAAATAGGCAGGTTTTACCGTATCAAGCATTTGGATTTGATGAATGCTTTAAATGAAGTGAAATCATTGAAGTATCGAAGATAAATCAGCTTGTTTGTTTATCCGAACCATCATTCTCTAACCTTCCGTATCTATTACGGAGTAAAAATCCATACAAAAATGCCCGAGAAAATTCCCTATTTACGAGTAGGCACGACCTATTATAAAACCATAGAAAAGCCGTTGATATCAGGAGATAAGATTTCAATATTGGTTCGCTGGAATCGGGAAACCATTATCAGCGATTATGGAAAAGTCTATGTTTCAAAAATTCCGAAATATGACGGTTTTTGTTGTATTCCTTCACATTTGGATTATCAGCAAATCATTGACGGATTCTACAATATGTACAATGAAATTCCATTTCAACCAAGTGAGGAAAACATAAATTCTGAAGCTTTAAAAGAAAAAATCCCATTTTCATTAAATTTTATGGAACATATTTTCGGAGAACAGCTGGAACTTGGATTGGATTATATCAAAATTTTGCTTCAATATCCTATCCAAATGCTTCCGATTCTTTGCCTTGTAAGCAAAGAACGCTCTACAGGAAAATCTACCTTTATCAAATGGCTGAAATCCATTTTCGGACTTAATATGACCTACATTAAAGGAGATTCTTTTAGTAGCCAATTTAACTCAGATTGGACTTCGATGCTCGTTGTTGCGATTGATGAAGTATTCTTTGACAGGAAAGAAATCACAGAACGTTTAAAATACCTTTCCACCACCAATAAAGATAAAATGGAAGCCAAAGGAAAAGATAGAGAAGAAGTAGATTTCTTTGCCAAATTCATCTTATGTTCCAACAATGAAGACAATTTTATTCAAATTGATGAAAACGAGATTCGTTTCTGGATACTGAAAGTAAAACCGATAAAAACGGAAAATACAGATTTTTTGAATCGCTTAATTGCTGAAATTCCCTATTTATTGCGATTTCTGATTAAAAGACCTTTTCATTCCCATAAAAAGACAAGAATGTGGTTTTCGGCTACGGAAATCAGAACCAAAGCTTTGCAAAAACTCGTTTGGAAAAATAACAATCAATTGGAATCTAAAATGCTGGAGCTTTTCTACGAGTTTTTTGAAAGCCGTGAAGAATTGGAAATTCAGGTTGTTCCGCAGGATGTTCTCAATATGGTGAACAAAATGTTCAAGCCTTATTTCTGGACAAGGAACGATATCAGAAAATTGCTGAAAGACATCTGGAATTTAGAACCGCAGACCAATGGCTTAGCCTATATAAGATATGACATTGATTATGCCGGAATTTTCTATCAGAACAATTCCATTGGCAGATATTACACCATTAAAAAAGATTTTATCCTTGAAAAATATGTTGATTTGTTGAATTGAAGGCTAATGAAAATAAAATCAATTACTTATCATTCAACAAAGTATTCAACAAACTTTTAAGACGTGATTTTTGTTGAGCGTTTGTTGAGAGAATAAAATCAAGTTTGTTGAAACGTTGAGAGTTTGTTGAGAGCATATCTATTTGTTTGATAAATGATTATGGCTTTTTCTCAACAATTCAACAAAAATTTCACAAAATCAAATCCGACCAACTGAACCTTTCAAACACATCATTAAAATTCAGAAAATAATTAGAAAACTTATTACATTATGAACTGTAAACAATTTAACAGCATATCGTTGGAAGAAGTACTCCAAAATCTCGGACACCTTCCCACGAAACAAAATGAAAAAGAAGCCTGGTATCTTAATCCTTTCGGAGCAGAAAACCACGCCTCTTTTAAGCTCGATAAAAGACAGAACCTCTGGTTTCTGCATTCGGAAGGAATTGGCGGAACCAATACCGATTTTATGCAAAAATATCTGAACGCTTCTGTAAAAGAGGTTTTGGAGTGGGCGGAGAAACAACATTTTTCTTCTTTTCAATCGCAAAACAAAATCCAAGCTCCAAACCAAAACCCTAAACAAGAACCCTCAAATTATCAAATCAGGGAAATCAAAGAGCTTCAAAATGAAAGTTTAAAAAATTATCTACATGAAAGAGGACTTTCGCACAATATCTATCCGTTAGTTAAAGAAGTGCATTTTAAAATGGAAGATAAAAGCTTTTATGCCATCGGCTTTGAAAATCTTTCCAAAGGCTGGGAACTGCGAAACCAATATTACAAAGGTGCAATTTTGAAAAAGGATATTTCCATTATCAGTTTGAAAGATAAAAGCGATTTTAAGAATCAAAACGAAAACAGGAAAGACAGAAAAAACGTTGCCGTTTTCGAGGGTTTTATTGATGCTTTGTCGTTTATCGAGTTGCGAAAATCCTATTCAGGAGATTTGTTGGTAATGAATTCCGTTGCTTTGCTAAACAAGACCAAAGAAAACTTGAAAAGCTATTCGGAAATCAATCTTTTTCTGGACAATGACAATGCAGGAAAGAAATGCAGAAATGAGATTTTGCAATCCTTTCACAACGCTAAAGATTTTTCGGAAATCTACCACAATCACAAAGATTTGAACGAATTTTTGATTGAACGAATCAAAAGAGAAACCGAAATCCGACATCAAAAAGAACAGGAAGAACAACAGCAGAATGTTCAGGGTTTTAGACGAAGAAGATAAAAAAAATCCCAACATACTAAGTTATTAAAAATAATGCAGGGTGTATATTTTTTTACCAACTGTATGCAAAAGTTAGGAGCGCATTCGCAACTTTGAAGGTCGTTACTCTCCCAACAAAGTTTCTTCTGCGCTCTGCGAGGCTTTTAACCTGTAAAAAATAATGCAGGGTTCAGGAATTAAAACAAATGAAGCTGTATCATCATGCGAATATACATTGATATAAATAATAAATACATAAATGAAAACATCGATTAATTTCAAAGCGGTGCAATCCGATTCTGAAACTCATAATTTTAGGAAGAAAACTTTTGATTATGTCCGCAAAGATTTGACCAAAAACAACGAATCTTGGATTGAAGAAAAAATAGCAGACCGAATCCAAAAAATCGAAAATTACTGCAAAGAAAAATCGGGCAGAAAATTACAGAAAAACGCAATGCCGATTCGGGAAGCAGTCGTTTTGATAAAAGAAAATACCACGATGCAAGACCTGCATAACTTGTCAAAAAGGTTGGAGGAAGAATTGGGAATCCGTATTTTCCAGATTGCCATTCATAAAGATGAGGGGCATTACGATAAAGACACCAATGAATGGAAGCCAAATCTTCACGCTCATTTGGTCGCAGATTGGCAGGATTTGCAAACTGGAAAAACCTTAAAACATCAATCTTTTCATTATTCCAAAATGCAGGATTTAGCTGCGGAATGTTTAGAAATGGAAAGAGGTGTTTCAGGTTCATTAGCAAGATTGGAGACGGTAGAATTTAAAATCAAGAAAAAGGAAGAAGATTTGAAAATTTTGGAAGAACGATACAGTCAAATGCAACAAGAGATGGAATCTAAAAAAGCAGAAGATTTGATTATAAAGGAAACTGATTTTTTGGGTTTTCAGAAAATAAAAACGGACAAAACGATTGAAAACTACAAAAAGGCAATCAAAACTAATAATATCCTACTTCTAAAAAACAAAACAGAGCTGGACTCCAAAGAGAAACAGATAGCAGAACTCAATAACAAGATTGAAAGTCTGAAAAAAGAAGTTTTATTTTTCAAAAGCAAAAACTCCACGCTTCTAACCAATGAAACCGTTTTTGCTGTTGAAAAGAAAAAATACTTGGATTCTGTAGAGCATACACTTAAAAAAGCCATTTTGCAAGAAAGTATAAAAATCCCGAATCTGCAAAATCTAAATGACACTGAGCTAAAAGATAAAATGTTTGAAATATTGGAAAAAACTTCAAAAGAAAACCAAATACCAGTTTCTGCTTTTGAGGAGATTTTCGAAGATAAAGAGAAAATTTTTCGTGTGTTCAATCTGATGCAATTCAGATATATGGAAGACGATCGAATAAAAAAAGTTGAGGACGATATAACAAAGAAGAGCGGATTGAGAAGGTAATTGAAAAATAAAATTAGTAATTTTGACTATTTTTATATAGAATATAATAAGGGGGTAGTTGTTTGTATATGAAATACTTAATTTTTATATTTTTTAGTATCATAACTTATGGGCAAAATATAGTTTCGGGGAATGTTTCATCGGAGAATGGCTTTATAATACAAAATGTATTAGTAATCAACATAAAAACAGGAAGTAAAACATATACTAATAATGAAGGGAGCTTTAAAATTAAAGCCAATGTAAATGACGAGCTACGATTTATAATAGAAAATTATGAGAGAGGTTCAAAAGTTGTTAAAAATAATGACTTCTTAAACTCCATATCTATTCAGCTTGTTAGAGTTCCTATTGAGATTCAAGAAGTAAAAGTAGTTGCTAAACCCACAGGGGATTTAGAAAAAGATTCTAAAAAATTTAGTGTTGATAAAAAAACAACAGAGTTAAATGTTGCAATGAACAAATATATGAAGGAAAAACTTACTGAAGTACTACCTAAAAATAGTATTCCATCTTCCTTTGCACCTCCAAACTTATATGCTGGTCAAGTGAATTTACTAAGTATTTTAGGGTTCATTATTAATCCAAAAGAATCTTTAGGAATTAAAAATGATAAAATATTAAATTTTAGTGAAACTAACGAATTTTATAAAAAAGTGAAAGAAAGCTTTTATGGAAAATACTATATAGATTATGGGCTTGATGAATTTGAATTTGAAGCATATATTATTTATTTAGATAAAAAATATAAACTAGCAGAAAGGTATTATAATAATTTTAATAAAGTTGAAATTGAAAGAGTATTAAAAAATTCATTGAAAGAATTTGTTAAATAGGACAATCAGAGACCTTATTTTAAAAGTGAAACTGATAGTATATATGTCTTTTATGAATTTATATGTGCTAATAAAAAATATTTTTTGCAGTATTAAATTATTTTCATACTTTAGCAAAGTATAACAAAATAAAAATATTTATTCTATGAAAAATTTACAAGATTTACAAAACAAAGGAACAAAACTGTCTAAATCAAAAATGAGAAAAATTGGTGGTGGCTTATTTGGTATTTTCTGTATAACAGGTATTCTTGATGGAATTCCAGGAAATACACACTTTAGTTGGGGTTCTTGTCCAAAATCAGTTCAACCAATGGGACAAAATTAAGATTGGTGAAAATCTAATAATATGCCCTTAATTGGGCATATTTTTTTTATACTATTAGCATGAAGAAATACCTTATTATAATTTGTAGTTTTTTTTACATAATATTCAGCTCTCAAGTTGTTATTAATAGTAAAAACAAACAACCTATATCAAATGTTGCTACTTTATCAAAAAATGGACAGATTCTTGGAGTATCTGATAAGGATGGAAAAATAACTATTTCTACCAAAGAAAATGAGTATAGAGTATTAGACTCCGATACCATTGAATTAACTCATACAAATTTTGAAACACAGAGAATGATTTGGAAAAAATTCAAAAGCCAAGCTACATTTTCATTAAATCCTGTTGAGAATATTGAAGAAGTAGTGGTTTATGCTCAAAATCCTAATTATCTCGTTCTTAGAGCTTATTTTATTTCATACCAACTAATAGATGATACTCCTCAATCTTTTTCTGATGGCATTATTGAATACTATATTTCATTATCAAAAAATAAAATAATCAATTATAATATTCTTGAAACTCGAATTTATAAAAACACTGCATTTATCTATGATTTTTACAAAAAAATGGGTAATACAACATTAAGCATGGGTTCACAAATTCTACCATTTAGTTTTAACGAAGAAGTGCTTTTGAATCGTTGGAATGATTTTAACATAACTCAAAACGATGAAATAAAATTAAAAGATAAAATCATAGGTAACATTGAAAAAAATAATAACAGTTCAAATATTTTCATTGAATACTATACCCCTTCAAGAATTCGAGAACAGTCTTTGTTAGGAATGTCCTCTAAAGTTGTAAATTATAACATTTCAGAAAGTTTTTATTCTGATGACCCATCAATCAAAAACATTCAAACTATCTCAAAATACTATAAAAGTTTTATTACACAGAAAAAAAATAGTTTTAAATATGAATTGATTCAAAATGTTCAGATTTTGGGAAGGAAATTTTTATCAAAAAACGATTTTGAAAAGCTTAAAACAAATCTCAATCATTCTGAGAAAACAAAATATATAAATAATTATTGGGAACAAGAAGAGTTAATGAAAATACCATTATCTATAAAAAATCTTTTAAATAATAAACTTGAAATGGTAAAATAAATTACCTAAATGTAAACTAAGACATTTATGACAGAATTTTTACTAAATGAGCTTATTCGTTTAAATGGCTATATAGTTAATGGAAAACGATTTAATGAATATTTTTTATCTCATCCTGATTATCCTAGTTTGTCAGCCATTGAAAATACTTTTGATACCTTTCATATAGAAAATGTCATATCCAAATTTGAAAATGAGCATTTTGAAGATTTGCCTGAAGTATTTATTTCTTCATTGAAGAACCATTTTTCTGATTTGGTTTTAATAATAAAAAAAGATTCAGAGGTACTTGTAATTGATAAGCAAAATAAATCATTTACATTTGGTTTTGATGAATTTTTAAAACAATGGACAGGAATAGTAGTAGCTATTGAAAAGAAAGAAGAACCTACCCATATTGATACACCATCTGATAAAAATCAATTCAAGCAATCGCTTAAATTTATCGCATTGGGGATTATTGGTCTTATCTTGGGTTATTCTTTGTGGAAATTCAGTATTTCAGAAGTTGCCTATATTGTAATATCCCTTGTAGGGCTATATTATTGTTTTGAGATTTACAAAAATAAGCATGGCGAAAAATCCATTATTGTAGATAAAATCTGCAATGATGAAAAAGAGGAAAGCTCATGCCAACAACTCATGCAATCAGACCAAATAAGCATTTTTGGATTAAAGCTCTCTGATATTGCCTTGTTTTACCTTCTTACAACAAACATTCTGGGGTTATTCATTAATACTACTCAATTTCTAATCATCATATTATCTGTTGTAAACTTCCCTGTAATAGCTTATTCCTTATACATTCAGCTAGTTAAAGAGAAAAAGCTATGTAAAGTATGCCTGATATTAATTTTTATTCTACTTATTCAGTCAGGAATAAGTTTGTTTTATTTTAATTATTCTTTTTCGGTAGAGGTTTTGATATTGGGTGCTATATATTTTCTTTCAATCCTTCCTTTATACATTTTTATTAACAAAACAATTGATGAAAAGAACAAACTGAAAAATGAAAATACCATCAATCTCAGATTTAAAAGGAATTATGATATTTTTAAAAGAGAATTACTTACAACATCAAAAATTGGATTTGAGTATCAAAACTTATTCTTTTTAGGAAATAAGGATGCAAAAGTTCATTTTACACTTATCTCCAATCTTGAATGTAAATTTTGTGGAGAGGCACATAAGATTCTAAAAAAGCTCTATTTAGAAAATGGAAATGATAAATCTTTTCAAATCAGATTTAATTATTCTGATGAAAAAATGTCTATTCAAATTGAGAACATCTTTAAAACATTGCTTCATTTATATTCATCAACTGAAAAGCAATTTTTAGAAGCATTGGATTTTTGGTATAAAGAAAGAAATTATAATGCTTTTATAAAGAAATTTGGGTTATATAATAATCAAAGTATAGACCTCATTCAGAAAATAAGGAATGAGAACTTGAACAAAGGACTTAATTTTACTCCAGCTTTTTTAGTTAATGGATTTATATTTCCTGAAAAATATGAGAAAGAAGATATTTTGTATTTCGCACAGGATTTAGTAGATGATGAAGAAATTTAAAAAATGAAATCAAAAAATTTCCCTTTCTATAAACAACCTGATGCTAAAGATTGTGGGCCTAGTTGCTTACGAATTATCTGTAAACACTATGGTAAAACAGTACCCTTACAACATATAAGAAAATTAGCTGAAACCACAAGGGAAGGCAGTAATTTATCAGGATTGAGCGAAGCTGCTGAAAGTTTAGGCTTTGATACTCTTGGAATGAAAATCAATTTTGAGGTATTAAAAAATGATACTCCACTACCATGTATTGTACATTGGAAAAAAGTACATTATGTGGTTGTTTATGAAATTGATAACAAAGATAATACTGTTTATGTTTCAGACCCTGCTTATGGTTTAATATCTTATTCTAAAGAAGATTTTATCAAATCTTGGATTGGAGAAGAAGCAGACGAAACTACTGAAGAAGGTATTATTTTGGCTTTGGAAGCCACGCCAAAATTCTTTCAAACCAAATTTAAAGATAGTGAAAATAAAGCCAGTATTTCATTTCTTTTAAAATACCTGATAAAATATAAAAGGCTCGTAATACAGCTAATTATTGGGCTTTTGATAGGAAGTTTATTAACCCTAGTATTTCCATTT
Source organism: Kaistella haifensis DSM 19056 (assembly GCF_000735695.2). Taxonomy (GTDB): domain Bacteria; phylum Bacteroidota; class Bacteroidia; order Flavobacteriales; family Weeksellaceae; genus Kaistella; species Kaistella haifensis. The sequence goes on from NZ_JASZ02000007.1 coordinate 53,532, forward strand.
CTTACTCAAAGTATTGTAGATATTGGAATAAAAAGTCAGGATTTAAACATTATATATCTTATTCTTTTAGCACAAGTAATGTTATTTATAGGAAAGATGGGTTTTGATATAGTGAGAAGCTGGATTTTACTGCATCTTTCTACAAGAATTAATATATCCATCGTTTCAGATTTTTTCATTAAACTGATGAAACTTCCCATTAGTTGCTTTGATACGAGAATGACAGGAGATATATTACAAAGAATAGACGACCATCATAGAATTGAGCAGTTATTAACCAATACTTCTCTGAATATTTTGTTTTCATTGGTTAATCTTGTTGTTTTTAGTGCTGTACTGTTTTTCTACGACTACAGACTATTTCTTGTATTTCTTTTAGGAGCTGTTCTGTATATGGCTTGGGTTTTATTCTTTTTCAAAAAGAGGAAACTATTAGATTATGAGAAATTTGGTCAGATGTCTCAGGAGAGAAGCAAAGTAATAGAGCTGATTAATGGAATGCAGGACATCAAACTGCATAATGCTGAAAGGAAAAAAAGATGGGCTTGGGAATCCATACAGTTGGAACTGTTCAAAATTAAAATAAAGTCTCTTTCTTTAGAACAATGGCAGTCTGTGGGTGGAAATTTTATCAATCAAATGAAAGATGTTTTTGTGAGCTTTCTTTCTGCTAAATTGGTTTTAAGTGGTAATCTTACTTTAGGGATGATGCTTTCTGTTCAGTATATCATTGGGCAGTTAAACAGCCCTCTGTTACAGCTAATTGAATTTATTAAGCAATCACAGGATGCCAAAATATCTTTAGAGCGATTGGGAGAAATCCATGATAAAGAAGACGAGGAAAACAAAGATGAGCAATATACTACTGAAATTCCTAAAAAAGACATTCAAATAAAAGATGTTTCTTTCAGATATATAGGTTCAGAGGATTTTATTTTTGAAAATCTTAATCTGAATATTCCTTATCAAAAAACTACTGCTATTGTTGGTGCAAGTGGGAGTGGGAAAACTACATTACTGAAATTGTTACTGAAATTCTATGAACCTGTTAATGGAGAAATAAAAATAGGAAATACCAATATCAATACAATTTCTCCAAAATTCTGGAGGGAACATTGTGGCGTAGTGATGCAGGAGGGTTATGTTTTTAATGATACCATTGCTGAAAATATTGTAGTTGGCGATGATAATATAGATGAAGAGAAATTAAAAAAATCAATTGAAATAGCTAATATTAAAGATTTTGTTGATGGTTTACCCCTCCATCAAAATACACAAATTGGAAATGAAGGTATAGGAATGAGTGGAGGACAAAAGCAAAGATTGTTTATTGCAAGGGCTGTATATAAATCCCCTGAATATATCTTTTTTGATGAAGCTACAAGCTCTTTAGATGCCAAAAATGAAAGAGTTATCATGCAAAATCTAAAACAATTTTTTGAAGGTAAAACAGCCATTGTAATTGCTCATAGATTATCTACTGTTAAAAATGCAGATAAAATTATTGTGTTGGATAAAGGAAAAGTAGTGGAAGAAGGTACACATAATGAATTAGTAACAATGCAAGGAGAATATTATCGTTTAATTAAAGACCAGTTAGAACTTGGAAACTAAAATAGAAAGAGAAAATCTCAATGATTCAGAATTGCGTTCAACAGGTGTGCAAAATCTATTGAATAAACTTCCTTATTGGCTAATCTTAAAGGGAAACTTTTTAATTTCTGTAATATTGATTATTTTTTTATTATTCATAGGATATTCTGTAAAATATCCTGAATTTGTTAATTCTAAAATAACTATTATTCCTCAAAATATTCAAAATAATAACCAGAAAAATAAGACTATAGCAGGATTGCTTACAGTTTCTAAAAGTGATTCAAAAAAAATAAAAATAGGTCAAAAGGTTATTATTAAATTGTATGACTTCCCCTATCAGGAATATGGAGTACTGGAAGGACAAGTACATAATACATCACTTATTCCTAACGGAAAAAATGACTTTTATGTAAATGTATATTTTCCTAAAGGCTTAAAAACTTCTTTTGCTAAAAACATTCCTTCTAACAAAGAACTTAAAGGAAGTGCTGAAATTGTTATTAATACAGAATTAATTAAAAAACTTTTCAATCAAATCAAATAAAGTAAGCGATACGAGATAAACTTTCAAATGATATATTAGCACCTTAAATAGCGCCTGAAAATAAAAAACCCTGTAAATCAATATTTTACAGGGATTTTCGTGGAGTTGGAGGGATTCGAACCCTCGTCCAAACAAGCAACACGTAAGCTTTCTACATGCTTATTCTGTGTTTGGTTTTCGATCGTAAACAGAGCACAGACACCCAATTTACGACTTATCTTCTTTAGTTTTCGTGCTTTGGCCGAAGTTTCCAAAACCTTATTTCCGCATTGCTATACCCCGGAATCAGACGTCGCGAAACAGAACTTCTGCGGGATATCTTGCTTCCTTACTATACTTCGGGAAAACGCTGAATCCTACTGTAATTCGGATTAAGCTGCAAGAGCAAACTCTTGGTCGCCAGTTAAAATTGTGTAGCAAGGGATTAAAGAGATCGCGCTACGGTTCTCTGCATGCTTACTTACCCATTGATCTTGCTGTCGAAACCAGTCAACCCCAATTTTTTGTAAGAGTGCAAAGATAAACAAAAATTATTCCTAACTGCAAAAAATTAGGGCGTGTCCTTCCGTCGGTCATTTTGCCGCGCCCGCCTTCGGCGGGCGCGGCGTCATTTCCTCCTTCAGGCCGGGCTTTCCGCTATATCTTTTTCAGTAGCGGCGGCGGAGCCGCCGCTACTGAAAAAGGATGCCGCTTCTATCCCTCACGCGAGAGCAGTGTTTCCCGATCACCCGGATTCCCAAAATATTTAACGTTTAAGCGAAGAGAACTTTCTAAAAAAATTCATAAAAGCGTTAACGGAGGTTAAACTTTAAAAAGTGTAGTTAAAAAAAATTACTTTTAATAAAAATTTGCCAATGAAACCAAAATTACTCCTTCTATTTCTGCTAGTTTGCTCGTCTCTTTTGTTTTCTCAGGAATATATTTTTGGGAAAGTTTCTACCGACTTGGGGGACAAACTTCCCGATGCTGTGGTGATCAATATGAGAACCGATGAGAAAATTGTTTCAGATCGAGATGGAAACTTTATGATAGCAGCCAAAAATGGCGATGAAATTCGTGTTTTGAAAAATACTTACGAAAGATTTGTACAAAAAGTTTCGAGCGAAAATTTCTTAAAACCATTGAATGTTACATTGTCCAAAGCGCCTTATTTAATTGAAGAAATCGAATTGGCATTTCAAGCCACGGGAAATCTGAAAAAAGATGTGAAATCCCTAGATCCACCGAAAAGGGTAGTTGCGTTAAATTCCTCGATGGATTTTTATATGAAGTCACCGTTAACCGAAGTGGTACCGAAACTTTCAACGCCTTCCGCATTTGCTCAACCGAATTATAATGCAGGCCAAGCTGACCTTCTGAAACTGGCTTCTGCTTTGTCAGGTTTGTTTAATAAAGCCACACAACAACCGCTTACGAAAGCCAACTATGCCGAAACCCAGGAGTTTTACCGCAGAATTAAAACTACGATGGATTTGAGTTTTTATACCAATCAAGGTTGGGATGAGGAGGAAATCGACCGTTTCTTGATTTATGCAGATCGTTCGTATGAATTGGCCAAAAAGTACCGAAAATCATTTGATGTTGCACAAATCAGTGCGGAGATGAAAATGGCTTACGCGGAATACATTAAAACCAGAAAAATTGGCTCTTGATGACCCGGTTTCTTGTGCTGATTATGATTTATTTTTCGCAGCATGTTTTCTCTCAAATTGTTTCAGGCATTGTTACTGATGAAGATGGACGTCCATTACCTGCGGTTTTGGTGATTAATGTCTCAACCAATCAGAAAACTACAACCAATCTTAATGGTGAATTTTCAATAGAGGCTTCACCGCAAAACGAATTAAGATTTGTGCGAAATGGTTTTGAGCGGAATTCACACATTATCAAAGAAATTGATTTTAATAATCCTGTTAAAGTTTCCCTTTTAAGAATGATTGAAGAAATTGAAGAGGTAAAAGTTTCTTCGTTGAAATTAACCGGTGATTTGAATAAAGATTCCAAAAGCTTAACTAAAATAGACAAAACTGCACAAGTTGAGAAAGCAGTTGGAATTCCGGGACCACCAGAAAAACCTCGAGAAAAACCTGCGGAATTTAAAAAAGATGTACTGTATTCATTACTTTCTTTAAGCGTTAAACCGCAGGCGATTTATGATTTAATTAGCGGTGATGCAAGACGCATGAAGGCAGAATATCGCTATGAAGATCTACAAGAAAATATAAGCTGGATACGACAACGTATCGACGATGATTATTTTGTCAAAATGGGGATTCCTCAGGGAAAAATTTCCGAATTTCTGCAATTTTCAATTGGATTAAAGCCTGAAATTAATCAGTTCATTAAAGCAAAAAATCTGTCGAAAATACTTTTCATTTTAGAAGATACTTTACCAGTTTACCTGCATAAATAATCCGATTTCTAAAGAAGAAGGAATACTTTTTGTTACTCATTTTGAAATAATTATAAATCATGAACAGAAATATCATTGCCATCGCCATTGCTTCTTTAGGTTTCGTTATTGGGTTAGCCTTGTTGGGAAACGCCATTAAAAATCGAAATAAATCTGAAAATACCATTTCTGTAACGGGATTGGGAACCAAGAAATTTACTTCAGATTTAATCGCGTGGAGCGGGAATTTCTCGAGAAACAGTTTTGAACTGAAATCTGCTTACGACGAATTGGCCAACGATAAAAAAATTATTGAAAATTATTTGGTTTCAAAAGGAATTCCGAAGAATGAAATGGTTTTTTCGGCGGTAGATATTCAGAAGCAATTTAATTATTCCACCGATGTCAATGGTAGAAGTCAACAAACTTTTGCGGGATATCAACTTTCTCAAACCGTTTCTATTGAAAGTAAAAACGTGGCTAAAATTGAGAATTTGTCCAGAAATATCACTGAAATCATTAATTTAGGCATTGAGTTTACTTCTTCGCCACCGAATTATTTTTATACCAAATTGGCAGATGTGAAGCAACAAATGATCGCTGATGCCACCAAAGATGCGAAACAACGCGCCGAGAAAATCGCTGAAAATGCAGGGAGTTCCTTAGGCAATTTGAAAAAAGCTACTATGGGAGTTACGCAAATTACCGCACCTAATTCTACTGAAGAATATTCGTACGGAGGTACTTTCAACACAGCTTCCAAAGATAAAGAAGCAAGTATTACGATTAAACTCGAGTATGAGGTGGATTAATTGCTAAAGTTTTCGATAGACGATATCGTAGATTTCCTCTTTGATCCATTCTAGTTTTTCGGGTTGCCAATTGGCCAATAACCAAAGGTTTAATGGGGATTTTCCTTCGCCATAACTCGGTTGGATGTACTGTTCATCAATGATTCTGAATCCGTTTCTTTTGTAAAATTCGATTCGGCGTTGCGCATCGTCGTTCAACGTTTCCGGTTCTGCTTCGAGGATGATATGGGAATAATCTCTGAACAAATCGGCAATAATTTCTGAACCATATTTTAAACTACGGTATTCTGAAAAAATCTCGAAATGCTCCACAAATACCGAATTGCTGAGTTCCCAAACGATGAGGTAACCAATATTTTTGAGGTCTTTCAGTACAGAAAAAACTTTTACATTCGGATTAGAAAATAAGGATTGAAATTGTTTTTCGCTGCGTCTTTCATCTTCGGGAAAGGTTTCGCAATAAGATTGGAAAATCTGTTGAGCTCGAAAATCATCAAAAGAATGCACCTGTAAATATTCCATTACCATAAAATCATTAACTTATCAAGTTATAAATCGAAAACGCTTGGTCGGCGGGTGATAAACATATCTTTGATCCACAAAGTGAAAGCCAAACCCAGATAAATCAGAAAAAAAACTCCGGCAGTAGCAAAAGTCGAATAGATAAAAAATACCCGAAGTTTAGAAACCGGAATTCCCAGTTTTGCGCCCATTCTGGTGAGAACACCGAACCACTGACGCTCCATTTTGTGTCGTAGATTGCTGAACATTTATTTTTTTTTCTCTTCCAAAGATAAGGATTTTACTTAGGAAAGAGCGTCGAAAACTTTAGCGTCGAAATCTTAATTCTGACATCTTGTTTAAATCTCGTGAAAATGGGGAAATCTGGCTCATTATCGGCAAAAGCAATATGGCTTCAGGAGAATCTAAGGGCAAATTTTCGGTAAGCATCAGGTAAATATTTTAATAACCGGCATAGTTAATCTTCTGTTAATTAACATAGTTGGTATAATTTCTGAATGAAACGCTTCATATTAAATTTACTATTATGAAAAATTTATTTTTATCAGCCGTGGTTGCCACTGCAACATTAGCAAGTTGCTCCACCGTTTCTTCAATCTTAAAAATACATTTACGTACAACGCAACAGTGATCGTTACTTCAGGATCTCCTGCCAATACCTACTTTGTCGAGTGTTTCCGCTGCGCAAAGTATCAACCAATTGACTGGAGCCGGAGCAAATGTGAAAGACATCCGGGTATCGAACGTGACGATGTCGGTAGGTAATGATACGAGTATGGGCGTTTTCAAATCGGTGCAGGTTTATCTTTCAAATAATGGCGCGAATGAAGTTTTGGTTGCCTCCAGAGATGCAATTGCCGACAATGTAGGAACTACACTTTCTTTAGATGCAAATACGACCAAAACTTTGGATAATTTAATGAAATCCGGTGCCGTTCAGGCAAGAATCGTTTATGTTTTGAAACAATCTCCAACTTCCGATATTTCGCTGAAAACTTCAATTGGATTCAGCAGTGTTCCGGTAACAAATCCTTAATTAAGCATTTCAGATATAAAAAAATGTCCGCACTTTCTGGAGCGGACATTTTCTATTTTAAGTGGAATTCTATTTGTTTTTCTTGAAAAATTCAATTCCACAATTCAGAAAGTTTTTAAAATCTTCTTTCGGCATGTAACCGGAAACCGGGGTGTTGATTACTTTTCCATCCGGCGAAACCAACACATAATGCGGTTGGGAATTATTGTTGAAATTCACCTGTTGAAACATCGACCATTTGTCGCCGATAGTTTTGATTTTTTTCATTTGTCCATTTCCCATATCGATTTTGGTTTGCTCGTTTTCCGGCAGTTCTTCTTTATCATCCACATATAATGAAGCTAAAACCACATCGTTCTGAAGAATCGGTAAAATATCGGGTTCGCTCCACACAAATTCCTCCATTTTTCGGCAATTTTCGCAACCATAACCTGTGAAATCGATGAGTACAGGTTTGTTTTCTTTTTTTGCTAATTCAATGGCTTTGAAATAATCATGTTCCGGATGCATTCCCAAAATTCCGTCTTCTTCTTTGTGAAGATAACTTACATTTATCGGAGGCAAAATCCCGGAAAGCATTTGCAGCTTTGGTCTTTCGGCAGGAATTAAACCTTGAATTAAATACACTATAAAACCAATCCCTAGTAACCCGAATATTTTTCTGGTTAATGAGATTTTTTGTTTTTTGTCATCATGTGGGAATTTAATTTTACCAAATAAGTACAATACCAATCCGATAGTAATAAGGATCCAAAGTACGATGAACAACTCTCTTTTCAGGAAGAAGGTCTTTGAAACCAAATCTGCTTTCGACAAAAATTTCAATGCCAATCCAAGTTCGATGAATCCTAAAACTACTTTCACGGTGTTCATCCAACCGCCGGATTTCGGTAAACTCTGCAAAGCCTGCGGGAACAATGCCAAAAGTCCGAAAACGATCGCCCAGCTCAGTCCGAAACCTGCCAAAGCAAAAGTGAGCAACATCGGAACATTCGCTGAACCGGTCACCGCGCTTCCGAGCAAACTTCCCAAAATAGGTCCGGTACAAGAGAAAGAAACAATCACCAAAGTGAGCGCCATAAAGAAAATTCCGATGATTCCGCCTGCATCTTCCGCTTTCGAAGATTTATTGGCAATGGAACTCGGTAAAGTGATGTCGTAATATCCGAAGAAGCTTCCAGCAAAGAAAATGAAAATGATGAAAAAAGCGATATTCAGCCAAACACTGGTTGAAATTTGGTTGAAAATATTCCCCGCGATTCCATCAATAATATGGAAAGGCACACTCAACAAAACAAAAATCAGCAGGATGAAAAATCCGTAAATAAAAGCATCGCGCTTGCCTTTCGCTTGATCTTTTGAACCTTTCGTGAAGAAGGAAACGGTCAGCGGAATCATCGGAAATACGCATGGAGTAAGCAATGCGATGAGCCCACCGAAAAATCCAAGAAGCAAATAAGTCCAGAAATTTTCGTTGTTTTCTTGTTTTTCCATTCCGCAATCGGTCAAAGGATTTTGGAAATCTATGGAAGAAACTTTCAACCCTTTTTGTTCCGGAGCAACCGTTGATGTAGGAGTTGCTACAGCAGTTTGCGTTGCGGTAATTTCTGTTACGGAATCTTTTGCGACAGCGTTTTCAATAGGTGTTTCGGTTTCAACTTTGGTTTCTGTTACCGTATTTTCCGTTGCTGTTGCCGCGATTTTTTGTTCAAATTCTAAAGTATTTGGAGCCAGGCAAACGCGGTCGTTGCAGGTTTGGTAGGTAATTTCTGCAGCAACTGTTGCTGGTTTTGCAGGATTTTTAAGTTTAATTTTTTGCTTAAAAAGCACCAAATCCGAGAAATAAACGATTTGCGCGCCGAACGCTTCCGAAAATTCGTCGTGTTTTTTTCCCACTTCTACCACTCCTCCAATCAATTGAATTCCTTCTTTTGAAGAAAGTTTCATTTCGGTAGGAATCCCGGAATCCGGCGGTAAATCTTTGGAATATATATGCCAGTTTTTTTCGATGGTTGCGGTAAGAACCGCTTCGTAAACTCCGTTGGGAAGCGGATTGATGTTGTATTTGAATTTTACAGGATCTTTAATCTGAGCAGAAATTCCCTGAAAAAAGAAAAGAATGATGAGGACGATCCAATTTTTGAATTTCATTTTTACATTTGTTTTAAACCTCGATAAATAAGGTTAAAATTTGATTTTTATTGTACTTTTAGTATCTTGATTAGCGGAAAATCTACGGTCTTGACGATGCGGGAGAATTCCCATTACTTCATCATTTCCATTGCACAAAAGCCAGATTTTCTGCCGGGCTAAAATAGGGATTTTTTCATCCTTAAAAAACTTCGAAACGGTCTTTTTGCCTATCATCCCGATTGGGAGAATCAAATCGCCACGTTTTTTCTTTCTTAATTTTAAAGGAAAAATCAGCTTTTCTTCATCATAAACCCAATGCGTTTCGTTTTCATTAATGATCCATTTTGAAAGAGAAATGTCACGATTATTAATGCTTGAAAGACTTTCTGCGATAATGATTTCTTCTGAATTTTCAGTTGAATTTTGGTTAGAAGTATTTTCAATAAAAACGAAATTCTCGCGATCGACCAGCAATTGAAATTCTGCGGAATTGAAGGTTTTTCCTTTGTCTGCATTGAAGATTTTTGCAATTTCTTTTTCATCTTGAAAACCAAATTTCCTCAGGATTTCAAATTTCGTCAGATCGTCTTGTTCCGCAAATTTCGCTTTGTTAAGGTATAAAACATGATCTTTCTCCGAGACCAGTTCGCGTTCGATTTGCTGAATTTTTTCTTCTACAAATCGTTTGGTTTGGTTGAGAAAATTTAAACTTTTAGCAAAATTCTGTAGAAAATTTTCGTTGGTTTCGAAGAGTTTCGGTGCAATTTCATTTCGGATAAAATTCCTTAAATATTCATTCTTTTGATTGGAAACATCTTCCCGAAATTCCAAATTATTGGCTTCGGCAAACGCATAAATTTCATCTTTTGTAAAATTCAAAAGTGGTCGTAAAATTTGGTTTTCATTAGCAGGAATTCCACTTAAACCATGAATTCCAGATGCTTTTGATAGATTAATGAGAAAAGTTTCCAACTGATCGTTGAGGTGATGCGCAGTGACCAAATAATCGAGATTTTCTGTTTTTTGAATTTTTCTAAAAAAATCATATCGAAGATTTCTTGCCCAATTCTGGATGGAATTTTCGGGCTTTTGATCTTTGTCGCTTACTTCATAAAGATGAAACGGAATGTTGTTTTCCGAGCAAAAATCCTGCACCAATTGCTGGTCAGCATCGGAGTCTGCTCCTCTTAAATGATAATTTACATGCGCTACTTGCAATTTCAATTCTAAAGAATAGAACAGTTGCAAAAGCGCCATCGAATCTGCGCCACCGCTTACCGCAAGCAAAAAATTGCTGCTTTCTGGGTTTTGAAGCAAATTTCGGAGCGCGTGATTAAATGTTTCTTTGGTCAGCAATTTTAAGAATTATTTGGCAAAGATAATTCTTCTGTTTCAATCGATTTCTCTATTTTTGGCTTAAATAAATCTATTTTTATGAGAACAGGAACCCTTTTAGCCATTGCAATAATGGCACTTACGCTCACCTCGTGTGTAAGCAAAAAGCAATTTGATGCTTTAAATTTAAATTATAATCAATGCATCACCAATATCGGCGAACGACAAAGAGAAATTCAGGATTTGAAAGCGACCAATTCCGGTTTGTCGAGTGAAAATAATTTGTTGAGAGACCAAAATAATGCGTTGAAAACATCATTGGATGCATGTTTGGCGAATTCAGGAAAAGGATCTGCGAATATCGACAAACTTATCAGTGAGATCAATTCTTCGAATAAATATATCAAGCAATTGATTTCTACCAATTCGAAAAACGACAGTTTGAATCTCGCACTTTCCAACAAATTGAAAAGATCGCTGGATGATGTTGCGGACAAAGACGTTCAGGTGAAAGTTTTAAAAGGCGTGGTAATGATTTCACTTTCCGATCAAATGTTGTACAAAACCGGCGATTACAATGTTTTGCCGGCTGCGCAAGATGTTCTGGGTAAAGTAGCTCAGGTGATTAATGATTACGATACTTATTCCGTTTTAATTGAAGGAAATACCGATAATGTTCCGTTAAATTCAGCCAATCTACCGAAAGATAACTGGGATTTATCCGCTTTACGGGCAACTTCAATGGCGAAAATCCTTCAGACGAAATTCGGTGTAAATCCTGCCAGAATTACAGCGGGCGGACGTAGCGAATACAACCCGAAAACTACGAATGCATCAGTTTCCGGAAGAGCAGAAAACCGCAGAACTGAAATTATCATCATGCCGAAACTCGACGAGTTTATGAAATTGATGGATATCGCGCCTGTGAAAAATTAAAATCAACCCAAAAGATGAGAAATCCCGAGTATTTTCGGGATTTTTTTATTTCCTTAAATTTGAAAAAAAATTACCATGAGTTTTTTTGAAGAAAACTGTCCGGAAATGGACCGATATTTAGAAAATCATGCTTCTGCGGAACCTGCGATTTTGAAAAAGTTGAGAAAAGAAACTTACCAAAAAACCACGCAACCGCACATGATTTCCGGTTATCAACAAGGAAGATTGCTTTCTATTCTTTCTAAAATGATGCAGCCGAAAAGCGTGCTCGAGATCGGGACTTTCACGGGTTATGCGACTTTATGTTTGGCGGAAGGTTTAGCAAAAGAAGGAAAGATCACCACTTTGGATGTGAACGAAGATCTGGCGTATTTACCTCAAAAGTACTTTAATGAAAGTGAATATTCAGCGCAAATAGACTTTAAAATTCAAGATGCGAAAGTATTTTTGAAAGAAACCAACGAAATTTTTGATCTCGTTTTCATCGATGCAGATAAAGAAAATTATGTGGAATATTTCAAGCTCATCAAACCGCAGTTGAAATCGGGTTCGGTGGTGATGTTTGATAATGTACTTTGGTACGGAAAAGTTTTGGAGGAAAATCCGAAGACGAAAGCTACGCAAAATATCAAAGAGCTGAATGATTTGGTTGCTCAGGACGAAGATTTTGAAAATCTTATTTTACCTTTGCGCGACGGGGTGAATTTAATGAGAAAAATTTAGAGTACTCTCGCAGATCGAGGGGATTTTACAGATTTTTAATTGAAATTGTATCATTATGACTGAAAATGAAATCTCATATCAAATAAGAAAAGCGATTTTTAATGTCTATAATGGTTTAGGCCCAGGTTTATTGGAATCAATATACCAAAAAGTTTTGATTTATGAACTAGAAGATTTGGGATTACAAGTGAAATACGAGGTTCCTTTTCCTATTGTTTATAATGATATTGTTTTTGATTGTATTTTTAGAATTGATATTTTAGTCGAAGATTCAGTAATAATTGAATTGAAGTCGGTAAAGAATTTAGAAGACATTCATTATAAACAATTATCTACCTACTTGAAATTGGCAGATAAAAGGTTAGGAATTTTAGTAAATTTTAATACAGTTAATATATTGGATTCGATCAAAAGAGTAGTATATAAATTTGAAGACTAATCATCTGCTGAATCAGTTTAATCAGCGAGAGTATAATACTTTTTAGCATAATTAAATAATTAGCAAAATCGGTTCACCAGCGAGAAATAATTTATGGAAAAAGGAATTTGCAATGTTTCGGTAGCGCCACTTCGGGCAGAAAACTCGCATCAGTCGGAGATGGTTTCCCAACTTCTCTATGGCGAAAAGGTGGAAATTATCGAAGAAAACGGGAGCTTTTCAAAAATAAAAATGGATTTTGATGACTACGAGGGTTGGGTTGATGCAAAGCAAATTTCCAAAATTCCCGAGGAAGATTTTGCCCAAAAAACCGCGCAAATTCTTACCGAAGATTTTAAAGTTTTTAATTTTAAGGAAGGTAAAATCTTGCTTTCTATAGGAAGTGAAATAGTTTCTGATGAAGAACAAACTTTGCGGGAAGCAACCGGGAAATCACTTTCTGAAACCGCGCAACGCTTTTTAAATGTCCCATATTTGTGGAGCGGACGAAGTTTTTTCGGGATTGATTGCAGCGGATTTACACAATTGGTTTTCAAAGTTCACGGAATTCAGCTGCCTAGAGATGCTTACCAGCAGGCGGAAGTGGGAAATTTTTTAGATTTTGTGGAAGAAAGTGAACCCGGAGATTTGGCATTTTTTGAAAATCTGGAAGGCAAAATTTCCCATGTGGGAATCCTGTTGGAAGATCAAAAAATTATTCACGCTTACGGAAAAGTAAGAATCGATTTGCTGGATTCTACAGGAATTTTCAATAAAGATTTAGCAAAGCACACCCACAAATTGCGGTTTGTGAAACGAATTTTATAAAAATAGATTAGAAATAACAAAACTTCTGAACATGGTTTTTTGTAGAGAATTGTTAAAGTCGCATTTTGTAAAACGCTGATAATTTGATCATTCTGAAATGAAAAATAAGTTTTTCCATTTTATTTTTTTATCTTTTGAATAACTTCAGAGAAACAAAAAAACTTTTGCAACTTTTGCGGTTTAAATTGCATTATTAATGAAATTCATCTACAACATATTCGTCTCCTTGCTGATTTTCTCGATGAAAATCGGGGCGATTTTTAATTATAAATTAAAAAAAGGTTTGGCTGGAAGAAGGCAATCTTGCGATACCGTGAAATCGAAATTTTCAGCCGAAGATCAAGTGATTTGGATGCACGCAGCGAGTTTGGGCGAATATGAACAAGGGCTTCCTGTTTTGGAAAAATTGAAAGAAAAACTTCCTCATCACAAAATTCTCATTACTTTTTTTTCACCTTCCGGATACGAAAATGTGATTCATAAAAATACCATTGCAGATGCGATTTGCTATTTGCCTTTCGATAAAAAAATCTGGATAGACGAATTTACATCTCATTTTAAAACCGATATATTTTTCACTGTAAAATATGATTATTGGTATAATCTGTTGGATGAATTAAAAAAGCAAGGCGCGAAAGTTTTTGTGGTTTCTGCACTTTTTTATGAAACTCAGGTTTTTTTCAAAGCTTACGGGAACTGGTTTGTGGAACAACTTTCGAAGAATGTAGATTGGTTTTTTCATCAAACCACACATTCAACTGCTTTGGCGAAAAGCATTGGCCTTTCGAACTCTTCTACCGCAGGAGATACGAGATTTGACCGCGTAAAAAAGTTGAGAGAAAGAGATAATTTTGTGGAATATATCGACGAATTTAAACAAAATAAAAAGACCATCGTTTTCGGAAGTTCGTGGGAATCCGAGGAACGATTAGCAGAAATTGTCGCCTCGAAAAATCGCGATTTGAAAATCATTATTGCGCCACATGATTTGAAAAGAGTTGCCAATTTGAAGGAGATTTTCCCCAATGCGATGCTCTATTCGCAATTGACGAATTCGCAGGTTTTTAATTCGTCCAATTCCCAAGTTCTTATTATCGATTGCATTGGCATACTTTCCAAACTATATTCTTATGGTGATCTGGCGGTTGTTGGCGGTGGTTTTCATTCCAAAGGACTTCATAATATTTTAGAGGCAGCAACATTTGGCATTCCAGTTCTTTTTGGTGATCATTACCAGAAAAATCCGGAAGCAGATGAGCTGATTCCGCAACACGGAGGCAAATCCTTTGAGGATGAATTTTTCGCAGCGCCTTATATTCTAAACCTTTTAAATGATGAGGAATCCATGAAAAAAATGAGCGAAAATGCTAGAAATTTCATCGATTCGCAACCGAATGCTTCGGATATTATTTTGAAGAAAATTTTATCGTAAAAATCCTTGGTTTTTAATGTTTTTTATGATTAAATCTAAGTTTTCCGGAAGGTTTTCAGATTGCAACCAATTGAAATCGATCCCGTTATCGATGAATAATTTTTCCAAATAGCTGTTTTGATGAACTTTGTGGTCTATTTTTCCTAAAATCTCATCAAATTCCATCCAATAATCTTCATCAATTTTCTTTATGAACAACAAAGCGCGAACGACTTTATTGATTAAATAAATGTAGAGTTTATAGACGTTGTCGAATCTTTGCTTCGCAAAAGAATCATTGTTTTCCAAGATTTCATGAACCAAAAAAAGATTCAGATAAACCTCGCCGAATTTGTCGGTCGTTACTTTCACATGTTCGGTAATTTCAGCGCTGATTCTTCGGATGATCACCAGGTAATATTTCGGATTTGCAATGTATTTTGCGGCCAACATGGTTTTTTCACGAATATTTTCTTCCATTTGATTTCTTTTTTGATCGGTCGTTTCGGGATCAATCAGTTCAAAATAGAGTTTCTTCGAGAGTAATTTGTCCTTTTTCAACAAACGGAAAATCAATCGATCTTTTTCTATCGACGAAAATTCGCTTAAAGCCTGTTTGAATTCTTTTGAATATTCCATTAATTAAAAAGTTTTGAGTATTTCATAAATCCGTTCAAAGCCCAATTGGCAGTGTAATACAATGATTTTGCGGTTGAAAATTTCATGAAGTCTTTGTATACTAAATATTGGTCTTTCATGATGTTTGTTTTTTTTCGGGAAATGCTGGTTGCGTGCATTCGGTATTTCGCCATCGTTTTGGGAAGCGGTTTCCCAACGGAGATTTTCTTGAGCAAATTCAACCACATTACATGATCTTCACGCTTGCTTGCTTCCGGGAAAAATTCAATTCCAACTCTTTGAGAATCATACATGGAACTTAATAAAGAAAGTCTGCAGGTTTTCAATAAATTACCGAAAGTTACTTCTTTATCAGCTTTGAAATCTTCGATTTTTGGGCTCAGATTTTCGTCGCATCTCGCGTAATTGGAGTAGGCGAGTTCGGCATTTTCTTTTTTCATAAAAGCGACCATTTCTTCAAGGAAATTCGGTTCCCAGTAATCATCGGCATCTAAAAAAGTGATGAATCTTCCGGTGGCTTTTTCTAAAGATAAATTCCGGGCATGTCCAGCGCCACCATTTTTCTCGGAAATTGTGAGTTTTATCCGATGGTCATTGAGTTCCTGAATCATCTTCACAGAATCGTCTGTAGATTGATCATCCGTAATCAGCCACTCCCAATCGGTGAAAGTTTGTGCAAATACCGATTCGATCGTTTGGGCTAAAAATTTTGAAGAATTATAGACGGGAGTGATGATGGAAACTTCGGGCATCGAATTTTTATCTAAAGTTTTCACAAATTTACAATTATTAGTTTGATTTAAAATCCATTGTAAAATCTTAAATTTGTGACTTATTTAAAATTAGAACATGTTTTACGACCATCAATCCATAGAAAAAAAGTGGCAGAAATTCTGGGAAGAAAATCAAACCTACAAAACCGATAATAAAACGGATAAACCTAAATTTTATGTTTTGGATATGTTTCCCTATCCTTCAGGAGCGGGTTTACACGTTGGTCATCCGCTTGGTTACATTGCTTCAGATATTTATGCAAGATTCAAAAGGCATCAAGGTTTTAATGTTTTGCATCCAATCGGTTATGATTCTTTTGGTTTGCCAGCGGAACAATATGCTATTCAAACAGGGCAACATCCGGCGATTACTACCGAGCAAAACATTAACCGCTACGAAGAACAATTAAGAAAAATAGGGTTCTCTTTCGATTGGAGCCGCGAGGTGAGAACTTCAGATGCATCTTATTATAAATGGACACAATGGATTTTTATAGAATTATTTCATTCTTGGTACAATAAATCTGCGGATAGAGCGGAATCTATCAAAACTTTGGTTGAACATTTTTCAAAATTCGGAACTGAAAATTTAAATGCAGTTCAAAATGATGAATTAAATTTCACCGCAGAAGAATGGAACTCAGCCGATGATAACGAAAAACAAGATATTTTACTCAACTACAGATTGGCTTACAGAGCCGAAACTACAGTAAACTGGTGTCCAGCTTTGGGAACTGTTCTTGCGAATGATGAGGTAAAAGATGGGAAATCTGAACGTGGCGGTTATCCTGTTTTTCAGAAAAAAATGATGCAGTGGAGCATGAGAATCACGGCGTATTCCGAAAGATTGTTGCAAGGTCTGAAAACTTTAGATTGGCCACAACCATTGAAAGATTCTCAAGAATATTGGATTGGAAAATCGCAAGGAGCAGCTGTAAAATTCAATGTTTCTGGAATGGAAGAACAGATTGAAGTTTTCACCACTCGTCCTGATACTATTTTTGGAGCAACATTTATGGTTTTGGCGCCAGAAAATCCTTTGGTAGAGAAATTAACGACTCCAGAGCAAAAATCTGAAGTCGAAAATTATATTGAAGAAACTTCTAAAAAAACCGAACGTGATAGAATGGCAGACGTGAAAAACGTTTCCGGAGCGTTCACAGGAAGTTTTGCAATCAATCCTTTCACAGGGAAAAATATTCCGATTTATATTTCAGATTACGTGTTGATGGGTTATGGAACGGGTGCTGTAATGGCGGTTCCTGCGCATGATGAGCGCGATCACCGTTTTGCGAAAAAATTTGGTTTGGAAATCATTAATGTCATCGAAAATGATAAAGATGTTCAAGAAGAATCCTATGATTCTAAAGATTCGGTTTGTGTAAATTCTGAATTTCTAAACGGACTGAATTATAACGATGCGAAAGCAAAAATAATTTCAGAAATCGAAAAATTAGGAATCGGTCACGGTACTACTAATTACAGACAACGTGATGCGATTTTCTCTCGTCAAAGATATTGGGGAGAACCAGTTCCTGTGTATTATAAAGAAGGAATGCCTTATACTTTGCCTGTTTCTGCATTGCCATTAGAATTGCCAGAAGTTGAAAAATATTTGCCAACAGAAGATGGTGATCCACCATTAGGAAATGCGAAAAATTTCGCTTGGGATGAAGAGAATCAAAAAGTAGTTTCTGTTGATTTAATTGATGAAAAAACCGTTTTCCCGATTGAACTTTCTACGATGCCGGGTTGGGCAGGAAGTTCTTGGTATTTCTTAAGATATATGGATCCGAAAAATGACGGAGAATTCTGTGCAAAAGATTTATCGGATTATTGGGGACAAGTAGATTTATACATTGGTGGAAGCGAGCACGCAACTGGTCACTTGCTGTATTCCCGTTTTTGGAATATGTTTTTGAAAGACAGAGGTTACATTAACCAAAATGAACCTTTCCAAAAATTGATTAATCAAGGAATGATTTTGGGAATGAGTGCGTTTGTTTTCAGAATTGACGGTACGAATCAGTTTGTTTCAAAAAATTTAGCAAAAGATTACCAAACTCAGAAAATCCACGTTGATGTTTCTTTATTAAAAGGAGCAACAGACGAATTAGATACTGAAGCTTTTAAAAATTGGAGAGCAGAATATAAAGATGCTGAATTTATTTTAGAAGACGGAAAATACATCACCGAACGTGAAGTTGAAAAAATGTCCAAGTCTAAATACAACGTTGTCAATCCAGATGATATTTGTGAAGAATACGGAGCGGATTGTTTAAGATTGTACGAAATGTTCCTTGGACCTTTAGAACAGTCAAAACCATGGAATACACAAGGTTTGAGCGGAGTTTACGGATTTTTGAAGAAATTCTATAACTTATATTATAATGGAGATGTTTTCGAGGTTTCGGATGAAGAGCCGACGAAAGAAGAATATAAAGTACTTCATACCTTAATAAAGAAAGTAATTTCCGATATTGATCAGTTCTCTTTCAATACTTCGGTTTCGTCATTTATGATTGCGGTAAATGAGTTCCAAAAACTTAAAACCAATAAAAGAAAAATTCTAGAAGCACTCGCGATCGTTGTTTCGCCTTATGCACCGCACATTTCTGAAGAACTTTGGCAAGGATTGGGGCATAAAAATTCAATTGAGTTCGAGAAATTCCCGGAATTTGAAGAAAAATACTTGGTAGAAGATGAGATCGAGTATCCGGTGAGTTTTAATGGGAAGATGAGGTTCAAATTGACTTTGCCTGCAGATTTATCAGCACCACAAATTGAAGAATTGGCTTTGAAAGATGAACGCGTTTTGCAACAATTGGCTGGAAATAATCCAAAAAAGATAATTATCGTACCAAAAAAAATCATTAATATTGTTCTGTAATTGAAAACCTGTAAAAAAAAGTTCATGGAACAATCGTAAAAAAAAAGGTTGAAATCTTGTTAATTTTTAATAGTATTTTTAAAATTGAAAATTATCAACAATAATTAAAATAAAAATTGCAAATAATGCAATGTTAATGATTGTTAACCTACAAAAAAAATAATTTTAATGAGGGTAAATCCTTGCATTATTAAATATTTTGACTTTATTTTACACTCGAAAAATTTAAAAAAAATAACAATTATAATTTAGTTTAGTATGGAAATGAATGTTTCAAACAACGAGGAGCAAGTAGTTGCTAAAAAGTTAGGGGGATTAAATCCTGCGTTAATTATTCCTATTCTTATCGCTATAGGAATTTGTATTTATGTCTTTGTTTTAGGTAATCCAGGGAACTTTAAAGCTGATCCCAGATTGGAAGGGCTTTCTTCAGTTGCTTTCTCTGATTTAGAATCTAAAGAATTACATCCAAGCGGATTTATGGGGATTATATATATGGGTGGAGTTATCGTTCCTATTCTAATCTCTTTCATGATTATCGTAATCGTGTTCTCTATCGAGCGTGCATTAGTTCTTAGAAAAGCTGCTGGTAAAGGAAATGTTGACAACTTTGTTTTAAATGTAAGAAGATTGCTTAACCAAAACAAAATAGATGAAGCTTTAGAAGAGTGCGACAGACAGGAAGGTTCTGTAGGAAACGTAGTAAAAGAAGGTTTAACTACCTACAAAGCTTTGGCTCATGATAATACAATGAACAAAGAACAAAAAATGGTAGCGCTTAACAAATCTATCGAAGAAGCTACAACTCTTGAAATGCCAATGCTAGAGAAAAACATGATGATTCTTTCCACCTTAGGTACAGTAGCAACGTTAGTAGCACTGTTGGGTACAGTAATCGGGATGATCAAGGCGTTTAGTGCATTAGGATCAGGCGGTGGTACTCCGGATTCAGCAGCATTATCAATTGGTATCTCTGAAGCACTTGTAAATACCGCTTTAGGTATTGGTACTTCTGCAGTTGCGATTATTCTTTATAACTATTTTACTTCTAAGATCGACGAACTTACTTTCAAAATTGACGAAATTGCAATGTCAATTCAGCAGTCTTTCGCAGAATTTCACTAAGAAATTCCAAATCGATGTTAATAGATTCGGTTTTTTGAAGCCAATCTAAAACAAGAAGTTTAATAATAAAATATAATAATAATGGCGAGAGTCAAACCAAAAAGACATAACATTAGGGTAGATATGACGGCGATGACCGATGTATCCTTCCTACTCCTTACGTTCTTTATCCTTACGGCTCAGTTTGCAAAACCTGATATTGAGACGGTCACAACGCCATCTTCTATTTCTGAAAAGCTCCTTCCGGATGCGAGTTTAATGACTGTGCTTAGTACAACCGACGGCAAATTCTATTTTACTCCCGTTGAGAACGGTACCGAAAGAATGGCATTGCTAGATAAAATGGGGGCGAAATATGGAATAAAATTTACTGATGCCGAGAAAGTTGCTTTCACTAAAGTGCAATCAGTAGGTGTTCCGATGAATCAATTGAAAGGATATTTGAATCTTTCCGATGATGACCGTAAAGCTTTCAAAAGCCAAACCGGAATTCCATTGGACAGTACTAATAAGCAATTAATCGATTGGGTAGAACAAAGTTTAGCCGTAAACCCTGATTACAAATTGGCAATCAAAGGTGATGTGCAAACAAAATATCCAAAAGTAAAAGCTTTATTTGAAGGATTAAGAGATATCGATTTCTTAAAATTCTGGTTAATAACAAGTCAGGAAGTGGCGCAATAATATAGAAATGGCAGAAGTACAAGTAAAAGACAACAGCGGGAAAGGCGGTAAGGTACGCTCGAAGAAGCAAGCCCCACACGTAGATTTAACCCCAATGGTGGATTTGGCGTTCCTTTTGATTACATTCTTTATGTTGGTAACTACTTTCAACAAACCGAATGTGATGG
This sequence comes from Kaistella haifensis DSM 19056, assembly GCF_000735695.2. Classification (GTDB taxonomy): domain Bacteria; phylum Bacteroidota; class Bacteroidia; order Flavobacteriales; family Weeksellaceae; genus Kaistella; species Kaistella haifensis. The sequence goes on from NZ_JASZ02000007.1 coordinate 74,496, forward strand.
ATCTAGGTCTTCCGGCAAAACCAAAACCGGATGCACCAAAACCCCCTCCAACGGAAATTGATTTATCCAATTCAATTTCTCTAATTATAGGAAAAGACAATAGAATTTTCTATCACCAGTTAGACCAAGCGGGACTCAATGAGCAAACGCTTCAGGAAACATCTTTTGATAGAGAAGGGATTACTAAAGTAATAGAGCAAGCAAAAGCCAGAGCGAAGGATCAAAGTAAATTTACAGTGATCATTAAGCCAACGGACGATGCAGTATATAAGAATTTTGTAGATATTCTAGATGAAATGGCGATTACCAAAAACGAAATATACGGTATTACCGATGTGAAAAGTTGGGAACAAGCTGTTTATGACAAAAAAGTGGGTGCTTCTTCAGCACCGGCAGCTCCAGCAGCTGACGCTAACTAGAATGTTTTACTATAATATTTAAAGAAAGAATAAATGGCAGAAGATAACACATACAACAGCAATCTATCTTTAGATGAAATTGTATTTGAAAACAGAAATAAGGCCTATGGAGCTTATGATCTGAGAACCAACTACAGATCTGTTCTTACCAAGGCGTTTATTTTCGGTACCATTCTTTTTTGCGTTGCTGCATTTACACCATTTGTGATAATGAAAATTAAGCAAATGAATGCTAAAGAAACTCAGGAAGTTAATGCAAATTTGATTGAAATCATACCGGAAGAAACAATTATCGAGGAACCAGTTGAAGAAGAACCTCCTCCACCACCGCCACCAAAAGAAGAACCACCACAACAAGAGGTTATTCAGAACGTGGTACCAGAGCCAGTGAAGGCACCAAAAGTGGAAACTCCACCGCCGCCAATCACTAAACAATTGGAGACAACTACTGGTTTGGCTAACCAAGAAGGGGTGAAAACGCCTTCTTACACACCACCGCCACCACCACCAGGTCCAAGTAAATCTACCACGGTGGAAGTAAAACCGCAAGTTTCAGAAAATCAGGTTTATACAGAGGTTGAGCAACTTGCTGAATTCCCTGGAGGTATCAACTCATTCAGAAGTAAGGTGCAAAACAGCTTCGACACTTCAGTAATGGATGGTGATGAAGGAACAGTAAAAACCGAAATTACTTTTGTAGTTGAGCGTGATGGTAGTATTACCGACGTTAAGGCTACGGGTCCTAACAAGGATTTCAATGCGGAAGCAATGAGAACAGTGAAATCTGTTAAAAACAAATGGGCTCCTGCTAAAATTAATGGTCAAGCCGTACGTTATCGTTACAGATTACCATTAACAATGCAGTTCGAATAATTCTCAGAAAGGATTTTGTATTATAAAAGAGAAGCTTGTGCTTCTCTTTTTTTTATTTTTTGTATTTTTGATTTATGATATTTAATTGGTTGTCACTTATCGCAGGATTCTTATACATCGTTTTAGGGATCGTTGTCATCATTTATAAATTTTTTATTATTTTCCTCGAACCAAACATTGCATATGCTATGGGAGCATTGCTTATCCTTTACGGATTATTCAGAATTGGGCGAGTGGTTTATAGAATTCGACAAGAGAAAGATGAAGAATAGTTTTAAAATTTTCGCTTTAGTTTTTTTTACTCTGTTTATATCTTGTAAGAAAACGGATAGAGTGGTAGATGATCCTCAGCAGGGAACCATCACCATCGCTGCTGATGAATCTTTTCAAAGTGTTGCCCAAGCATTAACCGATAGATATATGGCCTTGAATCCTAATACTAAAATTAATCTAGAGATTAAGAAGGAGGATTTGGCGTTTCTGGATTTGTTGGATAATAAAGTTAGGGCTATTATTTTGTCAAGAGATTTAACAGAAGAAGAGAAAGCTGCTTACAAAAATAAAATCGACATGGATATGCTCCCCGCGAAGTTCGCAGTGGATGCGGTGGTTTTTGTAGCTTCGAAGAATTCTTCGAGATCATCAATTTCAATGGAAGAAATCCAAACGGAATTGCAATCTGAGGATAAAAAATTGATTTTCGATGGAACCAATTCTAGTAACTTGAATTTTGTAGCTCAGAAATTAAATAAAACTCCTTCCGAATTGAAATTTTCTGTCATTAGCGGGAATAAAAATATCATCGAAGAAATTAACAAATTCCCTAATAAAATTGGAGTAATTAGTCTTAATACGATCAGCAGACCATATGATAAAGAGTCTGAAAATCTTAGAAATTCTGTGAAAATACTTCCGGTAGTTTCGAATAATAAGTCTTATACTCCAGACATCCAAAATCTCAGAACATTGAAGTATCCATTTGCCAGAGTTTTGTATTTCATTACCAATGAAGCTTACTATGGTTTAGCAAATGGACTGATTCGGTTTTCTTGTCAACAATTAGGACAAATAGTTGTCTCTAAAGAAGGTCTTCAGCCCTACAATATTTTCCAACGAGAGGTTCAGATGCGTTAATTTTTATTAAAATTGAGTCTCAGAAGAAAATTTTTTACTTTTGGTATAAAAATTGGGATTAACTTGGCCTAATATTAATATTAAACAATTAAAATGAAAGATATAATGAACGTAACAAAAAAAATTGCTTTAGGAGTTGCGGTTGGATTCATCTCCAACTTCGCATTTGCACAGACTTTACAAGATGGAATTGCAAGTGCTGATAGCCATAAGTACGCGAATGCGAAACAGGTATTCAAGCAAATGGTTACCAAATCTCCAACAGCAGAAAATTATTTTTACTTAGGAAACTCTTATCTCACCCAATTTGAACCAAATTTCGAATTGGCACTAGAGAATTTCAATAAAGGTTTAGCAGCAGACAAAAAAAGTAATCTAAATAAATTAGGTTTGGCTTCTGTAAAACTAGCAAAAGGCGATAAATCTGCTGTCGCTGAAATCCAAAGGATTGTAAGTGATGCAAGAGATAAAGATCCTGAAGTTCTTTACAGAGCTGCGGAAGCACTAACGCTGTTCGGTGGAGCAAGCAATGCTGATTTAGCGATTGATTTCCTAAATAGAGCGGTTGAAAAATCGCAAAAAAGTGGTACTCCAGCGTACTATTATTATACATTAGGAGATGCGTACCGTTTGAAATTGACGAATTCTCCGCAAGTTGCAGGTTCTGCGATGACAGCTTATGACAAAGCATTGCCTATTGCAAAGAATAAAGCATCAGTTTATACAAGAATTGGTACCCTTTGGATGCAAGCTCAGCAATGGCAAAAAGCAAAAGAAAGTATCGATAGAGCAATAGCTTCCGATCCAACTTATGCACCGGCTTATAAAGCAAAAGCGGCATACAATATCAAATATCAGAATAATGCTTTGGCAACTCAGGATTTGATGAACTATGCAAAATATGCTGATGAAGATCCGGATACTCAATTAGAAATTTCTAAATTATTCTTTACTAATGAAGATTATGCAAATTCTAAAACTTATTTAGATAAAGTATTTGATAAAGTTAATGATCCTATCAAATATAAATTGAGAGCTTATCTTCAATATGCTGACGGAGATTATGCTGCAGCAAAAACAAGTATGGATGAATTTATCGCTAAAGCTGAAAAATCTAGAATACAACCATCTGATCAAGGTTTATTAGGTTTGATCGCTGCAGGATTAGCCCATAAAGAAACCGATGCTGCTAAAAAGTCTGCCTTAACTACCGAAGCGCAACAGAAAATTGCAATAGCTAAAGCGGCTAAAGATGAAACGATGAATTGGGATGCGGAATTATTGAAGATTAAAGGCGGTGGCGGAATCAGTCAATCTGCAGTAGATTCGGGACCAACAACGCCCCAAATCGAAGAGTTGAAGAAGAAAGTAGTTGAAAATCCGCAAGATACAGATGCTTTATTTAAATTGGCCAATGCATATCAGGAAGCAAAAAACTGGAATGGAGCAATTCTTTCTTGGCAAAAAATGAGTGGTTTACTTCCTGATTGGGCACCAGCTTATTATAGCCAAGGTTATGCATACCAACAAGCAGGTAATAACGAATTGGCGAAAATGGCGTATGAGAAGTTTATCGCTACTGTGAAGCCAGCTGATGTTGAAGCCAATAAAGAGACATTATCTTATGCATATTTTGCAGTGGCTTACTTAGTAAAAGACAGCGATATCGCAAAAGCTAAAGAATATGCAGCGAAATCGGTTCAGTTGAATCCTACTTATCAAGATGCTATCAACCTTAATAAAGCATTAAATAAGTAATTTACTCTTTTAATATTCCCAAATCCCACTCTTTTAAGTGGGATTTTTATGTTCTATAATAGGATATTTCATGAGTGGTTAATTTTTTCTCACAGATATACAGTAAGTTGCGAATTTATTTGTAAAATAGGTTAGAAAAAATTTGGAAAGGGAGAAAAAGTTGGTATCTTTGCAAACCCAAACAGAGAGATTTGTTAAAGGGGAGCGAAGTAGGGATTAGATTGAATTAGATAGTAATGGTGATTGATAAGGCTTACGAAAAAAAGTTTTAAAAATTATTCAAGAAATATTTGGTCAATTAAAAAATAGTTTATACTTTTGCACACGCAAATCGGGGAACTGAACGACAGAACAAGTTCACTGAGATAAAAGCGGAAGAAGAGAGATCATTGAAAATACAATAACAACCAAAAAAGTAAGGAAAAACTAAAGCGTCAATTTTTTTTTGAGTGAGTCAGACAAACATACAATGGAGAGTTTGATCCTGGCTCAGGATGAACGCTAGCGGGAGGCCTAACACATGCAAGCCGAGCGGTAGAGTTCCTTCGGGAACTTGAGAGCGGCGTACGGGTGCGTAACACGTGTGCAACCTACCTTTATCTGGGGGATAGCCTTTCGAAAGGAAGATTAATACCCCATAATATAATGATTGGCATCAATTATTATTGAAAACTCCGGTGGATAGAGATGGGCACGCGCAAGATTAGATAGTTGGTGAGGTAACGGCTCACCAAGTCAATGATCTTTAGGGGTCCTGAGAGGGAGATCCCCCACACTGGTACTGAGACACGGACCAGACTCCTACGGGAGGCAGCAGTGAGGAATATTGGACAATGGGTGAGAGCCTGATCCAGCCATCCCGCGTGAAGGATGACGGTCCTATGGATTGTAAACTTCTTTTGTACAGGGATAAACCTACTCTCGTGAGGGTAGCTGAAGGTACTGTACGAATAAGCACCGGCTAACTCCGTGCCAGCAGCCGCGGTAATACGGAGGGTGCAAGCGTTATCCGGATTTATTGGGTTTAAAGGGTCCGTAGGCGGACTTGTAAGTCAGTGGTGAAATCTCATAGCTTAACTATGAAACTGCCATTGATACTGCAGGTCTTGAGTAAATTTGAAGTGGCTGGAATAAGTAGTGTAGCGGTGAAATGCATAGATATTACTTAGAACACCAATTGCGAAGGCAGGTCACTAAGATTTAACTGACGCTGATGGACGAAAGCGTGGGGAGCGAACAGGATTAGATACCCTGGTAGTCCACGCCGTAAACGATGCTAACTCGTTTTTGGATTTTCGGATTCAGAGACCAAGCGAAAGTGATAAGTTAGCCACCTGGGGAGTACGTCCGCAAGGATGAAACTCAAAGGAATTGACGGGGGCCCGCACAAGCGGTGGATTATGTGGTTTAATTCGATGATACGCGAGGAACCTTACCAAGACTTAAATGGGAATTGACAGGTCTAGAAATAGACCCTCCTTCGGGCAATTTCCAAGGTGCTGCATGGTTGTCGTCAGCTCGTGCCGTGAGGTGTTAGGTTAAGTCCTGCAACGAGCGCAACCCCTGTCACTAGTTGCTAACATTTAGTTGAGGACTCTAGTGAGACTGCCTACGCAAGTAGAGAGGAAGGTGGGGATGACGTCAAATCATCACGGCCCTTACGTCTTGGGCCACACACGTAATACAATGGCCGGTACAGAGGGCAGCTACACAGCGATGTGATGCAAATCTCGAAAGCCGGTCTCAGTTCGGATTGGAGTCTGCAACTCGACTCTATGAAGCTGGAATCGCTAGTAATCGCGCATCAGCCATGGCGCGGTGAATACGTTCCCGGGCCTTGTACACACCGCCCGTCAAGCCATGGAAGTCTGGGGTACCTGAAGTCGGTGACCGTAAAAGGAGCTGCCTAGGGTAAAACAGGTAACTAGGGCTAAGTCGTAACAAGGTAGCCGTACCGGAAGGTGCGGCTGGAACATCTCATTTTAGAGCGTCTTTAGACGATAAACAAACAAGATACTTAAAGTATCACAAGCACTTACTCAAAAGATGCTTTAGTTTTTTTACTTTGGTTGGTATTAAAAAAAATACACCCACTAGAAATTAGTACAGGGAAGAGATACAAGAGCCAGGAGCCAAGAATCAAGACAGAATAAGTCTTGTATCTAGCATCTGGAATCTAATAGTCTAAAAAGACAGTCTCGTAGCTCAGCTGGTTAGAGCGCTACACTGATAATGTAGAGGTCGGCAGTTCGAGCCTGCCCGAGACTACTAATTGAAAAGATGGAAAGACATCAGATATGAGACATCAGACATTAAGTCTAAAGTCTGTAATCTGACATCTGAAGTCTACTAGCGGGGAATTAGCTCAGCTGGCTAGAGCGCCTGCCTTGCACGCAGGAGGTCAAGGGTTCGACTCCCTTATTCTCCACAGTATTAAGATTTTGATTTAAAAGTTACGGATAGAGCCAAAAACAATATCTGTTCATCAGGGACTTAATAAGAAATAAGATCATTGACATTAACGATAAGAACATCACAAAGAGAAAACCGAGCACTTACGGGTGCGGAGTTTACAAATAATAAGGTAACACGGTTGTGTTATCTGAACTAAAACTAAACTAATTTAACAATTAGGAAAGAAATCGTTAAGGGCGTATGGCGGATGCCTAGGCTTTCAGAGGCGACGAAGGACGTGGTAAGCTGCGAAAAGCTCGGGGGATCGGCACACACGAATTGATCCCGAGATGTCCGAATGGGGCAACCCGGCTGGTTGAAGACCAGTCACCTCGCAAGAGGAGCAAACCCGGAGAACTGAAACATCTAAGTACCCGGAGGAAAAGAAATCGAAGAGATTCCGTAAGTAGTGGCGAGCGAAAGCGGATTAGCCCAAAAGCTTTTATATGTTTAATAGAATGTTCTGGAAAGAACAGCCGTAGAGGGTGATAGCCCCGTATATGAAAGGCATATTAAAGTGATAAATGAGTAGGGCGGGACACGTGAAATCCTGTCTGAATATGGGGGGACCATCCTCCAAGGCTAAATACTCCTGAAAGACCGATAGTGAACAAGTACTGTGAAGGAAAGGTGAAAAGCACTTCGAATAGAAGGGTGAAAGAGAACCTGAAACCGTACGCCTACAAGCGGTCGGAGCAGATTTATTCTGTGACGGCGTGCCTTTTGCATAATGAGCCTACGAGTTAATTTTACTAGCGAGCTTAAGCACTTCAGGTGCGGAGGCGGAGCGAAAGCGAGTCTGAATAGGGCGGATAGTTAGTAGGATTAGACGCGAAACCTTGTGATCTACCCATGGGCAGGTTGAAGCTTTGGTAACACAAAGTGGAGGACCGAACCGGTTGACGTTGAAAAGTCTTCGGATGACTTGTGGGTAGGGGTGAAAGGCCAATCAAACTGGGAGATAGCTCGTACTCCCCGAAATGCATTTAGGTGCAGCGTCGATGTAAAGTTTATTAGAGGTAGAGCTACTGATTGGATGCGGGGGAGTCAAATCCTACCAATTCCTGACAAACTCCGAATGCTAATAAATGTTCGTCGGCAGTGAGGGCATGGGTGCTAAGGTCCATGTCCGAGAGGGAAAGAACCCGGACCAACAGCTAAGGTCCCCAAATCTATACTAAGTTGAAATAACGCGGTTGAACTGCATTGACAGCTAGGATGTTGGCTTGGAAGCAGCCATTCATTTAAAGAGTGCGTAACAGCTCACTAGTCGAGCGGTTCGGCATGGATAATAATCGGGCATAAGTATAGTACCGAAGCTATGGATTTATAACTTATGAGTTATATCTGGTAGGGGAGCATTCTGTTTGCGCCGAAGCAGTATCGTGAGGTATTGTGGAGCGGACAGAAAAGAAAATGTAGGCATAAGTAACGATAAAGCGGGCGAGAAACCCGCTCACCGAAAGACTAAGGTTTCCTCAGCCATGCTAATCAGCTGAGGGTTAGTCGGGACCTAACGCGAACCCGAAAGGGGAAGTGGATGGACAATGGGTTAATATTCCCATACTTGCTCACACTAAAAAGGGGACGGATTTACGTACTTGCTGGAGACTGACGGAATAGTCAAGGCCTAGCCTTCGGGCGAAGCTGCTGCAGGGAAATAGATTCCAAGAAAAGCCGAAGTGAAGCAACCCGTACCAAAACCGACACAGGTAGTCGAGGAGAGAATCCTAAGGTGCTAGAGTGAATCATGGTTAAGGAACTAGGCAAAATAGTCTCGTAACTTCGGAAGAAGAGACGCCAGCAGCAATGCTGGCCGCAGTGAAGAGGCCCAGGCGACTGTTTATCAAAAACACAGGACTCTGCTAAATCGAAAGATGCTGTATAGGGTCTGACACCTGCCCGGTGCTGGAAGGTTAAGGAAGGTTGTTAGCGTAAGCGAAGCAATTGACTGAAGCCCCAGTAAACGGCGGCCGTAACTATAACGGTCCTAAGGTAGCGAAATTCCTTGTCGGGTAAGTTCCGACCTGCACGAATGGTGTAACGATCTGGGCACTGTCTCAACCATGAGCTCTGTGAAATTGTAGTATCGGTGAAGATGCCGATTACCCGCAATGGGACGAAAAGACCCTGTGAACCTTTACTATAACTTCGTATTGACTTTGAATAAACAATGTGTAGGATAGGTGGGAGACTATGAAGCAGGCACGCTAGTGTTTGTGGAGTCAACGTTGAAATACCACCCTTTGTTTATTTGGAGCCTAACTTGAGAGATCAAGGACATTGCGTGGTGGGTAGTTTGACTGGGGTGGTCGCCTCCAAAAGAGTAACGGAGGCTTTCAAAGGTACCCTCAGCACGCTTGGTAACCGTGCGTAGAGTGTAATGGCATAAGGGTGCTTGACTGTGAGACCTACAAGTCGATCAGGTGCGAAAGCAGGACATAGTGATCCGGTGGTTCCGTATGGAAGGGCCATCGCTCATAGGATAAAAGGTACTCCGGGGATAACAGGCTAGTCTCCCCCAAGAGCTCACATCGACGGGGAGGTTCGGCACCTCGATGTCGGCTCGTCACATCCTGGGGCTGGAGAAGGTCCCAAGGGTTGGGCTGTTCGCCCATTAAAGTGGCACGCGAGCTGGGTTCAGAACGTCGTGAGACAGTTCGGTCTCTATCTATTGCGGGCGTTAGATGTTTGAGAGGGCTTGAATCTAGTACGAGAGGACCGATTTGAACAAACCTCTGGTGTATCAGTTGTACCGCCAGGTGCACCGCTGAGTAGCTACGTTTGGAAAGGATAAGCACTGAAAGCATATAAGTGCGAAACCTGCCTCAAGATGAGACATCTTTTAAGGGTCGTTGGAGATGACAACGTTGATAGGCTACAGGTGTAAAGTTGGTAACAGCATAGCCGAGTAGTACTAATTACCCGTAGATTTATAGCCTAATAAGGCGCACCGTAAGTGCATCAAAGGTTTACTCTTTGTGAAAGTTTTTATCGATAAATAGACATCAGATGTAAGACATCAGAAATCAGACCATAAAGTCTGAAATCTCTTATCTGAAATCTGCCATCTAAATACATATTTAGGGTGGTTTTAGCAGAGGGGCTCACCTGTTCCCATTCCGAACACAGAAGTTAAGCCCTCTAGCGCCGATGGTACTGCGAAAGCGGGAGAGTAGGTCGCCGCCAGTTTTTTTTAAAGCTCAATCATTTTTTTGATTGAGCTTTTTTTATTTATAAACTAATAGCATTAGAAAATAATCGAATACAATAAATTGGAGGTGCAGTGTATTCTTTTTTTGTAGAAAATACGTCTATATAGTATTTAAAATTTACTCTTGGAAATTAGACACTTGTTGAGAAAAACTAAGTCGTTATATCGCTTTTACCTCTATTGTCATCCGTGAAATTTGCTTTCTAAACATTTTAATGGAAGAGTATAAAAGAATCTTCTAGATCATCTTATTTTTAAACGAAAGCGCAACAAATAATCAAGATTGAACAATCAATCAAATGAATAATATTTGACATCTAATATTTTTTTTATTTTATAAAGATTATTAAAATTCAAGTTGAGTAGTGGTAAAATTTGACTTCGTCATTCATCTGCGTAGTTCCAGCTTATTCCTTCAACCCAATATTTTGTATTGATTCCAATCAATTTGATTTAATCATCAATTAACTTTTTAGTTTAATTATTAATTTAGAAAGTTTCGATATCATATTTCAACCCGTTATCAATGTTTTTTAATAGTGCTTGGACAACCTGCTGTTTTTAAGTAATATTTTCTAGAATTGATGACAGAATTAATATAAATATAATTCAGTTTTTCATTCTTGAACAAATAACATAACCCCGTAAGAATAATTTTTTCCTTCAGATATTCAGCAAGTTGAGTATGATTTAGAAAAATAGGTTAGAAAAAATTTGGAAAGGGAGAAAAAGTTGGTATCTTTGCAAACCCAAACAGAGAGATTTGTTAAAGGGGAGCGAAGTAGGGATTAGATTGAATTAGATAGTAATGGTGATTGATAAGGCTTACGAAAAAAAGTTTTAAAAATTATTCAAGAAATATTTGGTCAATTAAAAAATAGTTTATACTTTTGCACACGCAAATCAGGGAACTGAACGACAGAACAAGTTCACTGAGATAAAAGCGGAAGAAGAGAGATCATTGAAAATACAATAACAACCAAAAAAGTAAGGAAAAACTAAAGCGTCAATTTTTTTTTGAGTGAGTCAGACAAACATACAATGGAGAGTTTGATCCTGGCTCAGGATGAACGCTAGCGGGAGGCCTAACACATGCAAGCCGAGCGGTAGAGTTTCTTCGGAAACTTGAGAGCGGCGCACGGGTGCGTAACACGTGTGCAACCTACCTTTATCTGGGGGATAGCCTTTCGAAAGGAAGATTAATACCCCATAATATAATGATTGGCATCAATTATTATTGAAAACTCCGGTGGATAGAGATGGGCACGCGCAAGATTAGATAGTTGGTGAGGTAACGGCTCACCAAGTCAATGATCTTTAGGGGTCCTGA
>NZ_JASZ02000008.1 GCF_000735695.2 Kaistella haifensis DSM 19056
ATCACTTTTTTGCACAATTTTGCATCGGTAGGAAAAGAGGTATTATTCTCCTGAACGGTAGTATCGGACAAAACAAAATTTGAGGTGTTCGTCTTGGCATCGTGCATTCTTACGCTGTAGGCAAAGATTTTTTCGATACCTTTTTCGCCAATTCTTTTTCGGAAATGAACAAAATTACTCGGGTCACAAGGAAATTCGTGTTCAAAGAAAACCCTGCCACAAAAATACTGCATATAAGGATTCATGATCCAGGCTTTTTCCAACGTCTCATCGCCCAAATTATACAAATGTTTCAGTAGCAAACAACCCACCATAAACCGAATCGGATGGCTCGGATTGCCCACTTTGGAATACAAGGGCGAAAATTCTTTCTCAAAATAATTCCAATCTATTTTTTCTGAAAGTAGAACAAGTTCATGCTCGTGGTCAATAAAATCCACCAACATTGGGCGGAATAATTCTGGCTTCTTTTCTGGATTTTTCCCCAACATATTTGCAAGGTTTTAAAGCTCTAAGATACAAATTCTTGCAATAAAAAACAAGCTATTTTAAACCCAAAATACTAATAATCAGTAAATTATAGGTGGTTTAAGGAGAGACTATATATTGCGTTGGAGCATTTAGAGCCAAATTTTCTGCTGTTGTCATTTTGTAATATAAAGGAAATCCAAGCAATATTTGAGAAGAACATCTTTTCAATTACAGGATTTCATTTTGTGAAATCTGAATTCACAATAAAAAGTAACAGGATTTATACTTTGGCTTTTGATGAGGATAGTAATTCATTCGTGATCATCAAATATAAGAGGAATCAGAATTATAGTGTGGTTGACCAAGGTGTTTCATACCTCAATCTAATGCTGGAATACAAAGCGGAGTTTATTGTGGAATACAATGAAACACAAAAGAAAAATTTAAAACGTTCTGATGTTGATTGGTCTCAAAGCAAAATTATTTTCGTTTCTCCATCTTTTAATGATTTTCAGAAGCAATCCTCGAATTTCAAAGATTTGGCAATAGAATTATGGGAAATAAAGCAGTTTGAAAATGATGTTTTAGTCATTAATCCTGTGAAAAAATCAAAATCTGCTCCAAGTATCAAACAGGTTCAGAAAAATGATAATTCAGAAATCAGTAAGGTCATTCAGCAAACTAAAGTTTATACGGAAGATGATCATCTGCAAGGTAAACCCGATTATACTATTGAACTTTATGAAATTTTCAAAACAGCAATTCTCAATTTAGGAAATGACCTTGATATAAAGCCTAAAAAACAAGAAATTGGCTTTATTTCGAAAGGAAAAATGTTTGCCGATGTTTGTATTCTTAAAAACAGTTTAAAATTTTGGATTAATCTTAAGCGCGGTCAATTGGATGACCCGAAAAAAATTTCGCGTGATGTTTCATCCGTTGGACATTGGGGAAATGGTGATTATGAAGTTGTTGTAGATGATACACAAAATTTGAAGTATGTGATGAGTTTAATAAAACAAGCCATACAATAAACACATATCGATGGCAGAATTTCTAAATAAAAAGAAACTATTAGAGTGGGTCCCAAAACTTATTGAGACCGCTGGAAAAGAATTGGTTATCATCAGTCCTTATATACAAATTTCAGAGAAGATTTTTAAACTTTTAAAAGAATCTGAAAAAAGAGGAGTTGAAATAACCTTGATCTATAAGACCTCTCGTTTCATATCCAATTCCAAAACTTTCTCTTAGATAATTAATATTGAATCCTCTGTACACCTTTTATTTATAATTTTAATATGAATTTTGCCTTATAATTTGATTTTTCTAAAATTTCAAAACCGCTTCATCAGACTCCTTAAAAGCATTCGTCTTCTCAAGTTGTGTTTCTAAATTCAAAAAATCGGAAGCATCCAATTGACTTGAAAATTTCTGGGCTCTTTGAAGCATTTTGATATAAACAGATGGATCGCTGCTTCTTGTAAGTTTTCGTAAAGCTCCCAAATAATCCTCTCGGTAAACAGTAGGAATCATTATCCTACTTTGACCTGCATGGACGAATTCGGCATTCATCATTACTCTGGCAATTCTGCCATTCCCATCTAAAAAAGGGTGAACCTCGCTAATTAAGAACATTATAAATGCAGCACGGGAGAAGGCATCTGTAAGAGCCTGATAAAACTCAAAGCCTTTTTTGAGAGTTCCTCTAACCATTGTGAAGTCCACAAAATGTGTTTCACCAGCCCGATTATTTTTATCCTTAAATTCTCCTGGTTTTTTAGATTGCCGGGCATCTAATAAAACTTTGTGGCGATAAGAGAGGATATCGAATAGTTCATCAACATTAGCCGGAATCAGCGACATTTCTTTTTTGCTGCTCACTAATTTATAGGTTCCGATAATATCGTGCGAATCTTCGCTACGGTTTTTGATGGGTATTTGACTGTCAACAATTTGTTTTGCTTCCTCAATTTCAAAGACCGTTCCTTCAATGTAATTTGAAAAGTAAGCCTCAAAAAAAGCAAAATTTCTGAATGATTCAGGAGAAAGGTTTTTATCTTCAATATTCTCAAAAATATCTTGTTTAAGATGAATAAATAGCTTTTCAAAAAGTTTCAACCTTCCTTCATCATAAGGCTCACCAAGGGCTCTTGCTTTTGCGATAGGAGAGGATAGAAGATTGGAAGGGCGTGTTTTTAATAATGCCCCAATAATTTTATTAAGCTTTGCATACTCACTTTGCATCCCTGTTTTTACTGATATTTCTCTTGCATTATCTCTAAAGTCATTTAAGCCATTTTCGCCTTTGATTAAAAAAATCTTTTCCAGTTTATTTTCTAATTCCTCAACTGGGAGATTTTTGGGAAGTCTTCCTGTCTTTCTGGCAGATTGAAGATTCTCAAGAAATGCTCGTCCCTGGCTTGCGACATAGAGCTCACCAACAAATTTGGAATCTCCCTCAACAGGCTGTTCTCCCTTGAAAAAATTTAAAGTAATACCAGGTAATTCAATTTTTTTTGAATAAGAATAAGTTAGAAATATTTGTGAATCTTCAGTCGGTTTAAATTCCAAAGCAGATCGATGGCTTAATACTGCTCCGGGATACAAGTTTCCCAAAATTTGAAAAATATTTCTCTGAATAATTTTTGCAGCAGACTCCTCAAGATTAGATGTGTAAATACGTGGGGCAATTTTTCTGATAATGCCCTTATTTTCCATTTTGGAAATTTCTCTGCTAACTTCCGGATTACTTGAAGAAAAAATAAGTTCTTGTAGTCTCAACTGCATATTTTTTTCCATTAAAAAGTAAAATATTATTCAAATTTACAAATATTTTCTATTAAAATATAAAAAATAGCATTTTTTTTATATTAATAAATTTTATTTGCTATTAAGACGGGATAGGAAGTAAAAACTTTATGATCCACGATTTGAAGGTAATACAATCACTTGTTCAAAAAATAAAAATGTTTGTTTGGAAATAACCAAAAAAACAATATATTTGAACCATTGAAAACGACGCTCTTATTGGTATATTTTCAGTGACCTATTTAGTGACCTGTCAAAAGCCAAAGCAGCATAAAGATGATGGATAGGGCATTTACGAAAATAAATTAAGTCCCGTCCGGATCGCAACCGCAATATCAAAGTAGTATAAAAGCTTTAAAACGTTTGTTTTAAAGCTTTTTTCGTTTTATATTTATATCGAACAGGAGCAGAATCTCGCACGCAATCCGAAAAAATTCAGCAACACTAGTTTCATTGATCGATATCATTCATCTCGAAAACTATATTATTACTTGCCGGTTTTGTCTCAGTTACGATGATAGTTTAATATAGATGGATTAAAAATTTATTATTTCTCCGATAATCTATTGGACTTCTATTGGACTTATAATGGGATAACTAAAAATGAGATATAAACCAAAATAAATACTGAGCTTTGCTAAAAACACAGTTCAAGACTCTGCATATTGATAAGCATTTCTTCGATGTTAAGTGAGAGAGCGTGTCATATATTGTTTCGTCAATTTCAAGCAGCTTTTGAGAAAGGTTGCTTTTTCTATTTAAAGATTTTGCTGGGTTTGTTAAAATTTCTTTAAACTAACAATCATCATCAAATAATATTTTGTGGGATGCATAAAAAATGCTAATATTGTTATGAAACCCAACTCATTAAAAATATTAAAAAATACCCAAAATGAAACCCAGTGTGATCTCTATAGTTCTAGGTGGTGGCAGGGGAACCCGGCTGTTTCCATTAACTTATACTCGTTCGAAACCCGCGGTGCCTATCGCCGGAAAATACAGGTTGGTGGATATTCCGATTTCCAACTGCCTGAATTCGGGATATAACAGGATTTTGGTACTAACCCAATTCAATTCTGCTTCGCTTAATTCACATATCAAAAATTCTTATCATTTTGATATTTTCAGCAAGGGCTTTGTGGATATCCTCGCCGCCGAACAAAATGTGGAAAATGACCAATGGTACCAAGGTACTGCAGATGCGGTCCGACAGTCGATGAAGCATTTGGAAAAATATGAATATGATTATATTTTAATTCTTTCTGGTGATCAGCTTTATCAAATGGATTTCCGCGAAATGATTGATTTCCATTGCAAAAATGAAGGGGATATCACCATTGCAACCATTCCGGTTAACTGCAAAGATGCGCCTGGATTCGGGATTTTGAAGTCAGATGATCAGGGAAATATTACCTCATTCGTAGAGAAACCATCTCATGATATCCTCGAAGATTGGAAATCGGAAGTGTCAGAAAAAAGTAAATCTGAAGGGAAAGAATACCTCGCTTCTATGGGAATTTATGTTTTTAGTAAGAACGTTCTTAAAAAAATGTTTGAAAACATGCCAGGCGATGATTTCGGAGGAGAATTAATTCCCAATGCCCTGGGAACTTATAAAACACTCAGCTTTCAGTACGACGGCTATTGGACGGATATCGGTACCATTGATTCTTTCTTTGATGCCAATATTGACTTGACCAGAGACTTTCCTCATTTTAATCTTTTTAGCAATGCTCCAATCTACACAAGAGCGAGAATGTTGCCTCCTTCTAAAATCCTTGGTTCTTATGTGAGCAAAGCGATTTTCGGGGACGGATGTATCGTGATGGCCGATAAAATAGAAAATTCTATTGTAGGAAACCGAAGCCGCATCGATAAAGGAAGTACGTTGATGAATACCTACATGATGGGGGCGGATTACTACCAAGACACCAAAGATATCGTGGCGAATGATCAAAGCGGAACGCCTAACCTTGGCGTTGGGAAATATTGCTACATCGAGCGAGCAATTCTCGATAAAAACTGCTACATCGGTGATAATGTAAGAATTATCGGTGGAAAACATCTTCAAGATGGCGATTTCGAAAATTATTCTATTAAAGACGGAGTTGTGGTGGTGAAGAAAAATGCAGTCATTCATCCCGGTACGATTATTCCATAGAATTTCATTCAAAAACATAGTGCACGGCAATATTTTTATTGTCGTGTTTTTTTTGCAGTGGTTTTTTGTATTTTTGCCCCATGCGTTGGTTAAAATTAGGGAGTTTATTGATACTTTTTGCGGTGGCGGTTTATGCGATTGCGATGACTTTTGTGGAGGATGCAAAAAGTTTTACCATTCAAAAAGAAATTTCATATCCTGTAGATCGGGTTTTTCCGCAGTTTAATAATTTGCAGAATTTCACCCGTTGGAATGCCTTTTTCTCCGAAGATCCGGATTTTACCTTCGATTATTTCACTCCGTATGAAGGGCAGGGAAGTTCAATGAGTTATCACGACAAAAAAGATCCGGATCAATTCGGAGATCTCTTCATCCGTTACGAAAATCCGAACCGAACGCTTCGTTACCAGCTTTTTGAAGGCAAAAAAAATACTCCATACTTAATTGATGTGAAGTTTCGTTCCCTAAACGATAAAACATCCATTACATGGTTTATTCATACTCCGAAACAACCTTTCCTGAAGCGATCTTTAAACTTAATAACCGAAGATTTGGTTGCCGAGAAGATTGATTTAAGCATGAAAAATCTCATGGAGGTTCTTGGAAATAAAGTGCAGAAAGAGCAGTTATTGGAGAATTTGAAGTTTGATAGTTTGATGGTAGAAGAACAGGAAGGTCAGCTCCTTCTGGGCGTAAATGTAAATTCTAAAAACACCAAAGACGCGCTCTTCAAAAACATCGTCATGAATCACAACAAAACCCTGAATTACATCAAAATGGATTTGGGAAAAAGAAATGACGAATACGGAGAACCAGTCCTCATCACCGATGCAGACAATTTCAAGGATAAGGAAGTTTCTTATTACTACGGAATTCCGCTTTCGAAAAGAATCGCAGTTTCCGATAATAATTTCAGTTTCAGAACTGTCAATGCTTCCCGAAATTATGTGATTTACTATCGAGGCAACTATTCCGGACGCGTTAAGGCCATTCAACAGCTGCTTTTGAAAGCAAAACGCGATACAATGAGAACGGGAGATTTACAGCAAACTTTCTTAGAAGAGCCAACTTCCGAGGCAAATACTTTACTGAAATTATCGTTGCCGGTTTTCCGATAAATATTTAACTAATTTTTAAAGAGTTTTCGGCTTTAGTACTTCACTTTTTTTTGCTAAATTTGTCTTTTAAATAAAAACCAACAGTTAATCTGTAAATAATGGACAAATTTTCATTTCTGAATGCTGCGCATTCGCAGTTAATAGAAGACTTATACCAACAATATTTAAAATATCCCGACAGTTTAGAGCCTTCCTGGAAAGCATTTTTCCAGGGATTTGATTTTGCGCTGGAGAACTATGGCGATGAAATTCCGGGAGATAACAACTTTGCAGCTTCTGCTCCGTGTGCAGTGCAATTGGCAAATAATGCTGCAGCTAACGGACAAATTCCGGATGATATTCAAAAGGAGTTCAAGGTGCTTAACCTTATTGAAGCTTACAGACAAAGAGGTCACCTCTTTACCAAAACCAATCCGGTAAGGGAAAGAAGACATCACGAACCTACCTTGGCAATTGAAAATTTCGGGCTTTCTAAAGAAGATTTGAATAAAAAATTCAATTCTGCTACCGAAACCGGAATGCCTGCAGCGGCAACATTGCAAGAAATTATCAATCACTTAGAAAAAATTTATTGCGAGTCTATCGGGGTAGAGTACATGCACATTAATAATGTTAATGAGAAAACATTCATCAGAGAATGGATTCAAGTTAACGAAAATCATCCAAAGCTGAATGCTGCCGAGAAAACTGAAATCTTAGGAAAGCTTAATCAGGCAGTTGCTTTTGAAAATTATCTTCATACCAAATTTGTTGGGCAAAAAAGATTTTCCCTTGAAGGCGGTGAGTCTTTGATTCCTGCTTTGGACCAGTTGATTACCCGTTCATCTCAATTGGGTGTTGATGAGGTTGTGCTTGGAATGGCTCACAGAGGCCGATTGAATGTTTTAACCAATATTTTCGGGAAATCGTACAAACAGATTTTCTCTGAATTTGAAGGGAAAGAATTTGAAGAAGATGTATTCTCCGGTGATGTGAAGTATCACTTGGGTTCATCTAAAAAAATAAAAACTGCTTCCGGCGAAGAAGTATCTATCAATTTAACACCAAACCCGTCTCACCTGGAAACGGTTGGTGCTTTGGTGGAAGGAATTTGTCGCGCGAAAGTGGATAATAAGTATAAAGATTACAAAAAAGTCTTGCCAATCGTTATTCATGGTGATGGAGCAATTGCCGGACAGGGAATTGTGTATGAAATTGCACAAATGATGACTCTGGAAGGCTATAAAACCGGTGGAACTGTTCATATCGTGGTTAATAACCAAGTTTCGTTTACCACCAATTATTTGGATGCACGATCTTCAACTTATTGTACTGACATCGCAAAAGTAACCGAATCTCCTGTGATGCATGTGAATGCAGATGATGTGGAAGCGGTAGTTCATGCAATAAGATTTGCTGCTGATTTCCGTGCGGAATTTGGTAAAGATGTATACATCGATCTTTTGGGTTACAGAAAATATGGTCACAACGAAGGTGATGAACCCAGATTCACTCAACCGAATTTGTATAAACTCATCTCTAAACATAAAAACCCGAGAGAAATTTACAAAGAACAACTTATCAAAGAAGGAATAGTTTCCGATGAGGTGTTGAAGAAAATGGAAACCGAATTCAAAACTCTTCTAGATGCTGATTTCGATGCTTCCAAAGAAATTGAAAAAAATACCATGGACATCTTCATGGCGGAAGATTGGAAGCAATATCCACTTTGTCCAAGAGGAGCTATGCAAAAGACGGTAGATACAGGATTTGATCTTGATAAACTGAAAAAACTGGCAGTGGAAATGAGCACTTTGCCGGCTGATAAAAAGTTTATAAATAAGATTACCCGACTTTTCGAAAACCGTTTGAAAATGATCGAAGGCAATTCTTTGGATTGGGCTTTGGGTGAATGGTTGGCTTATGCAACCTTATTGGTAGAAGGCAATAATGTGAGGATTTCCGGGGAAGATGTGGAAAGAGGAACTTTCTCTCACCGCCATGCCGTTATAAAAACGGAAGATACGGAGGAAGAATACATTCCGTTAAGACATATTTCTGATAGTCGTTTTGATGTTTACAATTCTCATCTTTCCGAATACGGAGTTTTAGGGTTCGATTATGGTTATGCAATGGCTTCACCGAATACATTGACGATTTGGGAAGCTCAGTTTGGTGATTTTGTGAATGGTGCGCAAGTTATTGTAGATCAATATTTAGCGGCTGCAGAAGAAAAATGGAAAATCCAAAACGGATTGGTAATGCTTCTTCCTCACGGTTTCGAAGGACAAGGTGCAGAACACTCTTCCGCAAGACTCGAAAGATTCTTGGAGCTTTGCGCTAATGAAAATATGACAGTAGCCAATGCGACTACTCCTGCGAACTTTTTCCATCTTCTGAGAAGACAAATGAAATGGAATTTCAGAAAACCTCTTATTGTAATGTCTCCAAAATCATTGCTAAGACATCCGCAAGTAATTTCACCTCTTGAAGATTTTGCAAATGGAAGCTTCCAACCAATTTTGGATGATGTCGCTGCAAACCCTGAAAAAATTGAAAAGTTGGTGCTCTGTTCTGGTAAAATTTACTACGAACTTTTAGCCAAAAAAGAAGAATTAGGTTGCGAAAACATCGCTTTGGTAAGATTTGAGCAATTGTATCCACTTCAGCAAGATAAGATAGAGGAAATTTTTAACAAATACAGCAACAGAAAACAATTGCTTTGGGTACAGGAAGAACCGGAAAATATGGGCGCATGGAGTTATATTTTACGTAATTTCAGAAAGTCTGATATTGATGTAATTGCGCCAGTAGCGAGCGGATCACCAGCTCCGGGAAGTCACAAAATGTTTGAGAAAAATCAAAATAGCGTAATAAACAGAGTTTTCGACCGAGAAGATGCGCCTGCAAAAAGACCGGTTACCGCATAATTTCAATTTTAAATAATAAAAAAAAATATTCACGATGTCAATATTAGAAATGAAAGTCCCGTCTCCGGGAGAATCCATCACCGAAGTTGAAATCGCATCTTGGTTGGTAAAAGACGGCGATTATGTAGAAAAAGATCAACCGATTGCTGAAGTAGATTCCGATAAAGCAACACTAGAATTACCTGCTGAACAAAGTGGCATCATCACTTTAAAAGCTGAAGAAGGCGAAGTGGTACAAGTTGGTCAGGTGGTATGTCTTATCGATATGGATGCTGCAAAACCAGCTGGTGAGGCTGCTCCGAAAGCGGAAAATGCTGAAGCTCCTCAAGCGGAACAAAAAGTTGTTGAAAAACCGGCAATCATTCAGGAAGCTAAAAAAGAAGAACAACCTGCTGCTACTTCTTACGCTACAGGAACTCCTTCACCTGCTGCTAAAAAAATACTTGACGAAAAAGGAATACCAGCTGCACAAGTTTCAGGTACTGGAAAAGATGGAAGAATAACCAAAGAAGATGCCCAAACTGCGCAAGTTGCTGCAATGGGAACTCCTTCTTCTACTGGCGGATCCAGAGGTTCTAATACCACTAAACTTTCTGTCCTAAGAAGAAAAATTGCTGCAAGATTGGTATCTGTGAAAAACGAAACCGCTATGCTAACCACTTTCAACGAGGTGGATATGTCTGAAATCTTCAGAATTAGAAAACAATATAAAGAGGAATTCGCTGCGAAACACGGCGTTGGACTAGGTTTCATGTCATTCTTTACCAAAGCAGTTACCCGCGCATTGCAAATGTACCCAGACGTGAACGCTTCAATTGATGGGGATTACAAAATCAACTACGATTTCTGTGATATTTCTGTTGCTGTTTCCGGACCGAAAGGTTTGATGGTTCCTGTTCTTAGAAACGCTGAGAACATGACTTTCAGAGGAGTAGAAGCAAATATTAAAGATCTTGCGGAAAAAGTAAGAAGCGGAAAAATTACGGTAGACGAAATGACCGGAGGAACTTTTACCGTAACCAACGGAGGAACTTTCGGTTCCATGATGTCAACTCCAATTATTAACCCTCCACAATCCGCAATTTTAGGAATGCACAATATCCTGCAAAGACCGATGGCAATTGACGGACAAGTAGTAATTCGCCCAATGATGTATGTTGCACTTTCTTATGATCACAGAATTATCGACGGAAAAGAATCCGTAGGTTTCTTGGTTGCAGTAAAAGAAGCAATTGATAATCCGGTAGAATTCCTCATGAACGGCAACGAGAGAAAAGCTTTGGAACTTTAATTAATCTTAAAGTTTTCAAGATCAATAATATCCCGTCTAAAAAGGCGGGATTTTTGTATTATTAATTTTAATAAAATTCCAACCCTATGTTTTCTACGACTACTTTCGATATTAAGGTTTCCGTGAAACCAGAGTACGATCCAAGAAATAGTTTTCCGTCCGAAAACCGATTTGTTTTCCGCTACAATATTAAAATCGAAAATCTAAGCGAAAATCCTATTGTTTTGTTGAAAAGAAGATGGCTGATTTATGATTTAGGTTTCGGTTTTACCGAAGTTGCAGGAGAGGGAGTAATTGGGTTGACACCCGAAATTTTGCCTGGAGAGGAGTTTAGCTACTTCTCCAATGTCGTGTTGCGCTCCGGTGTAGGAAATATGACCGGACAGTATTTTTGTATGAATCCTTTAACGAAAGAAAATCTGGAAATCAATATTCCGAAATTTGATTTAATGGCGGAAGTATTGAGTAACTAATGATTAAATTTAAAGAATTTTCAAATTCTTTTTTAAAACCTCTTTCACTTCATCGTTTCTTGTAATCATTAAATTATTAAATGCCAAAAGCGAAATTTTCGCACAAACTTCCGCATCATCTCCCGCGCGGTGGTGGTTAAAGGTTAACTGATGCTGCTCTGCAAGACTTTTCAAACCATATCTAGGTAAGTTTTTCCAGGATTTTTTAGCAATTTGAATGGAACACAAATACTCCATCTTCGGTTTGAAAAATCCGTGATAATCCAGACAACTTCTCAGTACACCTGCATCAAAGGATGCATTGTGTGCAATCATCAGATTTCCGTACATCAATTCTTCGGCTTCATGCCAAACATCCTCGAATGTAGGAGCATCTTGCACATCTTCGGGGTGAATACCGTGAACTTCAATGTTTCTTCTATTAAAGTAAGGAAAACTTGGTGGTTTAATGAGCCAGGTCTGGGTTTTCACAATTTCTCCATTTTCGACCACACAAATCCCCATTTCACAAGCGGAATTTCGCTCGTGAGTTGCGGTTTCAAAATCAATGGCACAAAAATCAAGCATCTTTTTGGTTTTAAATATTTAAATAAAATGTTTGAAAATCAACCATTTTGATTGGTAATAATGATCGATCTGAAATTTTTTTCTTCGCTTTATGGTCCCGGGAAGTTGACAATAAAAACCGTAATGTGCTCTAATCACCGCCCAAAGATGAGCCGGGCCGTTTTTGTAACCAAAATACAAACCGGCAATTCCGTCCAAACATAATCTGAAAAATATCAACCAAATCAGTTTGGGAAATGGCAAGTTTTTCAACAGCATTGAAAGATTATTTCGGATGTTGAGATAAGTTTTCTGTGGATTTTCTTTGTTTAAAGTTCCTCCTCCGACGTGATAGACAGTGGATTTTCCTGTATAAAAAATCTTTTTTCCTGAGTTCTTTAAACGCCAACATAAGTCGATTTCTTCCTGATGAGCGAAAAATCTTTCATCAAAACCGTTTTCTGCCCAAAAATCTTCCGAACGAATAAACATACAGCAACCTGAAGCCCAAAAAATCTCGGTTTCATCATCGTACTGACCTTTGTCTTCTTCAATTTCGTCAAAAATTCTTCCGCGGCAATAAGGGTAACCAAGGTTATCGATCAATCCTCCACCAGCACCTGCAAATTCAAAGAAATTCTTTCGATGATAAGCCAATATTTTTGGTTGAATGGCCGCAATGTTTTGATTTTTTTCGAATAATTCAAGAACGGGATTTAACCAATTTTCAGTTACTTCAACATCGGAATTCAGAAGGCAATAAATATCTGCATCGATTTTTTTTAATCCTTCATTATAACCGCCTGCAAATCCTGTATTGGAAGGGTTTTGTACAATTTTAACTTCGGGAAAATGAGATCGTAAAAAATTTACGGAATCGTCGGTAGATGCGTTGTCGATGACGTAAATATCGGTGTTTTGGGAATGTGAAATCACATTGGGAAGAAACTTTTCTAACCAATTTTTTCCGTTCCAATTGAGAATTGCTATGACTACTTTCAAATCAATGAGAATTAAATTCGGGTTTCCATTACTTTTATTGAATCCTGATATTTCCACCTTCTGTGCGACCAAAGATAATTATCGGGTCTTTTATTAATCGTAGTTTCAAGCATTTTATGGAATTTTCTTACCACCTCATATTCCTGAAATTTTTCACCATCGGGGTAAATCCGGTGATAATTTATTTGGTAATACCCGCGTTTTACCTTTTTCATTTCGCAATATACAAATACCAAATCCATTCTAGTGGAAAGCTTGTCGTAGCCTACGAATGCTGGTGTTTTCTGGTGCAGGAATTCCAGTCCGTATGTAACTTCAGAGGAATGCGGAGTTTGATCTGCAACAAACATGTACACCGAATTTCCATCATTGGTATTTTTGAAAATATGACGAATGACTTCTTTGGCTTCTAAAGCGTGATTACCAAACCTGTTACGAATTGCTTTCACTTTTTGTTCCCAAAAACTGCTCTGAACTTTTCGGTAAACCGGAAAGCTTTTTTCCTGAGGAATAATTGTTGCCAATGCGTTAAACCATTCCCAATTGAAAATATGCCCTGCTAGAAGAATGATATTTTTGTTTTCTTTTTTGGCCTCATGAAATACATCTTGATTTAGGTGTTGCACGCGAACCCGCAATTCATGGGAAGGAATGGTGAAAGATTTCAAAGTTTCTACAAGATAATCGCAGAAATTATGATAAAACTTCTTTCTAATAATTTTCAGTTCCGAGTCGCTTTTTGCAGGAAAAGAATTTTTCAGATTTTGCAAAACCACATCTTTCCGATAACCTACCACAAAGTAAAGTATCACGAAAATAAAATCGGACAGCCCATACAAAACCTTTAATGGTAATTTTGAAAAAAGGATAATTATTTTAAATAAAAAATTCATAAATGGTTTGCAAATTTAGCAATTATAAAGTTTATTGTTGGCGTAATTTTTGTTATTTTGTGGCATTAATTTAATTGAAAAGTCAATGAGAAATAATAGAATAAAATTGATGATGTTTTCGGCACTTTGTTTTGGAGGTGCAACCTTTGCACAAACCACAGAAATTAAAACCGAAAAATCGGTAGCGATAGCTGAAGGTGCAGCAAAAGAAGATAGCGCAGCGATACTAGCGGCCAATAAAAAAAGAGCAGCCGAAGAGAAAGCAAAACTTCCGAAGCCGTATGACGCAACAGAAAATGCTGAAGCTAAAATTGCTGAATTGGTAAAAAAAGCAAAAACTGAAAATAAAAATATCATTTTACAAGCCGGAGGAAACTGGTGTATTTGGTGTTTAAGGTTCAATAATTTCGTGCAAACAACTCCGGAACTGAAAGAAATTGTGGATGCAAATTACCTTTATTACCATTTGAATTATTCGCCGGAGAACAAAAACGAGAAAGTTTTTGCGAAATATGATAATCCGGGAGCGAAATTCGGATACCCGGTTTTTGTCGTTTTGGACCAAAATGGAAAGATGATTCATACCCAGGACAGCGCAGTTCTGGAAGAGGGGAAAGGGTATAGCAAAGAAAAAGTGAAAGCGTTTTTCGAGAAGTGGGCTCCAAAATCATAAATCAAAAAAGTTCCGGAAATTTCCGGAATTTTTTTTTATAGCAATTTTTTAATCCAATTCATTTTCTTCTCCGTGTAAGGCGGGTATTTCAAATCGGGCTCGCCCCAATTTACACGCTCGAGAACGGCTTTTTGATGGGAAAAAGTTTCAAAGCCAAATTTTCCGTGGTAATTTCCAATTCCCGAATTTCCAACGCCTCCGAATGGTAAATTTTCATTGCTCAAATGCATCACCACATCGTTAATACAGCCGCCACCAAAGGAAATTTTCGAAGTGAAACTTTCTTTTTCTTCTGAATTATTGGTGAAAAGATAAGCCGCCAAAGGTTTTTCTTTTTTTGAGATTTTAAGCAAAGCTTCATTAAAATTTTTAAAAGTGAGAACCGGCAAAATCGGACCAAAAATTTCTTCCTGCATTACAGCGTCCTCCCAGCTGATTTCGTGCATAATCGTAGGTTCGATGTGAAGTTTTTGAGAATCGTGGTTTCCACCGAAATAGATCTTATCTTTTTCGATATAATTTACCAATCTGTCGAAATTTCTTCGGTTGATTATTTTTGTATAATGTTCCGAATCCGGTTGGTAATTGAATTTTTGAATATAAGATTTTAAGGTGTCCAGAAAACTGTCTTTCACTTTCTCATCCACCAAAATATAATCCGGAGCCACACAAGTTTGTCCGGCGTTGAGGAATTTTCCCCAAACAATTCTTTTTGCTGCGACCTCAAAATCAGCATTCGCAGTTACAATAGCTGGACTTTTTCCACCCAATTCCAAAGTTACCGGTGTTAAATTTTTCGCAGCAGCTTCATATACGATTTGCCCAACCTTCGTGCTTCCGGTAAAAAATATTTTGTCGAATTTGAGTTTTAAAATTTCTGTGATTTCTTCCACACCACCTTCAAGCACAAACAGATATTCTTTTGGGAAATTTTCGTTGATTATTTTTGCCATGGCTTTCATGGTGTGTTCTGCCACTTCGCTGGGTTTTACGATACACGTATTTCCGGCTGCCAACGCAGCAATCATGGGCGAAAGCGAAAGTTGGTAAGGGTAATTCCATGCACCGATCACAAGGGTACAACCGAGTGGTTCGCTGTGGATTTTACTCGTTCCAAGTTGATTCGCAAGGTTGGTTTTTACTTTTTTGGGTTTTGATAGCGAATTGAGGTTTTTCAGGTAAAAATCGATGTCTTTTAAAATGAAAGAAATTTCCGTAGTATAAGTATCAAATCTAGATTTTCCGAAATCTTTGTAAATGGCGGCATAAAGCAGTTCTTTATTTTTGATGATCAAATCTCGCAGTTTTTCCAGATACATTTTTCTGAACTTGATGCTTTTGGTTTTCTGGCTGTTAAAAAAGGTACGCTGATCTGCTAATATCTTTTCAAAATTCATTACATTTATTTTATAATTCAAACAAATTTACTCCAAATTAAACAGATAAAGACAAAATGGATTTCAGAAATAAAAAAATTCTTATTACCGGCGGATGTTCCGGAATTGGTAAAATCATGGCAAGAAAATCTCTGGAAAGAGGCGTCGAAAAACTGGTAATTTGGGATATTAATGAAGAAGCTTTGGTGAAAACTAAGCAAGAGTTTGCAAAATTTGGCCATGAAATTTTCACCTATAATGTGAATGTTTCGAATTTGGATGAAATTAAAATTGCTGCGCAGCGAGTGCGTACCGAAGTCGGTAAAATTGATATCTTAATTAATAATGCTGGAATTGTTGTCGGAAAATATTTTCATGAGCATACGCACGACCAGATTCAGAAAAGCATGGTCATTAATTCTAACGCATTTATGCATATTGCACTGGAATTTCTGCCGGGAATGATGGCGGATAATTCAGGAGCGATCTGTAATATTGCTTCATCTGCGGGATTGATTTCCAACCCCAAAATGTCTGTTTACGCCGCGTCAAAATGGGCGGTAGTTGGTTGGAGTGACAGTGTTCGGCTGGAAATGGAACAACTTGGTAAAAATATTTCTTTTACTACCATAATGCCTTTCTACATCAATACAGGAATGTTTGATGGGGTGAAATCTAAATTATTGCCCATTTTGGAACCTGAATCCACCGCTGAAAAAATCATTAAAGCCATTGAAAACAAAACAAAAATGCTTGCAATGCCTCTTCCGTATTGGTTTATTCGACTTTCTCAAGGAATTTTGCCGTTGCCGATATTTGATTGGATGATGAAAAATGTTTTCGGAGTTTACGATACCATGAAGGATTTCAAAGGAAGAAAATTATCTAAATGATTTGTTCATTTTATCATTAAAAAATACAAATGCAAGTCCTCAGATTCTTATAATTTTCTTAAATTTGTGCATCTAAAAAAGTAAAAAGAAAGAATGAATTCCTACAAAAACCCTCTTGAAGAACGCTATTCAAGTGAGGAAATGCTCTATAATTTTTCGCCGAACAACAAGTTCAGAAACTGGCGAAAATTGTGGATTGCTCTTGCCGAAATCCAAAAAGATCTTGGTTTGGATATTTCCGATGAACAAATTTCAGAACTCAAAAATAATGCAGATGACATCGATTATGTGAAAGCTGCAGAATACGAAAAAAAATTCCGTCACGATGTGATGGCGCATGTTCACACGTATGGCGATGCCGCTCCTTCCGCGAAAGGAATCATCCATTTGGGTGCGACGTCCGCATTTGTAGGTGATAATACCGATTTAATTCAAATGCGCGACGGATTGCTGATTTTGAGAAAGCAATTGGTGAATGTCATTAAAAACTTGTCGGATTTCGCTTTGAAATATAAGGATTTGCCGACTTTAGGGTTTACGCACTATCAACCGGCGCAATTGACGACCGTTGGGAAACGTGCTACACTTTGGTTGCAATCTTTGATTTTGGATTTTGAAGAACTCGAATTTTTTCTTGAAACTTTAAGATTCCGCGGTGTGAAAGGAACTACCGGAACTGCAGCTAGTTTTTTAGAGCTTTTCAACGGCGATTATTCTAAAGTAAAACATTTGGATACCGAACTTTCAAAACGTTTTGGATTTGATAAAGTTTTCGGAGTTTCCGGGCAAACCTACGATCGAAAAATCGATGCGAAAGTTTTGGCTTTATTGTCGAATATCGCTCAATCTGCTCATAAATTCACTAATGATTTACGACTATTGCAGAATTTAAAGGAAATTGAAGAACCTTTCGAGAAAAACCAAATCGGTTCCTCGGCGATGGCGTACAAAAGAAATCCGATGCGTTCCGAAAGAATCGGCTCATTAGCGAAATTCGTGATGTCGCTTTCCTCAAGTTCCGCAATGGTGGCAGCAACGCAATGGTTTGAAAGAACTTTGGATGATTCAGCGAACAAAAGACTCGCAATTCCGCAATCTTTCCTTGCTGTGGATGCTATTTTGTTGATTTGGAACAACATCATGAACGGAATTGTGGTTTACGAAAACCGAATCAAGAAACATATCATGGACGAACTTCCTTTCATGGCGACAGAATACATCATCATGGAAGAAGTAAAAGCAGGTGGCGACCGTCAGGAAATCCACGAAACTATCCGTGTTCATTCGATGGAAGCTTCCAAGAAAGTAAAAATGGAAGGCAAAGAAAACGATCTGATTGAAAGGATTTTGAACGACGATTCCCTGAAAATGGATAAAGCCAAATTCATGGAAATGCTCGATCCTAAAAACTTCATCGGATTCGCACCGATTCAAACTGAAGAATTTGTCCAGAACGAAGCACAGCCAATTCTTGATAAATATTCCGACTTAATCGGCTTAGAAGCTGACCTTAAAGTATAAAGTGATGCAGGCAATTTTGTCTGCATTTTTTAATGAATTACTCCCTTTAAAATTGACATAGAATGTCTGATAAGAAAAGAATTTTTGTAGAAAAACGTGGAATTTTCGATGTAGAAAGTCCAAAAATTTTTAGTGAAATAAAAACCATCGTTCCTCATATTCAGGATGTGAAAGTTTATAATATTTATGATCTGTTCGGGATTGAAGAAAATGAACTTAACAAAGTGATTTTCAATACTTTTGTAGATCCTGTGGTTGATATTCTTCACACCGAAAATCCTGCTAAAGACCTTCATTTTGCCACCGAATTTTTACCTGGTCAATATGATCAAAGAGCAGATTCTGCCCAACAATGTATCGCTTTGCTCACAGAAAATGAAAATTCAAAAGTGAGAAGTGGAAAACTGATCGAACTTTTTGGCATTACTGAAAATGAAGTTGAAAAAATTAAAAATCATTTAATTAATAAAGTCGAAAGTCAGGAAAAAGATTTGTCCAAACTTGAAATTCCGGCTGAAGAAACTCCAGATCCGGTTATTATTCATGAGGGTTTTATTGATTTTTCTACAGACGAACTTAAGAATTTTTATCATCAACATGGTTTTGCTTTGGGATTTGATGATTTGGAGTTTATTCAAAATTACTTCAAATCTGAAAAGCGAAATCCTACAGAAACCGAACTTAAAGTTCTCGACACTTACTGGAGCGACCATTGCCGACATACCACTTTCGAAACAGCATTAACTGATATTCAGTTTAATGATTCGTTTAAAGATACTTTAGAACGTATTTTTAATGATTATTTAGAGAAAAGAAAATTTCTCGGAAGAGAAGCAAAACCGATTTCTTTGATGGATTTGGCGACGGTTTGTGCGAGATATTTCCACAAAACCGGAAAGCTTGAAAACCTCGTTGTCTCCGATGAAATCAATGCATGTACCATAGAAATTGAAGCTGAATTTGATGGTAAAAAGGAACCTTGGTATCTTTTATTTAAAAATGAAACCCACAATCACCCTACAGAAATAGAACCTTTTGGTGGTGCTTCTACGTGTTTAGGTGGCGCAATTCGTGATCCATTGTCGGGTAGAGCGTTTGTTTATCAGGCGATGCGACTTTCCGGAGCTGCTGATGTTTTAGAACCTATTTCCGAAACTTTAGCCGGAAAACTTCCGCAAAGAACTATCTCTAAACAAGCTGCAAATGGTTATTCATCCTATGGAAACCAAATTGGTTTAGCGACTACTTTGGTGAATGAGATTTACCATGATGGCTACAAAGCAAAAAGAATGGAAGTGGGTTTTGTAGTGGGAGCTGTAAAAAAAGATTGGGTCCGACGGGAGAAACCACAACCTGGAGATTTGGTGATTTTACTCGGCGGAGCAACCGGAAGAGACGGAGTTGGAGGTGCAACTGGAAGTTCAAAAGAGCAAGATGAAACCTCTATCCATACACTTTCCACGGAAGTTCAGAAGGGGAACGCGGTGGAAGAACGTAAAATTCAGCGTTTATTCAGAAATCCTGACGTTACTACTTTAATTAAAAAATCCAACGATTTCGGTGCAGGTGGTGTTTCTGTTGCGATCGGGGAAATTGCTGATTCGTTGGAAATCAATCTTGATATTTTGCCTTTGAAATATGAAGGTCTCAACGGAACTGAACTCGCTATTTCTGAATCTCAGGAAAGAATGGCAGTCGTAATTGAAGCTAAGGACAAAGAAAAATTCATCAAATTCTGTGAAAAGGAAAATATCAAAGCTGTAGAAGTGGCGAAAGTTACCGATTCCGGAAGAATGCAGATGTTTTGGCAAGGCAATAAAATTGTGGATTTAAGCCGCGAATTTTTAGATACCAACGGTTGTGCAAAATCTCAACGTGCAGAAATTTCACATTTGCAAAAGATTAAAAATCAGAATATTGAATTCAATGAAGTAAACTTTTTGAAGGAAATTTCTAGGAAAAATAGTGCTTCGCAAAAAGGTTTGGCAGAAATGTTTGACGCATCCGTTGGCGGAACTTCCGTTGCGATGCCATTTGGCGGAAGATTTCAGGAAACGGAAATGGAAGGAAGTGTACAGACGCTTCCGGTTTTAGACGCGGAAAATATTGAAACTGTTTCTTTGGCAAGTTGGGGTTTTGATGCGGAAATTTCTTCGCAAAACTCGATGATTGGAGCTGCAAATGCGGTCGTAGAGAGCGTTGCCAAAATCGTGGCAATGGGAGGAAAATATCAAAATATCCGTTTGAGTTTCCAAGAATATTTCGAAAAATTGGGAAATCAACCTGAAAAATGGGGCAAGCCTTTAGCCTCGCTTCTGGGTGCTTACGATGCACAAATGAATTTGGAACTCGCTGCAATTGGCGGAAAAGATTCGATGAGTGGAAGTTTCCAGGATATCAATGTACCGCCAACGCTGATTTCTTTTGCTTGTGCAAATGGCGAAAAGAAAAATATCATTTCTCCGGAACTGAAAAAAGCGGGAAACAAATTGTATTTTTTCCAACATGTTCCTCAGGAAAATGGCTTGCCGAATTATGAAAATTTGAAGAAAGTTTTCAATGATATTCATGAAAATATTCAGTCAGGAAATATTGTTTCTGTGAAAACCGTGAAAGATGGCGGAGTAGCGGTGTCATTGGCAAAAATGAGTTTCGGTAATCAGTTAGGAGCGGAAATTTCTTTGCAAGAAGATTTACTTTTAAATAAAAATATTGGAAGTTTAATTATTGAATCTACCTCAGATTTGAAAAATGATTTGTTTCAATTTATTGGTGAGGTTAAAGCTGATAAAGTTTTAATGATTAATGATTTAAAAATTTCTATCTCAAGTTTATTTGAGGCTTACAAAGGAACTTTTGAAGAGCTGTTTCCTACGGTTGAAAAGGAAAAAATTGTGGTAGAACTCGATGAAAAATTCAATGCTACAAAAGCAGAAACCATAATAATTCGAAAACACGGAATTGCAAAACCTCGTGTTTTTGCACCTATTTTTCCGGGAACCAATTGTGAATATGAAACTCAAAATGCCTTCCGAAAAGAAGGTGCCGAAGTTGCCAGTTTGCCGCTGATCAATTTGAATCATCAGCTTCTTAACGAAAGTTTGGATGCGTGGATTTCGCAAATCAATCAGTCTCAAATTTTGGTGTTTTCTGGAGGTTTCTCTGCAGGTGATGAGCCGGATGGTTCTGCAAAATTCATTGTGAATGTTTTGAAAAACGAGAAAATGAAAAATGCTGTTCACGAATTATTGAACCGCGATGGTATGATTCTCGGGATTTGCAACGGGTTTCAGGCGTTGGTAAAATCCGGGCTTTTGCCTTATGGTGAGATTATCGATTTGGATGAAAATTCACCTACTTTGGCGCACAATGCGATTGGAAGACATATTTCTCAAATGGTTGATGTAAAAGTAGTCAACGATCATTCGCCTTGGTTAAAAGGGATGAAAGATCAGGTTTTTACCATTCCGATTTCTCACGGGGAAGGAAGATTTATGGCCTCTGAAGAAGTGATTAAAGAATTGTATGAAAACGGACAAATCGCGACGCAATACATTGATTTTGAAGGTAAAATTGCACACGGAATGCCTTTTAATCCAAATAATTCTTTATTCGGAATTGAAGGTATTGCAAGTAAATCCGGGAAAATTTTTGGTAGAATGGGTCATCCGGAAAGATTTTCGGAAGGTTTGTTGAAGAATATTCCGACAGCCAATTATCATAATATTTTCAAAAATGGTGTGGAATACTTCAAGTAATTAGTGTTTTTTGATTTATGAGGATTTTAAAATTTAAAAATAAATTATAAGTAAATTTCCTTATAAAATAAATTTATTAGCGATTTAGCTTATATTTATGTTTTATAAGGGTAATTGCTTATATTTGTGAAATGATTGCTATTGTTACCGGAGATATTATCAATTCTCAAAATACCGATTCCGAAGTGTGGCTTCCTAAGTTGAAAAATTTATTAGGAAGTTGGTCTGCAACTCCCGAAAACTGGGAAGTTTATCGTGGCGACGAATTTCAGTTAAAATGCAGTGTGGATGAAGTTTTTGCAAAATCATTGATGATAAAATCACTCATCAAAACTTTTGAGAATCTGGATGTAAGATTGGCAATCGGCATCGGAAATGAAGTTTTTCTGTCTGAAAAAATTACCGAATCGAACGGCTCTGCTTACGTAAATTCCGGGCGACTTTTGAATGATATAAAAATCGAAGGACGAACCTTGGCGATAAAAACCGAAAATGATAAAGTGAACCGCGATTTGAATATTCTTTTTAAATGGGCTTCGATCGATTTTGACAGTTGGTCAGTCGCCACTGCGGAAATAATTCACCGCTTGCTGATCAATCCGGAACTTACGCAAGAAGAATTAGCAAAAGAACTTAATATTACTCAATCATCAGTAAGTCAGCGAATTAAGCGATCTAATTTCGATTTGATTCAGGAAACCGATTTATTTTTCAGAAAAAAAATAGCAGAACTCTAATGATTTTTATACCTCTCATATTGGCACATTTGTTAGGAGATTTTCTTCTACAGCCCAATTCGTGGGTTGCTGATAAAGAGCGGAAAAAAGCGGGAAGCGTTTATTTGTATTTGCATATTTTGCTTCACGCGGTTTTGGCTTTTATTTTTTTATGGAATATTGAACTTTGGTGGATCGCTGTAATCATCGGGGTTTCGCATTTTTTGATCGATTGGGCAAAGCTGAATTTTCAAAATGCAAAAACTAAACGAACCTGGTTTTTTGTGGATCAATTGCTTCATGTTTTAGTTATCGTCGCGCTGTCGATGTTGCATTTTCCATATTTCCGGTTGGATGATTTCTTTAATTCTGAATCTTTAAAACTCATCACGGCCGTGGTTTTTTTAACGGTTCCATCTTCTATTTTTATCAAAACATTAATCTCGATTTGGACTCCCGTTACCATAGAACACAGCAAATTACAAACGGAATCCCTTGTTAATGCGGGGAAATACATAGGAATTCTCGAAAGACTTTTGGTTTTTGTATTCATCCTTGTCGACCATTGGGAAGGCGTAGGTTTTATGATTGCCGCAAAATCGGTTTTCAGATTTAGTGATTTGGCAGAAGCAAAACAAAGAAAACTGACCGAATATGTATTGATAGGAACTTTATTGAGTTTCGGAATCGCTGTTTTGACAGGGATCTTAGTTAAAATTTAAATTAAAAATAGTTGAAATAATCAAATAAAAAGTAAAAATGACAAAAGGAGCAATGCTTTATGAAGGAAAAGCAAAACAAGTTTTCGAAACCGATCAGCCGAATGTAGTGATTGTACGTTTCAAGGATGATGCAACCGCCTTTAACGCGCAAAAAAGAGGAAGTGTAGATTTGAAAGGTGAGATGAATAACGCCATCACCACCTTGATTTTCGAATATTTGAATGAGAAAGGAATTCCGACTCATTTCATCAAAAAAATCGATGAAAGAGAGCAATTGGTAAAAAAAGTAAACATAATTCCTTTAGAAATGGTGGTTCGAAACTATTCTGCCGGAAGTATGGCGCAAAGATTAGGGGTGGAAGAAGGTATCAAATCGCCAGTGACTATTTTCGATATTTGCTATAAAAAAGATGAGTTGGGAGATCCGCTTATCAATGATCATCACGCAGTTTTTTTAGGTGCAGCTACCTATGAAGAACTTGATGAAATGTATGAACTTACTTCAGATATCAACGAAATTTTGATCGATCTTTTCGATAAAATGAATATTATCCTGGTCGATTTTAAAATCGAATTGGGAAAAACTGCAGACGGAAAAATTGTTCTTGCCGACGAAATTTCACCAGATACTTGCAGACTTTGGGATAAAGATACCATGAAAAAATTGGATAAAGACCGTTTCAGAAGAGATTTGGGCGAGGTGACAGAAGCTTACGTTGAAATCTACGAACGATTGAAAAAGGTACTGAACAAATAATTTTTTTGGAGACAAGTAAAAAATGAAAGATTTACAACAACATAAAGTAAATTATTTAAACCAGTTCAAAGAAAGAACCTACGGAAGAAATTTGCTGAAATCAGAAGACCCTTTTGATGCACCCTCTGAAGAATGCGGAATCTTCGGGTTGTATTCCGACACCGATTTAGATACCTTTTCGCTTTCGCAGTTTGGGCTTTTTGCATTGCAACATCGCGGTCAGGAAGCTTGCGGAATTTCGGTGATGAAAAACGGAAAAATAGTCAATGTGAAAGATGAAGGTCTCGTGCTCGATGTTTACAAAAACATCCGCGAACCCGAAAATTTCATGGGAAATTCCGCGATTGGACATACCAGATATACTACCGCGGGCGACAAAAAAAAGTATAATTTTCAACCTTTCTTCGCGAAAAACGAATACGACCAAATTATCCTTTCGATTGCTCATAATGGTAATTTGACCAACGCTGAGGTACTCAAAAAAGAACTTGAAGCAGAAGGAGTTGTTTTCAAGGCAACTTCCGATTCTGAGGTAATTTTAAGACTCATTCAGAAAAACTTGGATCTCGGGTTGCGAGGAGCCATCAAAGCGACGATGGAAAAAATTGAAGGTGCTTATTCAGTGGTGGGAATGACGCGAAATAAATTTTTTGCTTTCCGAGATTTTCACGGGATTCGTCCTCTGATTTTGGGAGCGATTGACGAGAAAACCTTCGTTGCAGCATCGGAATCTGTCGCTTTAGACGCTGTTGGTGCGCAATATGTTCGAGATATTTTGCCGGGAGAAATCGTTTATACCAGCGAAAATGAAAAAGGTTTAAAATCTTTCTTGGTTAAAGAAAATTGCGAAAACAAAATCTGTGCTTTCGAATATATTTATTTTGCTAGACCCGATTCTGTCCTGGAAAACATCAATGTTCACGAGATCCGCGAAAAATCTGGGATGAAAATTTGGGAACAAGCTCCTGTAGAAGCTGATATTGTGATCGGTGTTCCCGATTCAGGAGTTCCGGCGGCGATTGGTTTTTCTATTGCTTCGGGTATTCCTTTTCGTCCGGTTTTGATTAAAAATCGGTATATCGGAAGAAGTTTCATCGTTCCAACCCAGGAAATGCGGGAAAGAATTGTGAACTTAAAACTCAACCCAATTCTTTCAGAAATCAAAGGAAAAAGGGTGGTAATCATTGATGATTCGATTGTTCGGGGAACTACTTCGAAGCGTTTGGTGAAAATTTTGAAAGATGCGGGAGTAAAGGAAATTCATTTCCGAAGCGTTTCTCCGCCGATTATTGCGCCATGTTATCTGGGGATCGATACGCCTTCGAAAGACGATTTAATTTCCGCCAATATGTCGGTAGAGGAATTGCGTGATTACTTGGGGGTAGATTCCTTGGAGTTTTTGAGTATGGATAATCTGAAAGTTATCCTAGGAAGTTCCAACCATTGTTTCGGTTGTTTTACTGAAGAATATCCGGTTCCGGCGGGGCCAAACCCTGATTATACTGATGAATAAATAAAAAAAGGTTGGGAAATTTCCCAACCTTTGTAATTTTAAGTGTAATATGAGTGTTGTGTTTTTTCAGCAATTATTTTGCAAATTTATAAGCTAAACCTACTTGGAAAACATTGTTCTTAGAGTCTTTGTAAGGTTGTCCGTAAACATTATCATCCTTTCCGATTTTAGTCATACCCGC
The DNA here is from genome assembly GCF_000735695.2 of Kaistella haifensis DSM 19056. GTDB lineage: Bacteria > Bacteroidota > Bacteroidia > Flavobacteriales > Weeksellaceae > Kaistella > Kaistella haifensis. The sequence continues at coordinate 25,786 of NZ_JASZ02000008.1, forward strand.
TACATATCTAGCAGTAAGACCAAACTGAGGAGTGAAATAGTAACCAGCTCCTAATCCAAGACCAAAATCAAAGGTGTTCAGATTGTCTTTAGCTAACTTTGTCCAGTCATTCACCAAGATATTATTATTACCATCCTTCAGTTTATTATTAGCATTTACCAAAAAGCTAAACTGTGGACCTGCTTCTAAATAAAACTCTGGAGTTGCATTATACTGGAACATTACCGGTACAGAGATATAACCCAAATTAGTACTGTAGGAGTTATTGTCATTTTGTCCGTAAGTAATTTTTGAGCCAAGATCATTGTACAGAACTTCTGGCTGAATGCTGAAGTTTTCTGCAAGCGGAGCATTCATGAATACACCTGCATTAAAACCAATTTTAGAAGAGGTATCACTCAAGGTACCATCCTTGGAAATTGAAGCTACGTTCATACCTCCTTTAATACCAAATTGTTGTGCGAATGTTAATGAACTCATTGCGATTGCTGCACCTAAAAATAACTTTTTCATAATTTTTAAATTTTAATTAATTTTTTTTAAAACTTGATAATCGTTTCTTTTAAAATAAGTAAGCGGATTAATTTTTCAGGCTTACTATCAGAAACGCTTCTCAAATCTCACGTTTTTTAAATTTGTTTTACGAGAGGGATGTTTCAAATGCTGTGCCAAAAAACATAAATTTTACAAAAATTTAAACAATGGTTTAATCATGTTTTTATTTAAAGTGCTAATAATCAATACTATAAATTAATCATTTCTAAATATTTTATGGTGTAAATTTTCTTTAACATTATGTGCAAAATAATATTATTTTCTGCTTTTTACGCCAAACTTTGATAAAAATGCAATGCTGAAATGATGTTTTCTTCCGAAACCGCACAGTCAAATTGGCAATTTCCAATCTTGTCAATCAGTGCAAAACTTATTTTTCCGTCGGAATTCTTCTTATCATTTTTCATTAAAGCCAGCAATTGCTCGGTCGAGAAAGCATTAATGGGGATGAAAGGATAGAATTTTCGGATTTTTTTGATGATTTCTTCTTCAGTTTCCGCGTTGATGAGGTTTTCCAGACAAGAAAGATGCGTCTCGCAAATCATTCCTAGCGCAACGGCTTCGCCATGAGGAATTAGCTGATTGCTTTGCAAAAATAAGCTTTCCACAGCATGACCAATCGTGTGTCCGAAGTTTAATGTTTTGCGGATATTTTGTTCTTTAAAATCAATTTCGACTACATTTTGCTTAATCTTCATCGAAGTTTCTATGAAAGGATAAATGCTCTCTGGATTCAAATTTTCGATAGAACTAAGGTCTTTCCAATGTTTTTCATCCGCAATTAAACCATGTTTCATCATCTCGGCAAATCCGCTTCGAAGCTCAACGAAAGGCAACGTTCGTAGGAAATCCGGGTAAACAAAAATTTGTTGTGGTTCGGCAAAAGTTCCTACAATGTTTTTTAAAAATTGATGATCAATTCCTGTTTTTCCGCCAATAGAAGCGTCGCACATCCCCAAAAGCGTGGTTGGTACATTGATAAAAGGTATTCCACGTTTGTAAGTGGAAGCAACGAATCCTCCCAAATCGGTGATCACGCCGCCGCCAAGATTCAACATTAATGATTTTCTATCGGCCTCAAATTCGGAGAGGATTTCCCAGAGTTGTGTCGCCGTTTCGATGGTTTTCAGTTCTTCGCCTGCTTCAATTTCGATGATTTCAAACGGGATTTCGGTTTCTAAATTTCCCAAAACTGTCGGAAGGCAATATTCATGCGTATTTTCATCAACTAGAATGAAAAGTTTCGAAGGTTTTAAATTCTTTAAAAATTGATTAAGTTGAGAAAAATTCTGGTCTAAAACGGAAATCATATCGAGAAAAATTTTACGCAAAATTAAACTTTAAATTCGTTTTATCAATTCATATAGTATTATTAAATTTGCGCGTATTAAAAAGTATCAATGAGTATTTTCAACAACACAGCATTGGCATTTGCCGACAAATCAGATTATCAGTTAAAAAAAGCTTACTGGATGTTCAAATTAATCGAGCAACCGGCTTTAACCAAAATAGGAACCAGAATTTTGAATTTTACGGTCCACAATAATTTTCCACTTGCCGGTGATTTAGTGAAAGCTACGTTGTTTGAGCAATTTTGCGGTGGCGAAACTAGGGAAGAGAGCATGAAGGCCGTGATCAGAATGTTCAAGCGAGGCGTGGGAAGTATTTTCGATTATTCCATTGAAGGCAAAGAAGAGGAAGAAACTTTTGATGCGGTTTGCCAGGAAATTAAAGATATCGTACGTTTTTCTGTTGGAAATCCTGCGATTCCTTTTATTGTTTTTAAGCCCACTGCTTTTGGAAGAATTGATATTTACGAAGCCGTGGGGAAGGGAACTGAATTGACTGAAAGCCAAAAAGAAGAATGGGCGCGTGTGGTTAAAAGATTTGATGAAGTATGTGAACTTTGCCATGAAAACAACAAAAAAGTGATGGTGGATGCAGAAGAATCTTGGATGCAAGACGCAGCGGATCAGTTGGTCGAAGATATGATGGAAAAATACAACCGTGAAAAACCCATCGTTTGGAATACCATTCAAATGTACCGAACCGGACGCATCGAATATATGCAGGAAAACCTCCAACGTGCGAAAGAAAAAGGATATTATATTGGATACAAAATTGTTCGTGGTGCGTACATGGAAAAGGAAAGAGAAAGAGCCGCCGAAATGAATTATCCGGATCCAATTCAACCCAATAAAGAAGCTTCCGACAGAAATTACAATGCAGCGATCGATTTTGTGATGCAAAATATAGATCGTGTTTCAGGATTTTTCGGAACGCATAACGAGATCTCCACCGAATTGGTGATGAATAAAATGCAGGGAAAAGATCTAGAAAACAGTTCCGAAAGCATTTATTTCGGGCAACTTTACGGCATGAGCGACAATATCACGTACACCCTTGCCGACCAAAAATACAATGTGGCGAAATATTTACCTTATGGCCCGGTGAAAGATGTGGTGCCTTACCTCACGCGCCGCGCCGAAGAAAATACCTCTGTAGCAGGTCAAACCGGCCGCGAATTGTCTTTAATTAGCAAAGAATTGAAAAGAAGAAAAGGAAATTAATCTTTTTTCTTACAATTTTAAATAGATCGGAGTTGGATTTTTTTCCAACTCTTTTTCATTAAATTTGTCTTTCGATGTTGCATGAATTTTCAAAAAATCTATTGAATTGACTTTTGCCCAAATTATTTTACCGCTCAATCTTGCAGGGACTTTCACTTATAAAGTTCCTGATGATTTGGTTGAAATCTTACAACCCGGAATGCGCGTTTTGGTTTCATTTCGTGGCAAAAAAATTTATACAGGAATCGTCACGGAAATCCACGATCGCAAACCCGAAAATTTTGTACCAAAAGAAATTCTGAACATTCTTGATGATTCTCCAATTCTGCCGGAAGAGCAAATTGCTTTCTGGCAATGGATTTCGGAATATTATCTATGCAATTTGGGTGAGATTTATAGATACGCATTTCCTTCCTCATTAAAGCTGGAGAGCGAAACTTATCTAAAATTAAAACCCAATATCACGGTAGATTTTCAGAATTTGGATGTGAATGAAATGTATCTTATTCAAGCTTTGGAGGTTCGGCAATTGATCAATTTAACCGAGATTGAAGCGTTTATCCCGAAAAAAGAAATCGTGAAAACCATTAATTCTTTAATCGACCTTCAATACATTGAAATTGATGAAAAAATTGCAGAGAAATATCGGGCGAAAGAAGTTGCTTACTTGAAAATCAATGAAGTAGAAATTTCAAAACGGAAAATTCCGGAAATTCTTTTGGAGCTGAAACGTTCGCCGAAGCAACAGGAATTGTTTCTTTATTTACTTGAAAAACATACCGAAAATCCCGAAAAAGATTTAAAAAAATCTGAAGTTTTCGAAGTAGGAAATTTTTCGCAGCCACAATTGAAATCTCTGGTGGAAAAAAATTTGGTTCAGGAATATTATCTTCAAAAAGATCGTTTGGAAGTGTACGATGGCGAAATAGAAAATATTGAAAAGCTCACGGAAACCCAGTTGCAGTCGAAGAAAGAGATTGATGAAGCTTTCGAAATCGGAAAAAATGTTTTGCTCCACGGCGTGACTTCTTCGGGGAAAACGCATATCTATTTAGAGAAAATTGAAGAAACAGTTTCCGAAGGAAAAAACGTCCTTTTTTTGCTCCCGGAGATTGCACTTACCAAACAAATTGTACAGCGGTTAGAAAAAAAATATGGTAAAGAACTCGGTTTTTATCATCAAAAACTGACGGATTTTGAGAAGGTTGAAGTATGGCGAAAAATAAAGAATAATCAACTGAAAATACTTATTGGAACAAGGAATTCGTTGTTTCTTCCGTTCTCGAATTTAGGTTTGGTTGTGGTTGATGAAGAGCACGATTCTGCGTACAAACCAAGAGAAGTTTCTCCTTTTTTTAATGCAAAAGATGCGGCCCAAGTTTTGGCAAAATTGTATCATGCTCCAGTAATATTGGGTTCGGCGACTCCTTCAGTTGAATCTTACTATTTGGCCAAAACCGAAAAATTGAAATATATTTTTTTATCCGAACGTTTCGGAAAGGTGAAACTTCCTGAATTTGAATTGATTAATTTTAAAGAAGCGCAGGATTCCAAAAAAGTGATTGGGAATTTTTCTCTGCAATTAATCAGCGAAATAAAAACTGAACTAGAACGGAAAAAACAAACCATGATTCTCCACAATCGCCGTGGATACGCCAATGTAGTGGAATGTGAAAGTTGTGGCTATGTGAATTATTGCTCGAATTGTGATGTGGTGATGACGTATCACAAGTTTTCGAATGAGATGAAATGCCACTATTGCGGGCAAAAATCGGCTAAACCGAAAGTGTGTCCGAAATGTCATTCCGAAAATTTGAATGAACGTGGAGTTGGTGTGGAACAGGTTCACGAAGAGGTTTCGCGTCTTTTTCCTGATTCGGAAGTCGACCGAATGGATGTAGATTCGATGCGAAAAAAATTCGCTTATGAAAAATTATACGAAAAAATTGAAAGTGGCGAAACCGATATTTTGGTAGGAACGCAAATGATTTCCAAGGGTTTAGATTTCGATAATATAGAATTGGTTGCGATTCCGAGAGCAGATTCGATGTTGTATGTACAGGATTTTCGTGCGGAAGAAAGGGCTTTTCAGTTGATCACCCAAGTTTCCGGAAGAGCCGGGAGAATTTCCGGAGAAGGAAAGGTTTTGATTCAAACTTATAATCCACAGCATTCTGTTTTTCAATTAATTAAAGATAATAATCAGGAGAAAATCTACCGACATTTCCTGGAAGAAAGGAAAAAATTTCTCTATCCGCCTTTTGTGAAGTTAATCATGATTGAACTAAAACATCGAAAAGAAGATAAAGTGAACCGCGCCTCTCAGTTTTTAGGTTCAATTCTTAGAAAATATCTTCCTGAAGAATGCATTCTCGGTCCGGAAAAATCGCCCATTGGAAAACTGAATTTGATGTATCAATATCAAATTTTGCTCAAATTTCCACGAGGGAAAAAGTATAAGGAATTCAAAAATATTTTACTTCAAAGTTTTGATGAATTTGAGGAAATTACTGCATATCAGAGCATTAAAAAACTGATATTTGTCGACTTTTAACATTTTTTAACATAATTAACTGTGTTTTATAAGGGTGAAAACACGGTAGCTCGGTAATAATTTATATTTTTGAACGTTGAATAAAGAGCATTATTCAGATCATCAAATAAAATGTAAATGATTAGACTTAAAAATATATTGGTCTCGTCTGCTTTTGCGCTATCTGCGATGGCATTCGGACAAGGAACTTTTGCTTCTTCAAACTATCCTCAATCTTACGAAACTCACTCCTCAAATATTTCCGCACCAGAAAAATTAATGTCAGCTAAAGAATTGGTTGACATTAAAATCAATTCGTTAATGAACGATCCGGTGCTTCGAAATGCGAATTGGGGTTTTGTGATATATGATCCTAAAACCAAAAAAGTGGTCAATTCCTACAATGAAAACGCTTCTTTGGTTCCGGCATCTACCACCAAACTTCTAACTACTGAAACCGCGATGAATCTTTTGGGAGAAAAATTTCGTTGGAATACTCAGTTAGAACATTCCGGAACTATTGATGCAGACGGAGTTTTGCAAGGAAATTTGTATATCGTTGGAAGCGGCGATCCATCATTAGGAACTAATAAAGCGGGAGCTTCTTCCTATAGTGCAATCATTGCCGATTTCATGAGCGCAATTTCACAGAAAGGAATTAAGAAGGTTAATGGCGATATCATCATCCAAACTGCGGTTTTCAAAATGAATAAAATGCAAAGTTTGCCCGCGAATATCGTTTGGTTGGAAAATGGAAGCTATTATTTGCCGGTGGGTTCTACCTATGAAATTAGTCCGCAAAATGAGAAATTAATTGCCAAACAAGCCAATCCTTTTGCCGAAAACAAGAACTTTTATTATGTTTCGCCATACATCAACCAAATGGTGTATGCTGATAAGTTTAACGGATCTGGACTTACCACAAAATTGCCCGATGCACCAGCTTATCTTGCCAATAATTTAAGAACGACCATGATCAAAAGAGGTTTGCCTGTAACCGGAAATGTGGTTCCCAGAACGATCGATCTGAATCCTGAAAAAAGAGAGATCATTACCAACTATCAGTCGCCGACTTTATCCGAAATTGTTTATTATACCAATCAACACAGCGATAACGGTTTGGCAGAAGCAACTTTGCGAATGGTGGGTTTTCAGAAAAACGGAGATCAAACTTTAGAAAGCGGTAGGAAAGTAGTGGTGGATCATCTGAAGGAAATTTCTTTTGATACCAACGGCCTGAATTATATGGATGGAAGCGGTTTATCACGAAGCAATTTGGTAACACCCATTTCACAGGCGAAATTTTTAACCAATTTAATGAATGAAAAATATTATAAAACGTATTTTGAATCTTTACCGATTGGCGGACAAACCGGAACGTTGAAGAGAATGTTTTTAGGAAACGGCAACGGACAAATTTTTGCCAAAACCGGTACATTAAATAAAGTAAAAACTTTGGCAGGTTACCTGAAAACCTATAGTGGCAAAACATTGGTTTTCTCTTTGCTCATCAATAATTACGCTGGTTCCGTAGATCAGGTGAAAAGCCGAATGGAACAACTTTTGGAGCCGGCTCTTAATCTTTAGTAAATAATAAATTAATGATATCATTAACCTTTCAATAATAATTGAGAGGTTTTTTTTAACTTTAGCCAAAAATCTACCTTAATGAAAAAACTTTATTTAATTGCTTTTGCAGTATTTTTTGTGCAGGCATTTTCTCAGAAAAATGAGGAGGCCAAAAGAAAAAGCATGATTCGAAATGAGCTTCAAAAGTATTCGAAAATGGTTGACTACAATGTCAACCCGAATACGCTCAATTATGACTTAAAATATCAAAGACTGGGATTGGATTTGGATCCGGCCCAACATTTCGTGAGCGGAATGGTTACCAGCTATTTCGTTCCAAATCAGAATATTTCAAGCATTTATTTTGATCTTTCTAATGTGCTTTCTGTTTCAGAAGTGAAATATCACGGTTCTAATCTTCCTTTTACGCAACTGAGTACAAAGGAAATTAAAATAGATTTTCCGTCAAATATTCCTGCAGCGACTTTGGATTCGCTTTCCATTAAATATTCCGGCACTCCGGATACCGGCGGAAGTGCAGGCGATGCTTTCACTGTTTCTACGCAAGGTGGAACACCTGTTTTGTATACACTTTCCGAACCTTACGGAGCTCAGGAATGGTTTCCGACAAAGCAAAGTTTGAATGACAAAATTGAAAAAGTTGATATCAAAATCAATACACCATCGCAATACAGCGTGGCAGCGAATGGGAAATTGATTTCTGAAACTTCATTGACCGGAAGCAGAAAACTCACTTTTTGGCAAACCAATTATCCAATTCCTGCTTATCTAATTGCATTGGGAATAACGAATTATACGAAACTTAACGATACGATGGGAACACCGCCGTTTCCTTTCGTTAATTATTTATATCCTTCCACAGCTACCAATACAACTACGATTTCGAATATCAACTGGACAAAAACAGTGATGAATACTTTCGAAGAATATTTTGGACCTTATCCTTACCGAAACGAAAAATACGGTCATATGCAATTTAGTTGGGGAGGCGGTATGGAACATGCTACAATGTCTTCAATGGGATCGTGGGGACGCGGAATCATCGCTCACGAACTTGCGCATCAATGGTTTGGTGATAAAGTTACTTGTGGAGCATGGAATGACATTTGGCTCAACGAAGGTTTTGCGACTTTTGGGGAACATCTTGCCAACGAAAAATTATTGATGACGAATTCTCAATTTCTAAACTACCTGAGTTCTGAAATGAGTTATATTACAGGCTCTCCGGGCGGAAGTGTGTATGTAGCAGATGGTAATCTTGGAAATACAGGAACTATTTTCAGTGGAAGATTAACTTACTCTAAAGGCGGATATGTCGTACGAATGCTTAAGTGGATTTTGGGTGATGAAGCATTTTATTCAGCAATCAAAGATTATCATGCAAGACCGGAATTGGCATATGGATATGCGAAAACAGCCGATTTGAAGAACTCTCTGCTTCAATCTACCGGAAAAGATTTTACTGAATTTTTCAACGATTGGATCTACGGACAAGGTTATCCGACTTATCAAATCCGTTGGAACCAAACCTCTGATGATATGTTGAGAATTAAAGTAAGTCAAACGCAAAGTCATTCGTCTGTCAGCTTCTTTGAAATGCCATTGCCGATCAAGGTGAATGGCAACGGTGGTCAGGTTGCGTATTTAACATTAGATCATACGACAAATAATCAGAATTTTGCTAACCTGATCAACTTTCCGGTTTCTAGCATTCAGTTCAATTATGAAAATCAAATTATTCAAAGAAACTCGACAGTAACCAAAGACACGTCGATTCTTGCTGTTGATGATTCTTCTAAGGACGCCGTGAAAATTTATCCAAATCCGGTGAAAAATCAATTGTCAGTTTCAGGAATTTCTAAAGATCAAAATTTCGAAATCTTTAGCATCGACGGGAAATTGATTAAAAAAGGAAGTATTTCTTCAGGAAAACCGGTGGATGTTACATCGCTTTCGAAAGGAGTTTATATCTTCAAAATTGATATTCAGAATCTCAAATTCGTTAAACAATAAAAATCAGAAACCTTCAGCAATGAAGGTTTTTTTTATGACTTTTTTTTAAGTAACTCAAATAAATTCTTTTTTAAAAACCATTGCTTTGGTCTTTCCATCAAGGCATTTTTTTGTTAAATTAGCATTTCTAAATAAATTCTATTATGATTTCTAAAAATTATCTGGAAACCCTTCAGAACGAATTACAAAATATCAAAAACGACGGACTTTTTAAAACTGAAAGAATTATCACTTCCCAACAATCCGCCGAAATCGAGGCGAATGGGAAGAAATTGCTCAATTTTTGTGCAAACAATTATTTAGGACTTTCCAATCATCCTGAAGTGATGAAAGCTTCCCAAGATATGATCGAAAGCCATGGTTACGGAATGTCTTCGGTTCGTTTTATTTGCGGAACTCAGGATATCCATAAAGAACTTGAAGCGAAAATTTCAAAGTTTTTGGGAATGGAAGATACAATCCTTTACGCGGCTTGTTTTGATGCGAACGGCGGTGTTTTCGAACCATTATTTTCAGAAGAAGATGCCATTATTTCTGATGAACTGAATCACGCTTCCATTATTGATGGAGTTCGTCTTTGCAAAGCTGCAAGATACCGCTACAAAAATAACAATATGGAGGATTTAGAAGCACAGCTAAAGGCAGCTTCCGAAAAAAATCACCGTTTCAAAATCATCGTTACCGATGGAGTTTTCTCTATGGATGGAATTGTTGCTGACTTAAAGAGAGTTTGCGATCTTGCAGAAAAATATGACTGTCTGGTAATGGTTGACGATTCCCACGCTACCGGATTTATCGGAAAAACCGGCCGCGGAACGCACGAAGCGAACGACGTGATATGTAGAGTTGATCTTATTACTTCAACTTTAGGAAAAGCTTTAGGCGGTGCTTTGGGGGGATTTACTTCCGGAAAGAAAGAAATTATTGATATGCTGAGACAGCGCTCCAGACCGTATTTGTTCTCAAATTCATTGGCTCCGGGAATTGTTGGGGCGGCGATGAAAGTTTTGGATATGATTTCTGAAGATACATCGCTCAGAGATCGCGTGATGGAAAATGCCGAATATTTCCGAACCGAGATGAAAGCCAAAGGATTTGACATTCCCGATGGTGACGCTGCGATTGTTCCGGTAATGCTTTATGATGCTCCTTTAGCCCAAAAAATGGCAGAAAAACTGATGGATGAAGGAATTTACGTAATCGGATTTTTCTATCCCGTTGTGCCAAAAGGAAAAGCGAGAATCCGCGTTCAGCTTTCTGCGGCACATACGAAAGAACAGTTGGATAAAGCGATTGCCGCATTTGAAAAAGTGGGAAAAGAATTGAGTGTTATTTAATTTAGAGCGAAAAAAAATGCTAAAAACCTTCCGTTTCGGGAGGTTTTTTATTTAGAAAAATATTTTATAAAGATTTCTGGCACTCGAAACAATTAGTAGAAGTGCAACCAAGATCAGCGCAGTTTTTCGGGGCATTTTTCCTGCTAATCGAGCTGCAATGGGTGCAGCAAGAACTCCTCCGATAATTAATCCCAAAATGATTTCTATATTTGAAACTCCAAGGCTCGAAAAGAAAACAATCGCTGCGGCAAGAGTAACGAAAAATTCCGCCATGCTCACCGTTCCGATGACATAATTGGTTTTTCGCCCTTTGGAAAGTAGGGTGGAAGTCACAATTGGACCCCAACCTCCGCCACCGAATGCATCCATCATTCCGCCCAAAAAACCGAGTCTTCCGATATTGGTTTTCTGTTTCACTACAATTTTTTTGAAGGCCAATCGGGTGATTCTATAGCCCATAATCAGGGTATAAGTTGCCATTAAACCTTTTGCAAGATTCTCATATTCACTGCCCAAATAAATTAGTAATAATGATCCTGAAATCGCTCCAATAACGCCGGGAACAGCGAGATAAAGCAACATTTTTTTATTTACATTTCCATATTTATAATGAGAATAACCACTCATCGCGCTCGAAAACATTTCTGCGGTGTGGATTGAGCCAGAAATCGAAGGAAGTTTTACGCCCATTCCCATCATCAATGTAGAACTCGTCAAACCATAACCCATTCCCAAAGCGCCATCCACCATTTGGGCGAAAAATCCGATCGCAAGCATCCAATAAAATTCATTGGGAATTTCGTAAACAAAATCTTTCGCTTGCGTGTACGAAAAGTAATTATCAAATGCAATTCCCAAGAAAAAAGCAGCAAAAGCAAGTGATAAATAGATCACAAGTCGCCGGTATTTTTTCGCTTCTTTGGAATATTGCCATTTCAGTTTTTGTTCTTCCTGAATGGATTCTTTATTTTTTGAAATGAAATTTTCAAGTTGAAAATCACTTAATTCCGGTTGATTGGCGATACTGATAAGAATATTTTTCTTCTGAACAATATCGATGATTTCGGTGTAAAATTCGACTCCCAAATCGTTAATCAGCGCGATATGAGCATTATAAAAATCGTCTTCGAAAAACCGTCTTTCTTGAATTTTAATGGTATCTTTTCCTTCAGCGAATCGTTTAATCTCATCAGAAACCGATTCGAAAATCAAATTAATTTTAGTATTCGGAAAGCTATTAATAATTGTTTTAAGGCTTTCCAAAGCTTCTGTTCCACCGCCTACAATAAGCACTTTCAGGTTTTCCAGATTCAGGAAAACACTCAAAGATTGATGTTGAATATTGTGTTCGGACGACATTGAATTCGGTAAATATTTTGTTAGAATTTACAAAAGCATTACCGCTCCAACGGTTGAATTGCTGGTTTCATCAACCAAAATTGCACTTCCTGTTGAATTATTTTTTTCAAAAGCATCAAAAACTAATGGTGATGCTGTTTTCAAACGTACTTTTACAATTTCATTCAATTTTACTGAATCCGAAACCGGAGTTTGTTGCAATGTATTGACATCGATTTTGTATTCGATTTCTTTCACAACGGTTTTTATAAGTCTGCTTTTATGTTGAATAAAATACTTGTTTCCTTCGGTAAGTTCGCGTTTATCGAGCCAGCAAACTAAAGCTTCAAATTCATTTTCAACACGTGGTTTGTTTTCAGATTTCACAAAAAAATCGCCACGACTTACATCGATATCATCTTGTAAATGTAAAACGGCAGGTTGCAATGCGAACACTTCATCCACTTCGTTTCCGCCGGTTTCCACTTTAGAAATCGTAGTTTCTATATTTTCCGGAAGAATTGTGATTCTGTCTCCTTTTTTATAGGTTCCTGAGATAATTTGTCCGGCATATCCGCGGTAATCATGAAGTTCATCGGTTTGCGGACGAATAACATACTGAACCTGAAATCGTGCGTTTTCGTAATCTACATCTTCATTAACTTCGACATTTTCCAGGAATGTAAGCAATGGTTCGTCATTAAACCACGTCATTTTCTCGGATTTGTCTACAATATTGTCTCCATTAAAAGCGGAAATAGGGAAGTAAGCTACGTTTTTCAAACCAAGACTATTTGCGACTTGATCATAATCTTTTTTAATGCTATTGAAAACATCTTCAGAATAATCTACCAAATCCATCTTGTTTACGGCCACTACTACGCGTTTCATTTTCAAAAGTGAAGCGATGATGGAATGTCTTCGGGTTTGTTCGATAACGCCTTGTCGGGCATCAATTAAAATGATGATTAACTGCGAATTGGAAGCTCCCGTGATCATGTTTCTGGTATATTGAACATGTCCCGGAGCATCTGCGATAATAAATTTTCTATTCGGAGTGGAAAAATATCGATAAGCAACGTCGATGGTAATTCCCTGTTCTCTTTCGGCGCGTAAACCGTCGGTAAGGATTGCTAAATCTATCCCGTCTGCGTTTTTATTTTTCGATTGTTTTTCTAGGGCTTCAAGCTGGTCTACCAAAATGCTTTTGCTGTCATAAAGCAGTCTTCCGATCAAGGTGCTTTTTCCATCATCTACACTTCCGGCGGTAATAAATCTTAATATATCCATGTTGATTTTGAGTAAAAATTGGGTGAAAATGAGTTGGGTTTTGTCCTAAAGAAAAAACTTAAAAATAACCTCCTTTTTTTCGGTCTTCCATTGCAGCTTCGGTCACTTTATCATCAATTCTGGTTTCGCCACGTTCGGAAATTCTGGACGCCATAATTTCATTCACCACTTCGTCCAAAGTTGCGGCATCACTTTCTACAGCAGCGGTACAAGTCATATCACCCACAGTTCTGTAACGTACTTTTTTGTTGATAATGGTATCGTTTTCATCAATCGTAATGAAATCGGAAACGGCGATTAATTGACCATCGTATTCAATAACATCTCTTTGATGCGCAAAATAAATCGATGGCAGCTGGATTTTTTCTTTTTTAATGTAATTCCAAACATCAAGTTCAGTCCAGTTTGAAATTGGGAATACCCTCACATTTTCACCTTTTTGAATTCTTCCGTTGTAGATATTCCAAAGTTCTGGCCGTTGAAGTTTCGGTTCCCATTGCCCGAATTCATCACGAACAGAGAAAAATCGTTCTTTTGCTCTGGCTTTTTCTTCATCTCGACGCGCTCCGCCGATACAAGCATCAAATTTGAATTCCTCAATCGTGTCCAAAAGTGTATGGGTTTGAAGCCAGTTTCTGGAAGCAAATTTGCCTTTCGGTTCGGTCAGTTTTTTCTCGCGAATCGTATTTTCAACTTTTCTTACGATCAGTTCAGCACCGATTTCTTGGGCCAAATGATCACGATATGCTAATGCTTCCGGGAAATTGTGTCCGGTGTCAATATGTACCAACGGAAATGGAATTTTCATTGGTGCGAAAGCTTTTTTTGCCAAATGAACCAGCGTGATGGAATCCTTACCACCACTGAAAAGCAATGCTGGATTTTCAAATTGTGCTGCTACTTCGCGCATAATGAAAATACTTTCGGCTTCTAATTGTTCCAGATAGTCTAATTGATATTTGCTCATATTGATCACTAAAAATTTTTTGAAAATTTAATTAAATAAAAAAAATAAAGAAGTTTGGCCAGCGATTTATTTCGAGTGCAGTCCACATTCCTTCTGGGATTCTTCCCAAAACCACCGGCCGGCTCTCGGGTTTTCACCTTCTGCTATGGCTCTGGTACACGGTTTACAGCCAACGCTGATAAATCCTTTTTTATGAAGAGGCAAATCCTGAACATTATGCTGTTCGATATAATCTAAAACATCCTGATAGGTCCAGTGAATCAACGGATTGAATTTGAAAAGCTTTCTATCCTCGTCCCATTCGATCATTTTCATGTTTTCGCGGTTTTCAGATTGTTCACTGCGCAATCCGGTAATCCAAATTTTTGCACCTTCCAAAGCTCGATTCAATGGTTTCACTTTGCGGATGTAGCAACATTCTTTTCGATTTTCCACGGAATGAAAAAAAGCGTTGATTCCTTTTTCATTCACATATTTTTCTACATCATTTGCATCGGGAAAATAAACTTCAGTTTTGGTTTTATAGCGTGAATTGTTCTGAGAAAGCAATTCGTAATGTTCATAAAATAGTCTTCCCGTATCCAAAGTGAAAACTTTAATATTCAGTTTATTTCGAAAAATCATATCCGTAATTACCTGATCTTCTTGCCCTAACGACGTCGAAAAAACCACTCCTTCAGATATTTTTTCGGTGATGAAGAGAAGACTTTCCTCGGTGGATAAATTTTCGAGATGTACAATATCGTCGGTTGAAAGCATATTGAATTCTTTGTTTATGGGGGCAAATTTACTTTAATAATATTTAATCTACAAAATTGGTAGACTTATATTGCACAAAAAAAGCTTAGTCTTTTAATTCTAGAAGCGATTTTTTTTCCAAAATAGCCAGCGTCGCATCGCGAACTTCGATCAAAACATCGTGTAGCGAACAGTGATCTTCCGTACAATTGGTGCACTTTTCATAGAAATTAAGACTTACACAAGGCAACATTGCAATCGGACCATTTACCAATCGAATGATTCTCGCTAAGGAAATATCTCGTGGATTTTTACTGAAAAAATAGCCGCCACCTTTCCCTTTTTTACTGTCAAGAATTTCTGCTTTTTTGAGTTCTAAAAGTATGTTTTCTAAAAATTTAAGAGGAATTTTCTTTTTTTCTGCAATTTCGGAAATCAAAATCGGACCTTCACTTTGCTTTTCAACAAGATATGAAAGTGCCTTCAGTGCGTATTGCGATTTTTTGGATAACATTTAGCAAAAGTAATAAAAATAGAAAATATAAAATTTCGACTTCCATTTAAAATTGATTAAGTTCGCATAAATTTACTTTAGATTATGTTCAGTAAACAGGAAGCACAACAACTAAAAAAAGATTTTTGGATCGCATTTGGGAAAAGTTTTCCTAGAAAATGGTTATTGTATGACACGAAAATTAAAGATTTTTCTTTTAAATTTTACGCAGACAACAAGAAAGCTGAAGTTTCTATCGATATCGAAATGAAAGATGAACTCTTCCGAAATGCTTATTACGAGAAGATTTGGTCGCTGGAGGAAATGCTCAGAGAAGAAGTTGGCGATTTTTATAAAGACGAATTTTACACTTTGGAAAACGGTAAAGTAATTTCCAGAATTTGGGTTTCCAAAGAAAATGTTTCGATTTTCAACAAAAATTCCTGGCAAGAAATTTTCGAGTTTTTTGTGGAGAAAATGGCCGGTTTCGAAAGGTTTTTTTACGATTACGAAAATTTTATCAAAGATGTTTGAATAATAAAAAGGTTTCAAATTTTGAAACCGTTTTTAATTTAAATGAATTTTTAAGCAAATTTCTTTTTTCTAAGCCAGAAGAAAAAACCTCCTAGAAGTCCGATCAATGAAATAGGAATCAGTAAATTAATCCATTGCCATTTCGATCTTTCTTCGTCAATTCTTTGTCGGTCGAGCAAGCGTGCTTCGATATTTCGGTTTCGGAGTTCCATTAAATTAGAATCATCCAAAAGAAAATCGAGTGCGTTTCTCAGGAATTGTTCGTTTCCGTAGGTTTGTTTAGTGAGCAAATCTTCGCCCAAAGGCAGTGCTTTTCCTTTGTAAACCTGGTTTCTTCCGATATCGCCGTCGGCAATTACGATCATTTTATTGTCTGCACTTTGCGCTTTAAAATTTGGGAAATTTGTTCTTTCAATTCTCGAAGCGTACGCAGAATTGAATTTTCCTTCTAAACTTACCGCGAAAATTTTTGGACTGCTTGGTTGGTCGAACTCACTAAGGGAATCTGTACGTACAATCTCGCTTAAAGCAATATAATTCGGGACTTGTTTCACATTGGTTCTTTCGCTGGATTCGAAAAGAACATTTGTTTTAATATTTTTTCTTCCCAAAGTGTCGATGGAAGTCGGAAATTCGAATTTTACAGGATTGATATTTTTGGTAATCGGGTTTTTGTTTTCAGCAATTCCGAGTGGGAAATAAGGCCAAAGAAAACTACTGAATTGTGGATTTCCTGCCACTTCACCTGAAACAATTCTGATCAGTGCGGATTTCTGCATATCCTTCACCAATCCTGGATTGATGCGGATTCCGTAATTGAAAAAAAAATCCGTAAGATTGGTATCCATCGGGTAAGCCATGATTTTTTTTGATTGAAAAAGAGTGTCCATTTCAGTATTTACGGCATCAATCATCCACAAAGTTTTTCCGCCATTCATGATGTATTGATCAAGGATTACTTTTTCGTTTTCGGTGAATGGTTTTCGTGGTTTTGCGATTACTAAAGCGTCCATATTTTTCAATTTAGGAACGTCGGCTAAGGTTAATTCTTTTTCGTTTGCCGGGATTATCGGACCTGCGTTGTAATTTTCGAGCGCCATTTCCATAAAACCTTGAAATTGTTCCGGCCCCAATTCGTCTTGATTGATCAGAATTCCGATATTTTTCTTTTTTTCTTCGGTAATGGCTTTAATATTTGAAGCAAAATTATATTCCAAATTTTCGATCGAGCGGGTGAGTTGTTCGGAAGCATCGATTCCTGTTTGGTTGATGATTAAAGGAATTGATGTGCCGTAAGAATTATATTTAATGGCAGCAAACGGAAACATCACGATTTCCGAGATTTTCCCGTCTTTCATGTCCGGAAGGATCGAAGGTTGCATTCCCATTGCGGCCAAAGTATCTTTCGACATTTTGGTTTTAATCGGATCGATGAATTTGTAATCGATTTTCGGATTGATTTTTCGAAATTCTTCTAACATAAATTTCGTTTCATTCTGCAATTGACGGAAACTTGCCGGGAAATCACCTTCCAGATAAACATCGACTGTTAAAGGTTTTTCAACCGATTCCAAAATCTTAATGGTAGCATCGGAGAGGGTGTATCTTTTTTCCTGAGTAAGATCCAGTCGTTTCGAGAAAATTCCGAAAACTCCGGCCAATAAAACGAGTGCGAGAATGCTATATATAATGTTCTTTTTATTCATTTTTAAATGTCTAAACGGTTCAGATTATTTTTTCTTTTCTACAAAAATTTTTGCCAAAAACAAACAAATTCCTATTACTAAAATGAAATAGAAAACATCTTTGGTATCGATTAAACCGCGTGTGAAAGCTAGAAAATGCTGATAAAATCCAAGTTTGGAAAGCACATAATCTGCACCGCCCAATAATTTATAACTTGCCAATTGCTCGATCCCGAAATAGAAAATAAAACATAGGAAAACGCCGAGTAAATAAGCCATAATTTGGTTCTGAGAAAGGGAAGAAGCCAAGATTCCGACAGCCGAAAATGCTGCGGTAAGAATGACTAATCCAAAATAACTTCCGAAAGTTGCTCCCAAATCGATATTGCCTTCCGGAACGCCCAAAACGTAAACCGTGTATAAGTAAAACAGCGAAGGAATTAGGCAAAAAATCCCAACCAGCCATACGGAAAGAAATTTTCCGACGATGATTTCGGAGATTTTAATTGGTTGTGAGAAAAGCCAGTTCAAAGTTCCGTATTGTTGCTCTTCTGCCAAAGTTTTCATCGAAATTGCGGGAATGATGAACATGAGCAACCAAGGAACCAAAACGAAATAACTTTGAAGAGAAGCAGTTCCGATATCGAAAATATTGGAATCGTTTTCGAAGAAAAACAGAAAAAGGGTTCCGATTAAACTGAATGCTGCGATAATCAGCCACGCGCTCCAATTTCCGAAATAACTCCAAAGTTCTTTTTTAAATATTGCGATCATTTTTTATAATGAATTTATTTGAAAATAAAATTTATTTTTTCTTGTTGACCAATTTTACCGTCGTCATAATGAGCACAACCAAAACGATAAATCCTACAATTAATTGCCACCAATATTCGATGATCATTGATTTGAGAATTACCGTAAACACTACTAGAAATAAAATGAAAGTAGCAATTTCATTAGCTTGCCGAAGTTTGATGTTTGCTATAGGAAGAGTTTTTCCGGCGAGAGTTTTCATTTGTAAAACTTTTTTCCAGCACCAGAAATGATAAAATGCAAGTCCAATCAAAAAGGTCAGTTTTAGGTGGAACCAGGGCGTTTTCATTAACCCGAAATTTAGAATAATCATCGTTAAACCACTTGCAAGCATGATGATTCCTGCCGGAACGGTGATGATATTCCATAATCTTCTCGCCATGAAAATGTATTGTTCTCGTAGGATTTGTTTTTTTTGATCCTCAAAACTATCGGTGTCTTTATAATAGACGAACAGCCGAACCAGGTAAAAAATTCCTGAAAAATAACTCACCATGAAAATGATGTGAATGGCTTTGATAATGGTATAAAGCATCTGAAAAATTTATGTGCAAAGATAAAAGATTTATGTTTAGGAAATGGTATGGATACGATTGTCTTATTATTAATGTTAAAATTGCCTTTTTAAGGGAGAATTCCATTTTTTTTAGTTTTTTTGTAAACTAATAATGTTTAAAATATCAATATGAAAAGAATTTTCCAATTGTGTTTTGGTTTGGCCTTTTTCTCATTCGGTTTTTCTCAGGAATTAAAACCGGTTGCTGAAAAAGTGAAAAACGCGCACGTTGCCAACAAAACTTTTGTAAAGTACAGTCCCTTCACTGTGGATTCGTCACCGAATAAGCAGATTGCTTACCGCACTGCAGCAGAAGGTATTACAGTAATGAAACTGCAAAACGCTGAATTGCTGAGGATTAATACTGAAAAACCCGAAGCTTTAGAAATGGATTTTCCTTTTGAAGGGAAAAACATCACTGTAGAATTGGTGAAAAACAATTTTTTCACACATGTTTCAAAGTTAATACCGATAAAGGCTACATCAATTACACGCCGGGAGTGTACTATCAGGGAATTGTGAAAGGTGATCAGGAATCGCTTGTAGCAATTAGTTTTTTCAAAGATGATGTGGTTGGCGTAACTTCCATTAAAAATATTGGGAACATTGTTATCGGTAAATCCAAAAACGCGGATGAATTTGTTTCTTATAATGACCAAAAACTGAAAGGCGAAAATCCTTTTTCGTGCTCCGCAGATGAGTTGGTTGAAAATAAAAAATTGGCAGCTCCATCTTACGATCCGAAAACGATGACGGCAAAGAAAACCGATAACTGTGTGAGAATTTATTACGAAGCAGGTTACGGTCCTTACACCCAAAATGGTTCTAACGTTACTACAACGACCAACTGGGTTACTTCAATGCACAATAATATTTCGACATTATATGCAAATGACGGAATTACCGTCGCTTTGAGTGAAATTATGGTTTGGACAAGTACCGATCCTTATTCAGGAACTCCATCGAATATCTTGAATCAGTTCCGAACTACAAGAACTTCATTTAATGGAGATGTTGCACAATTGTTGAGAAACCCAGCTACAACAAGTATCGCATGGGTGAATGCTTTATGTAGTTCTTACAAATATTCTTACTCAGGAGTGAATTTCAGCTATCAGGATGTTCCTACTTATTCATGGAATATCGAAGCAATGACCCATGAAATTGGACATAATTTAGGATCTCCCCATACGCATGCCTGTAACTGGAACGGAAACAATACCGCGATTGATGGTTGTGGACCTGCTTCCGGAAATAATGAAGGTTGTGACGCTCCACTTCCAACAGAAACCGGAGGTACAATCATGAGTTATTGCCATTTGGTTTCCTCTGTCGGAATAAATTTTGCCAACGGATTTGGTCCTCAACCGGGTGCTTTGATTAGAGCCACTGTGAACTCTAAAGAATGTCTAGGTACAGATTGTGTGGCATCTTGCGAATCTACCATTACTGGACTTACTTTGAGCAATGTTACAACCAATTCAGCTACAGCTACAATTGTGGATAATGTAGCAACAAGTTGGAAATATAAACTTTCTAAAATGGACGGAACTGTAATTTCTTCCGGGACAACTACAAATAAAGTGTTGCAATTCAGTAATTTAAGTGCGGGAACTTATTATAACGTTGCTGTGGGAACCGAATGTTCAGGGCCGCAAGCTTTTGCTTATGAACAACTTATTCTTACCGATGCAAACTGGTGTAGTGGTGTTGCATTTACCGATCCGGGAGGTGCGGATACCAATTACGGAGATAGTCAAATTATTACCAAAACTTTCTATCCATCAAATTCAAATGAAAAATTGAAACTTACTTTCTCTTTATTTGATACCGAAGCCGATTATGATTTTATGAATGTTTATAACGGACCAACGACTGGCTCCCCAAGATTTAGCGGAGGTACACAACTTTCCGGAACTACAATTCCAGGTCCATTTACTTCTACCCATGCAACCGGCGCGATTACCGTAAGATTTATTTCGGATGCCGGAGCTACTGCAGCAGGTTGGAACGCTACTTTTGAATGTACTACTTTGGCTACAGGCGAAACTACGGCTGCAAATTCCGTAAGCATCACTCAATCATCAGTAAAAGGAATTTTCGACATCAAATCTAAAGATAAAATTCTTTCTTACTCGGTGTTTGATACATCAGGAAAATTGGTGAAAAATAACTTGAAATCTAATTCAACTGATAAAAAAGTAGATCTTTCCACTTTCCCAAAAGGAACTTATGTGGTAAGTGTGACCACTTCAAAAGAAACGGTTACCAAAAAATTAATCAGATAAAAGAACTGAAATCAATGAAAAAGCCGTCTCGAAAGAGGCGGCTTTTTTTATTTTTAATAATTAAATTTAATTAAAAAAATTCAATATAAATACTTTCGCCAACCTTCATGCCGAATAATGTTTTTGCACCATTTTGGTTATTCCCTTTGTAAATAGTAAGCTCCAGTAAACCCGCATCATTGAAGATTGCTACAGATTTGCCATGATATTCGTGCTCATTTTGCCAATCGCTGACAAACTCGGTATATTGATTGTAAATTCTAGAAAGTGCCAAATTTCTGAACTTCACGATGAAATTTTCATAACCAACGCCGTTTTTTTCGAAGAATTTTTTGCTGATGTTTGAAATTACATTCCCGAAATTATCGATATACATGATTTCACCGATGATCATTCTTTCACTTTCATTGTACACCGCTCTCGGAAACGAAAGTTGCTTCGGATTTTTGTACTTTCTACCGATAACTTCTGGTAAACCACCATTTTTTAAATGCACCGCTGCAGGCGCAAAAATATCGGTTGAGGTGAAATTAACTTCGTCATCAAATCGATTGTTAAAAGTAATTTCGTACACAGCTTCCGGCTTGATGTCGTAGAAAATTAAACTTAAAACTCCATTATCTGCCGCGATAAAATAATGCCCATCTGCTTGATAAAGAATGCATTTTCTGTCTTTGGTATAAAAACTATCTACGGCAATGATATGAACAGTGCCTTTCGGGAAAAAAGAATAGGCATTTCTTACGATGTACGCGGTTTGAAGAAGGTTATAGGCTTGGATTTCATGGGAAATATCTGCAATTTTTACATTTTCATTTAAGCTCAGGATTTTTCCCTTCACAGAAGGAACCCTGTGATCTACCAACCCATAATCTGATGTGAATGTAATAATAGACATGATGATTTGTAAAGAATCGCAAATTTAGTTTAAAAAAATATTTTTCTTCTCATTGTGGAAAATAAAAATGCCGTATTTGAAATTATTTCGATAATTTTAGGGAAAATATTAATATTAAAGAACACTTAAATGTTTGAACTGAACTACGAAATTACAGGCATCGATTCCAAAACTTTTTACGGAGTTAATAATCAGTATTTCAATCTTTTAAAATCGACTTTTCCGACCCTTAAAATTACAGGAAGAGATCATTTTATCTTTGCTTTAGGAAACAATGAAGCACTCGATGTACTGAAAAATAAGCTGGATGATCTCGTCAGTTTCATCTCTAAACACAATTCAATTACTTTAAAAGATGTTGAAAATATCTTGAATATTAAGAACGAAACCGAAAAACAACTGGTTTTTGATCAAGATATTATTGTAAAAGGCGTGAACGGCAAGATTATTAAGGCGAAGACGACTAATTTGAAAAAACTCGTAAAAGAATGCGAGAAAAAAGATATGGTTTTCGCGATAGGACCTGCGGGAACCGGAAAAACTTATACCAGTGTGGCGTTGGCAGCGAAAGCCCTGCGCGATAAGGAAGTGAAAAGAATTATTTTAACCCGTCCGGCTGTAGAAGCCGGCGAAAGTTTGGGATTTCTTCCCGGAGATTTAAAAGAAAAACTCGATCCTTATTTACAGCCACTTTACGATGCACTTCGCGATATGATTCCTCACGAAAAACTGGAAGGATTTATTGAGAAAAAAGTAATTGAGGTTGCTCCGTTGGCTTTTATGCGTGGGCGTACTCTGGACGAAGCATTCGTAATCCTTGACGAAGCACAGAATACAACGCATTCTCAAATGAAAATGTTCCTTACAAGAATGGGAATGAATGCGAAATTCATCATCACCGGGGATCCGAGTCAGGTGGATTTACCATTACGACAAAAATCCGGTTTGAAGGAAGCGATGAGAATCTTGAAAGATGTGCAGGAAATCGGTTTTGTGCACCTTACCGAAGAAGATGTGGTAAGACATCCAGTGGTTCGGAAGATTATTAATGCGTATGGGAATGAAGAAAAAAGACAGAGAGAAGAGTAGTTACTAACATTTTCACATTAAGTTAAATTATAAATAATGTGATTGATTATTAGATAATTAGATGAAATGTTAATAAAAATTGTTAATAACTTGGTAATTAAGAAAATATTTTTATATTTGTTTGACTAATTTAAAAATATTTAATCATGAAGAAAATTTTTTTAGTAGGTGCTGTTGCACTTTTTGGTGCTTTAAATGCACAGTCTTTTGGTGTAAAAGCCGGAATGAACATTTCAAGTGTATCTAATTTGGAGGAAGCAAGCTCTAAAGTAGGTCTTAACGCAGGCGTTTTTATGAATGCGCCAATTGCCGAAAATTTCAGTATCCAGCCAGAATTGCTGTATAACTCAAAAGGAGTAAAGTGGGACTTTGGTAGCGAGGGTAGTGGTTCTACAGTTGAGAATTATCTCTCTATTCCTGTGATGTTTCAGTACAATGCAATGCCCAATTTTTATTTAGAAGCTGGTCCTGAATTTAGTTTCTTGGTTAGCGCTAAAGATAAATGGGAAGGTGAAAGTGAAGATGTAAAAGATGAATTTAATGGTTTCGACTTAGGAATTGGCTTAGGTCTGGGTTATTATTTTACTCCTAATGTAGGTGTGAACGCAAGATATGTTGCTGGTTTCACAGATATTATGAAAAACAAAGATACCGATGACACATATAAAAATAATGTTTTCCAGATAGGTTTATCTTATAAATTTGGAAAATAATTTTTCCCTTTATATCTATTAATCCCGCTTTATCATGGGATTTTTTTTGGAATTGTTTCAAAGAACTATAAAATAAATATTAATAAACAACTTACTTAAAATTTTATGAAAAAAGTATTATTGGTTGGTGCATTAGCACTTTTTGCAGCGGTAAACGCACAACAAACAAAATTTGGTTTGAAGGCAGGTTACGCACTTTCAAGCATTAATTCAAAAGTATTGGAAGAGAGTCTAGAAGACGAGTTTGGTGTAAATGGCGACAACAAATCCAAATCTGGATTTTTTGTAGGAGCTTTTGTAGAGCATAAATTGAATGAAAAATTTGCATTGCAAGGAGAAGTTCAGTACGCAAATTTAGGAGGTCAAGTTGAAGCGAAATATGATGAAACGGTTGATGGTGAAAATATCAAATTTACCATTCAAGATAAGATGAATTTTAATCAAATTTTGATTCCAATTTCTGCTAAATATTTCGTTACGCCTCAATTTGCATTGTTTGGTGGGCCTTCTATTGCGTTTAATGCACGATATAAAAGTGATTTTAAATTAAAGGATCATAATATTCCTTCGGAATTTATGGGGGAAATTAATGACGAACTTTCAGATCTTGAAAATACTCAAGATGAAGTATTTGAAGATGAACTTAAGTCAACTAATTTTAATATTTTCTTTGGTGGTGAATACACTTTTTACAAAGAATTATCCCTTGATGTAAGATATACTGTTGGTTTGACGAATTATATTAAGAAACCAGTAGATAACGAAGAATTAAAAATGAATTATCTTCAAATTGGTTTAGGTTACAAATTCTAATAAAGGAAATTAAATACTAACAAATATTCCCGTTTCGCAAGAAGCGGGATTTTTTTATGACAAAAGTCATGTTAAGAGAATGTTAAATAAACTTATCTTTGCAGCCAAATTAAATTAAAATTTATGAAAAAATTAATGTTAGTTGGTGCATTAGCACTTTTCGCAGCGGTAAACGCACAAGTATCTACTTCAACAGAAGGTTTCGCACAAGGTAGTACTTTCATTACAGGTGCTGTGGGTTTTGCTTCAGAGTCAATAGCTGAGGAAAAAACAAGCGGATTTACTATTGCTCCAAGTGTTGGTTATTTTGTTACTCCAAACATTGCGATAGGTGCGAAATTGGGATACACAAGTCTCAAAAATGAAGAAGGTTCTTACGAAGAAACTACAGATCTTTTGACTGCCGGTGTTTTTGGTAGATATTACTGGATGCCTGCTTCTAAATTCTCTATTTTTGCTGAATTAGGTGCAGATTACAGAAGTCTTACTGAAGATGATAATACAACATCTAATGAGTATAAAACTAATGGTTTTGCTATTCAACTTGCTCCAGGTATGAACTATTTCCTAAACAACAACTTTGCTCTTGAAGCTAAAGTAGGAGTTCTTGGATATAGCTCTGACAAACCAGATTACACAGGTGCTGAAGCTACAGATAACTTCAATATTGGTTTAAACTTAAATGATATTACTTTAGGATTGGTTTACAAATTCTAATCATATATTTAAATCACATAAAAGACCCGATTCTCCCGAATCGGGATTTTTTTTGCGGTAAAGCTTTAAGAGAAAGTTTCCTTATCATTTTCGGGTCGGGAATTAAAATGATATTTTTGGTGAAAATTAAAAATTTATGAAAAGAGTAGTATTGGCTTTCGCCATGATGATGTTTGGGCTTACAAATGCTCAGGTTAAATTTGGGATCAACGGTGGATTTTCGTCGGCTGTAGTTTCTGATGATTTTGATGAGCTTACTGCAGGTTATTATGCGGGAGTTTTTACAGAATTCGGAATTCCTGGATTTGCCAAAATGCAACCGGCCGTTAATTATGTGAATTTCAAAGATCATTCTTACCTGCAGATTCCGGTGATTATGAAGTTCTATTTCCTTCCCAAAGTTAATGTTCAGCTGGGTCCGCAATTCGCTTTCAGATTAGGTGAAGTTCCAGATACGATCAACAAAACGAATTTTGGCGCAGCAGTTGGTTTAGGAGCTGATTTGTTTTCCGGTTTGCTCATCGAAGCGCGATACGCCTTTCAGTTGAATAATGCTTTTAAAAGCCCTGCAGCAGGCGAGAAATTGCATTTCAACTTATTTAATGTAGGTTTAGGTTTGCGACTTTAATTATTTAAAAATATTCCAAAAAAAATCCCGAATTATTACAATTCGGGACTTTTCTTTATTTATTAATACCAGAAATTTAATGGTTATCTTCCGAACAGGTTGCCTCCCATTCCTGGCATTTTTGGCATTCCTTTGCTCATCATTTCCATCATTTGTTTTCCTTGTGGACCTTGCATCATTTTCATCATTTTTCCCATTTGGTCAAATTGTTTCATTAAGGCATTTACGTCTTCAATTTTTCTTCCGGAACCTTTTGCAATTCGGTTTTTTCTTTGGGTATTGATGATGGATGGTCGTCTTCTTTCCTCCGGCGTCATCGAGTAGATGATGGCTTCGATGTATTTGAAAGCATCATCTTGAATGTCCACATCCTTGATCGCTTTCCCAACTCCCGGAATCATTCCCATCAAATCTTTCATATTTCCCATTTTTTTAATCTGGTTGATCTGTTTTAGGAAATCATCAAAACCGAATTCGTTTTTAGCGATTTTTTTGTGAAGTTTTTTTGCTTCTTCTTCATCAAATTGTTCCTGAGCTCTTTCTACGAGGGAAACAACGTCACCCATTCCCAAAATTCTGTCCGCCATTCTTTCAGGATAGAAAACATCAAGTGCTTCCATTTTTTCACCGGTAGAAATGAACTTAATAGGTTTTTCAACCACGGAACGAATTGTTAAAGCAGCTCCACCACGAGTATCACCATCTAATTTGGTTAAAACAACCCCGTCGAAATTTAATGCGTCGTTGAAAGCTTTTGCTGTATTCACCGCATCTTGCCCGGTCATGGAATCTACCACGAACAAAGTTTCCTGAGGTTTGATAAAGTAATGAACCGATTTTATTTCGTTCATCATCTGCTCGTCAATTGCCAATCGACCTGCGGTATCTACAATCACGACATCGTGGTTGTTTTCTTTCGCAAATTTCACGGCATTTTCAGCAATAGAAGATGGGTTTACAGCGCCTTCTTCTGTATAAACTGGGATTCCTATTTGGTTTCCTAAAACTTTCAATTGTTCTATCGCGGCAGGTCTGTACACGTCGCAAGCGACCAATAGAGGCTTTTTGTTTCTTTTTTGTTTAAGATAATTTGCCAATTTTCCCGAGAAAGTGGTTTTACCGGAACCTTGTAATCCAGCAATTAAAATTACGCTTGGTTTCCCGGAAAGATTGATTCCTTCCTGGGTTCCGCCCATTAATTCTACCAATTCATCGTGAACGATTTTGGTCATCAATTGTCCCGGAGTTAAACTGGTTAAAACATTTTGTCCTAAAGCTTTTTCCTGAACTCTCTTGGTTAAATCTTTTGCAACTTTATAATTAACATCGGCATCCACCAATGCACGGCGAATTTCCTTTACCGTTTCTGCAACGTTGATTTCAGTAATTTTTCCGCGTCCGGAAATATTATGAAGTGCTTTATCTAACTTATCCTGTAAACTATTGAACATTGTTTTTTATTTAAGATGCGCAAAAATACAGAAATTTGATGAATTTTAAAATTCTAAATTTTTCTATTGTCTTATAATCATTAGATTTGCAAAAATGTAAATAGGATGTCCGACGAAAAATCCACCGAAGAGGAGTTCAGCAAAGAAGACCAAGAAAATTTCGAAAAGAATGGTTTGCGGCAGTATGGCGTCTATTCGGCGATTGTTTTTCAGATGCTCGCAACGATGGGACTCGCGTTTTGGGGTGGCAAAAAAATTAATGATCATTTCGAAATTGAACGAAATCTTTTGACTATTGCCATCGGGTTTTTGGGAATGGGACTTGCGTTTTATAATCTTCTTCATCAGCTAAAAAATATCCGTAATAATGAAAATAAAAAGTAATACCATATATGTGATTTTGTTTTTTTTAATGTTTGCCTTGCATTTTTTTATTTGGCAAAACTTAAATATTGGTTTTGAAACCACTTTTATTAAGTATTATTTGTTTCTTACCTTACTTTTTATGATGGTAGTGACGGTGATTTCAATCATCAAAAAAATATATCCAAATTATGTGGGATTTGGATTTATGGGTTTGGTGATGTTTAAATTAATGCTGATGCTATTGGTAATGAAAAAACTTAATTTAAATGAAGTTCCTAATTATAAGGTTCATTTCATCATTCCATATTTAATCGCTTTAGTGCTGGAAACATTGTACGCGGTAAAAATTATTCAGGATGGAGAGGTTTCCGAATCCTCGAAAGATGAAAAAAATCAGTAAAAATTGATTTTTATATTATGATTATTTGTTCTATTTTTGCAAAACTTTAAAATAAGATATAGCAATGCTGAAAAGAGTAGTTCTTGTACTAGGTTTTTTATCGACATTTTCAACATCGTTTGCACAGCACGACGCTGTTGTAGTAAGCGAAACACCTGTTGCTACGGCTCCTGCACAGGCGACAGAAGTGCCTGCGGCGGTTACTGAAAAAGACAAAATTAAGAAAGAAAACAAGGACTTTATTAATCATCACCTTTTGGATGCGCACAGCTTCGATATCATGGTGACTAAAGAGGGAAAGCATATTGGTTTTCCGCTTCCTGTGATTTTTTATGATAAAGCTAATGGTTTTCATGCGATGATGAGTTCCGCTTTTCATCACGGTGAAGAAGTGGTAGAAAGTAAAGGTGGACACTACAAACTTTTCCACGAAAAAATCTATAAAACCGATGCTTCAGGAACAATTAACCTAGATGCAGAGCACCATCCAACCAATGAAAAAGTCTTGGATCTATCCATTACTAAAAGTGTACTAATGATTGTTTTGGTATCTTTATTAATGATTTTTATTTTTGGTGGAATTGCTAGAAGCTATAAAAATTCTTTAGTACCAAGTGGTGCTGGGAAACTCCTAGAACCATTGATTCTTTTTATAAGAGACGATATTGCTAAACCAAACATCGGTCCGAAATACAAGAAATACATGGGTTATTTGCTCACTATTTTCTTCTTTATTTTGTTCTTGAATATTTTGGGATTGTTGCCATTTGGGATTAACGTAACTGGAAATATAGCAGTTACTGCGGCTTTAGCAATATTTACATTCTTTATTACACAATTTACGGCAAACAAAACATACTGGCAACACATTTTCTGGATGCCGGGATTGCCTTGGCCAATGAAAATTGTAATGATGCCAATTGAAATTATTGGAATGTTCATTAAGCCATTCGCACTTTTGATACGTCTTTTTGCGAACATGACCGCGGGACACATTGTAATCATGTCACTTATCGCGATGATCTATGTTTTCAAAAATATAATCGCGGGAGTAGCATTCCCTTTCTTAACATTTGTACTTTATCTTCTTGAAATATTAGTTGCTTTCTTGCAGGCATATATCTTCACCATGCTTTCTGCCGTATATTTCGGTATGGCAAACGAAGAACATGCGCATGAAGGCGAAGAAGGAGTAGCACATCATTAATAAAACCTTTTAAATTTTTATATTATGGATCTTAAATTAGTAGGAGCAGGTTTAGTAGTAATCGGAGCAGGTCTTGGTATCGGTAAAATCGGTGCTGCGGCTCTTGAAGGTATGGCTAGACAACCAGAACAAGCTGGTAAACTTCAAACTGCAATGCTTATTGCTGCTGCACTTGTTGAAGGTCTTGCTTTTGCTGCACTTTTCGCAGTTTAATCAAGCTATTCAGCCACCAAAAATCATCTGCCGGGAACGGTTGGTTACGGCAGATGTTTTTCTAAAAAAAACAAAATCAATTACAATATATATCATAACTCATTATGGGATTATTAGAAAATTTTTCATCAGGTTTATTCATCATACAATCCGTGGTTTTTATCATTCTGTTATTGGTACTAAGAAAATTCGCATGGAAACCAATTATGGATGCTTTGAATGAAAGAGAAGTAACAATTGTTGATTCTCTTAATCAAGCTAAATTGGCAAGACAGGAAGTGCAGAATTTGAAGGCTGAAAACGAAAACATTATCCGTGAAGCTAAAATTGAGCGCGACAATATCTTGAAAGAAGCAAGAGAAATCAAAGAAAGAATTGTAGGTGATGCCAAGAATGTTGCTCAAACCGAAGCTGATAAAATTATCGAGCAGGCAAGACAATCAATCCAAGCAGAGAAAACTGCGGCAATGGCAGATATTAAAAACCAAATCGGTGCTCTTTCCGTAACCATCGCTGAGTCTATCCTGAAGCAAAAATTAGATAACGACGGTGCTCAAAACGCTTTGGTAGAAAACATTCTTAACAAATCTAATTTGAACTAAAATGCTTACAAGTAAAGTAGCAAAAAGATACGCACAAGGATTGCTTAATTTTACCCAAGAAACAGCTCAAACTGATGCTGTTTTCGGGGAAATGGGCGATATTGTGAAAACGATTAAAAAATCAAAAGAACTACAGAATTTTTTTGATTCTCCGATTATTGATAGTAAGAAAAAAGCAAACATAGCTTTAGAAGTTTTCAAGAACTTTTCTCCTGTTACCAAAAGTTTTCTTCAGTTGATCATTAAACAAGGTCGTGAAAGTCAATTGCAAAACATCGCTCAAGAATTCATCAATAAAGTGGAGGATATGAAAGGTGTTCAGCGAATTACTTTAACTTCCGCCGCACAGTTGTCTGATGAAAATATTAGCAACATCTTGAAATCATCAGATTTGGTAAATCATAACCAGACTTTCGATGTAAAATCGATCATCAACCCAAATCTTTTAGGAGGATATATCTTGAGAGTTGGCGATCAGCAAATAGATCAATCAGTGAAATCTAAACTGAGTAAGTTAAAAAAAGAATTTCAATTAAATTAAGATAAAACAACCATAAAATGGCAGAAATAAATCCGGCAGAAGTATCTGCAATTCTTAAACAGCAGCTAGCAAACTTCGATACACAATCGAATGTGGAAGAAGTAGGAACTGTATTGTCCATCGGTGATGGTATCGCTTTGGTATACGGTTTAGAAAATGTTCAGTACGGTGAATTGGTGAAGTTTGAAAGCGGTATTGAAGGTATCGTATTGAACCTTGCAGAAGACAACGTAGGTGTTGCACTTCTTGGTGAATCTAAATTAGTAAAAGAAGGTGATACCGTAAACAGAACCAAAAGAATTTCATCAATCAAAGTTGGTGAAGGGATGTTGGGTAGAGTAGTTGATACCCTTGGAAACCCAATCGATGGAAAAGGACCTATCGCTGGTGACTTATTCGAAATGCCATTGGAAAGAAAAGCTCCTGGAGTTATTTTCCGTCAACCGGTTACCGAGCCACTTCAAACGGGTATCGTAGCAATTGATTCCATGATTCCTGTAGGAAGAGGGCAAAGAGAGTTGATCATTGGTGACCGTCAAACAGGTAAAACTACTGTGGCAATCGATACAATTCTTAACCAAAAAGAGTTTTATGATGCAGGACAGCCAGTATATTGTATTTATGTTGCAGTAGGACAAAAAGCTTCTACCGTAGCACAAATCGTAAAAACTTTAGAAGATAAAGGTGCATCAGCTTATACCGTAGTAGTTGCAGCAAACGCTTCTGACCCAACTCCAATGCAAGTTTACGCGCCTATGGCGGGAGCTTCAATCGGAGAATTTTTCCGTGATACTGGTAGACCAGCTTTGATCATTTATGATGATTTATCTAAACAGGCGGTAGCATATCGTGAGCTTTCTCTATTGTTGAGAAGACCTCCGGGCCGTGAAGCTTATCCAGGGGACGTTTTCTACCTTCACTCCAGATTATTGGAAAGAGCTGCAAAAGTAATTGCTGATGATACTATTGCTGCTCAAATGAACGATTTACCTGAATCTTTGAAACCAATTGTAAAAGGTGGTGGCTCTTTAACTGCACTTCCGATTATTGAAACTCAAGCTGGTGACGTTTCTGCATATATCCCAACCAACGTAATTTCAATTACTGATGGACAGATTTTCTTGGAGTCTGATTTATTCAACTCTGGTGTTCGTCCGGCAATCAACGTAGGTATTTCTGTATCGCGTGTAGGGGGTAATGCTCAGATTAAATCAATGAAAAAAGTTTCTGGTACTTTAAAATTAGATCAAGCTCAGTACAAAGAATTGGAAGCTTTTGCTAAATTCGGTTCAGATCTTGACGCTTCAACTCTTGGGGTAATTTCTAAAGGTGAAAGAAACGTGGAAATCTTGAAACAACCGGTTAATTCACCACTTCCTGTAGATTCTCAGGTAGCAATGATTTATGCAGGTACTGAAAACTTGTTGAGAAATGTTCCGATCAATAAAGTAAGAGAATTCCAAAAAGAATATGTAGAATTCTTGAGATTTAAACATCCTGATACCATGGCTGCTATTAAAGCTGGAAAAATTGATGACAACATTACAGGAGTTTTGAAGCAAGCTGCTACAGAACTGGCTTCTAAATACAACTAAAATTAATTCAATATTCAATATTCGGAATGTATTTTCTGAATATTGAATTTTAAATTTTCAACCCATAGAATGGCAAACTTAAAGGAAATACGAGGAAGAATTACTTCAATCTCTTCGACAATGCAAATTACCAGTGCAATGAAAATGGTTTCGGCTGCGAAACTAAAAAAAGCAACGGATGCTATTGTCATGCTGAGACCTTACTCTGAAAAATTGCAGGAAATTATTGAAAATGTAAGTTCCACTACCGATCTTGAAGGGGTTTCTACTTTCACTGCTGAAAGAGAAGTGAAAAAAGTTCTTTATATTGTAGTTACTTCAAACAAAGGGCTTGCCGGAGCTTTCAATTCTTCGGTGATCAAAGAGCTTAATCATGTGATTGGAAACACCCAACACGAGGTAGAAATTCTGTCCGTAGGGAAAAAAGTATTTGACGCTGTTAGAAGAACCCGAAAAGTGTACGATAATCAAAGTGCGATTTTCGACGGAATGAGCTTTCAGGTGGTTTCCAATTTTATGGAAAACGTAATGAAAGATTATAAAGAAGAAAAATTCGATAAAGTTTTTGTGATTTATAATAAATTCATCAACGCAGCTACCCAGGAAGTTCATACAGAGCAGGTTTTACCAATAGCAATGGCTGAGAAAGAAGAAAGCGCAAATACCGATTACATTTTCGAACCAAATGCGGCAGAAATCTTAAATGTTTTGATTCCTAAATCCATCAAAACGCAGGTTTATAAAGCAATTCTCGATTCTATCGCTTCCGAACACGGAGCTAGAATGACCGCAATGCACAAAGCAACTGACAACGCACAAGCCTTGAAAAATGATCTGGTAATTTTCTACAACAAAGCGCGACAAGCAGCAATTACCAACGAAATTTTGGAAATTGTATCCGGCGCGGAAGCCTTGAAAAATTCCTAAGAAAAATTCTTTTTTTAAGATTATAAATGAAGCATCGAAACATTCGGTGCTTTTTTTTATATTTTAGTCAACGATTTTCGGATTACTTAATTATTTAATTTTGTATATCTTTGCATCAAATATTTTTTAAAAATTTAAATGGACTCAGACGTCGTCAAGCTTTTCTTAGCATTATTCTTAGTATTACTCAATGGTTTTTTCGTAGCCGCAGAATTTTCTATCGTTAAAGTTCGTTACTCCCAAATTCAGCTCAAAGCCGCCGAAGGCAACTCTATGGCAAAACAGGCGGAACATATCATCAAACATCTTGATGAATACCTTTCTGCCACTCAGCTCGGGATTACACTTGCTTCATTGGCATTAGGTTGGGTCGGCGAAAGTGCGATGCACCATATCATCGAGAAGATTTTCCATTATTTCAATTTTGAAATTGCACAAGTATCGATTACTACCATTTCTTTGGTTTTAAGTTTCCTTTTGATTACCGTGATGCATATTGTTTTCGGGGAATTAATTCCGAAATCCATTGCAATTCGAAAGTCCGAAGCCACAACAATGGCAATCGCAATGCCCTTGCGCGTTTTCTATACGATATTCAAACCTTTTATTTGGTCCATGAATCAAATGTCAAACGGCGTTTTACGTTTGATGAAAATTCATCCCGCGTCGGAACATGAGATTCATTCCACTGAAGAGTTGCAACTTTTGGTAAAGCAATCCGCAGATTCTGGTGAAATTGAAGAAGAAAATTACGAAATCATCAAAAATGCTTTCGATTTTACCGATCATTCTGCGAAGCAGATTATGGTTCCACGACAGAATATTTCTTCAATTGATATCGAAGAACCTGTAGAAGAAATTATAACGAAGATCATGGATGGAGGTTATTCACGGCTTCCAGTTTACAAAAATTCAATCGATAATATTATCGGAATTTTTTATGCAAAGGAAATTATCCGAGAATATGTGAAAAGAAAAGGTCAAATTACCCATGAAGATTTGGAAAAACTCATGCGCGAACCGTTCTTCGTTGTTGGCAGCAAGAAAATTTCGGATCTATTGAAAGTTTTCCAGCAGAAAAAGCAACACTTGGCAGTCGTAATCGATGAATTTGGCGGAACGGAAGGAATCATAACTCTGGAGGATATTTTGGAGGAATTGGTTGGCGAAATTCAAGATGAAGAAGATGACGAAGAGAAAATCGTAGACAAAGTTGGAGAAAATGTTTATTGGGTTCAGGCAACTCAGCCGTTAGATGAAATTAATGAGCATTTACCAAAGAAATTCCCGCTTTCCGAAGACGGCGAATACAACACATTGGCTGGTTATATTCTGCATGAATTGCAAGACATTCCGGAAGAAAACCAGGAGTTCAACATTAATGATTATCATGTGAAAATCCTGAAAATGCAGAATAAGAGTGTCGATTTGGTTGAATTGGTTTACGAAGAACCGAATGTTATCGATGTTTTGACCGAAGAAATCAGTGAAATTTAATTTAAAATTTAATCTTTGATGATTTTTTTTAATAGCGTTCCTGGCTTTGTAAAGGATTACGAAAAACCACAGCGTGAATACGAAGAAGATGTTGCGCTGATGGAAGATGAAGACGAAGTTTACAAATTGGTGCTTTGGAACGATGATGTCAATACTTTTGATTATGTAATTGAATGCCTGATAGAAATTTGCGGACACACCTTGGAACAAGCCGAACAATGCACCATATTGGTTCATTACAAAGGAAAATGTACCGTGAAAACAGGAAGCTTGGAACTCCTGAAGCCAATGCATGAAAAATTAATTTCCCGAAGTTTAACTTCAGAAATCGTATAACCAAAGTTTCGTCTCCGAAACTTTTCTTTTATAACAAAATATGAGTTCAGTACTTTTAATCGTGATTGTCGTAACTGCTATTATCAGTTTTATTGCTTTCAATAATCAAAATATTTTCGAGAAATATAAATTTAACGTCGGTGCAATTCTGAGAAACAAAGAATACATCAGGTTGCTTTCCGCCGGTTTTTTGCATGGCGATTTGATGCACTTGTTGTTCAATATGATGACATTGTATTTCTTTGGACCTATTGTTAATCAAGCCTTTGGAGATTTTGGGTTTTTGATGATTTATTTCGGATCTATCCTCCTTGGAAACTTATTTTCCTTGTATTTGTATAAAAACCAGTCTTGGTATTCCGCAATTGGGGCGAGTGGTGGTGTTTCCGGGATTTTGTTTGCATCTATCGCGATGATTCCGGATTTGCCAATTTATTTTTTCTTCATTCCAATTCCGATACCGGGTTATATTTTTGGATTTCTTTACTTCGCCTATTCTGTTTACAGCATGCTAAATCCCCGCCAACAAGATAATATCGGACATGCTGCGCATTTGGGAGGTGCATTTTTTGGTTTGATTTATGCAGTGGCATTACAGCCGGAACGAGCTATTGAAAACTCACTTTTCCTCGGAATTATGTCGATTCCTTTGATTTATATGGCGTTTCATGTTTTTGTGAAAAAGAGAATTGGATAAATTCTTATTTCTTTCCCCAAACAAAGCGGTCATTCCCCGAAATATCTTTCATTAAATGAACTTCCGATAAAATCTCTTGATAAAGATTTCGTGTTTCAATACCCAATTTTTGGTTAATTTCTAGGAAAATCATTCCGTTTTCTGAAAGGTATTTTCTGCAATCTTTCGCAATTTTTTCATAGAAAACCAATGCGTTTGAAGTAGGAGAGAAAAGTGCCATTTTGGGTTCAAAATCTTTTACCGAATCCGCAATTTCATTTTCCTCGTCGATTCCGATGTATGGAGGATTGGAGATGATAACATCGTATTTTTCGGTTAAATTTTCATTCAAATAATCTTGATGAATAAATTCAATTTCAACTTTATGAAAATTGGCGTTTTTCTGAGCCACTTTTAAAGCTTTTTCCGAATAATCAATCGCGGAAACCTTTGCATCAGGGAATTTCTTTTTCAAAACAATCGGAATTATTCCGCTTCCAGTTCCGATATCCAGGATTTTTAAAGCTTTATTTTGAAAGTTGTTTTTAATTTTTTCAATGGCCAATTCCAGCAATTCTTCGGTTTCCGGACGAGGAATCAGAACGTTTTCATCCATAAAAATTTTTAGTCCGTAAAATTCAGTTTCTCCTAGAATTTGCTGAAAAGGTTTCCCTGTTTTCAGTTCGGAAATGACATTTTCCAAATCTTCGATATGACTTTCCAAAAGTGGATGGTTTTCAAAACGTCTTTGACGATATTTGTCGAAACCTACCAGCTTGTTGACAAATATGGAATAAAGGGCCGCGCTTTCGGATTCCGTGTAGAATTCCGAAAGTTCTTTTTTAAAGTATATTTTAAATTCTGAAATGGTCATTTTCTTACTATTTTTCTTTCTTTAATTTTAACATTTAAATATAATTCCTTTTTTCGAAGAAGTCTGCAATATAGGTTCAAACATTTATTAAATAAGGAAAAAACAAAAATTTAATATTTTTTGAAAATAAAATTACTATTTTTGAGAAATCGCTATTTTAAAATATGAAAAACTTATTTTTCTATGTCTTTGCCAGTACGGTTTTGGTGTCTTGTGGATCTTCCAAACCGGTTGTAAAAAGGTCTGTTCCAACCAAATCTGTGGCGAAAGCTCCTGGTTTGAAAACTTTATCTTCTCACTATTCCGGAAATGTCAATGGGCAAATTAAAGAAATTTTAAAAGATGCTGAAAAATATTTAGGCGCACCCTACAAATACGCAGGAAATACTTCAGCTGGCTTCGACTGCTCCGGTCTCGTTTCCAAAGTTTTTGATGAAAATAAGATGAAACTTCCGCGAAGATCAGAGGATCAATCTAAAGAAGGCAGAGAAATCAGCATCAAAGAAGCGAAACCTGGAGATTTGGTATTTTTTGCAACTTCCGGTGGAAGTAGGGTTTCACATGTTGGGATTATTCACGATATCGGAAATAATGGAGAAGTTACTTTTATTCATTCTTCAACATCCAAGGGAGTCATTATTTCTTCTCTCAATGAAAGTTATTGGAATAAATCCTACCTATTCGCAAGAAGAGTTTTGTAAATTTGCGAAAATTATCATTCTTAAAAAAAAATAAATAATGTTACAACAAACTATTGAAAATATCTGGGAAAACCGGGAATTATTGCAAAATGAAGACAGCCAAAAAGCCATCCGTGACGTAATCCGACAATTAGATTTAGGCGAATTGCGTGTTGCGGAGCCTTCCGAAAATGGCTGGAAGGTGAATGAATGGGTGAAGAAAGCTGTCGTGATGTATTTCCCAATTCAGAAAATGGAAACCATAGAGGTTGGTCCTTTTGAATTTCACGATAAAATGCCTTTGAAAAGAAACTATGCTGAAAAAGGAGTTCGTGTAGTTCCTCACGCTGTTGCTAGAGAAGGTGCTTACATTGCTTCTGGAGTTATTTTGATGCCATCTTATGTGAACATCGGCGCTTATGTAGATTCCGGAACTATGGTTGATACTTGGGCTACCGTGGGAAGTTGTGCGCAAATCGGGAAAAACGTTCACTTAAGCGGTGGAGTAGGAATTGGCGGAGTTTTGGAACCACTTCAGGCAGCACCCGTAATTATCGAAGATGATGTTTTTGTGGGTTCAAGATGTATCGTAGTTGAAGGTGTTCACGTAGAAAAAGAAGCTGTTTTGGGCGCAAATGTAGTTCTTACCGCTTCCACAAAAATCATCGATGTAACCGGATCCGAACCAGTGGAAATTAAAGGAAGAGTTCCTGCTCGTTCTGTGGTGATTCCGGGAAGTTATACGAAACAGTTTCCGGCAGGTGAATTTCAGGTTCCATGCGCATTGATTATCGGACAAAGAAAAGAATCTACCGATAAAAAAACTTCTCTGAATGATGCTTTAAGAGAAAATAATGTTGCAGTTTAAATAATTGACTATTCACCACTGACTAAAGTAAAGTGATTCCAAAAAATATATTTCAAACTTTTAAAACTGCGGATTTACCGTGGATTACAAGGTTTTATATTTCCAGAATGAAAAAGAAAAATCCGGGATGGAACTATCATTTTTATGATGATGTGAAAATCCTGAAGTTTTTTGAAAAGGAATTTCCGCCCGAATATCTTAGAGCCTATAAAAGTTTAACCATTGGTGCTGCAAAAGCTGATTTTTTCCGTTACGCGGTGCTGTACAAATTTGGTGGATTGTACCTCGATATCGATAGTTACGACAAAACGCCTTTGGATGAATTTATATACCCGGAAGACGAATTTATTGTCACCAACGAAGGAAATCCGGGATTGTACTGTCAATGGGGATTAATTTCAAATAAAAATCATCCTTTTTTGCAGCGTACTTTGGAAAATATCCAGACGCACCGTTTTCCCCATGATGTTCACAGAACAACCGGACCAACGGTTTATACCGATGCCGTGAATGAAGTTTTGGCTGAAAATCCCGAAACTCCACATCGTTTTTTAGGAACTGATTTCGAAGGTCACCTTCGCTTTAAATACAAATTGGGCAGAATTTTCCTTTATGGTAAAAAATCCGAGCACTGGAAGAAAAAGCAACTATCACAGGATATTATTAAACCTATAGAAGATTAATGAAAATCGCTTACGACGCCAAAAGATTTTTTAACAATACTTCCGGATTAGGAAATTATTCTCGTGATTTGGTGAGGATTTTGGCTACTTACTATCCTGATAATCAATATTTGCTTTTAAATGATAAAAAAACTGAGCGCGGAAAAGAAATTGTTGCATTGCCGAGTGTTTCGTTCATGGAAACTTCGAAAGGAAAACTTTCCCGACAGTTCAAAATGGGAAAAGATGCGCAGAATGCAAATTGTGATATTTTCCACGGACTTTCCGGCGAATTACCTTTAAAATGGAATGATAAAGCGATAAAGAAAATCTTAACCATACACGATTTGATTTTCTTGAGATATCCGAAATATTATGGTTTTTTTGATCGGAAAATTCACTTTTGGAAGTTTAAAAATGCCGCCATACAAGCAGATTTAATCATTGCAATTTCTGAACAGACCAAAGCGGATATCATCAAATTTTTGAAAGTTCCGGAAAATAAAATCAGAGTTGTTTATCAAGGTTGTCATCATTCTTTTAAAGAAAATAAACCGCAAGAATTTTTGGAATCAGTTCAAGATAAATTTAAAATTCCGAAAGAATTTATCTTAAATGTTGGTACGATTGAAGAGAGAAAAAACCTTTTGAATATTGTAAAATCGATCAATAATACAGAAATTCCTTTGGTGGTTGTTGGGAAGAAAAAGGAGAAATATTTCAAAAAAGTTGAACGTTTTATTATTAAAAATAAATTGCAAAATCAAGTTTTTTTCTTGGAAAATGTTTCGATGGAAGAGTTGGCAGCAATTTATAAATTAGCGAAAATTTTCGTTTACCCGAGTGTTTTCGAGGGTTTTGGGATTCCGGTTATCGAATCACTTTTCTCCGGAACCGCGGTAATTACGAGCAATTCGAGTTCGCTTCCGGAAGCCGGTGGAAAAGATTCTCTTTACATAAATCCGGATAATATTGATGATTTAAAGTCCAAAATTTTATTTCTATGGTCCAACGAATCCGAACGAAAACGTAGAGTAGAAAAGGGTTTGTTGTATGCTCAAAAATTCAGTGATGAAAATATAGCAAAAGAATTGATGAAGGTTTACAGGGAAACGATTACGATTTGATCTTTTTCTTATTTTGAAATAATAATTTTCTTGGTGAGTTTGCGATCTTCGACATACATTGTTCCGAAATAAATTCCGGGTGAAAGTTTAGAAATATCTATTTTTTTACTGTTTTTAGTTTTAAGTAAAAGTTTTCCGGATACATCGCTAATATTGAAAGAATAATCGATGAAGTTGGAATTTAGCATTTCAATATTGATAAAATCAAAAGCCGGATTTGGATAAATTCGCAATGATTCCAACATTTTTTCAGGAGGACAATCAGCTACCGATAAGGTGCTTGTTTCTGCAGTCGTGAAATGCTGAACTGCTCCCAAAGCCGCTTTAGCAACATTGCAAACAAAAACAGGATCCATATTTGCATAGGTGTCGCCGGAGGAATGTGGTTGCAAACTTTCATTATATTCATAAAAGCCAGTAATTACCTCTCCATTCGACTGAAACGGCATATAATCCGAGCCGTATGCGTAAGATAAATTGGTTTGCAGTGGAGAATATAATGTTACGCAGTTCATTAATTCTTGTGTAGCACTATTCGAAGCAACATTATTCGTAGAAGGGGAGTTGCTGGTATCGCGTTCGCAGGTAATTGTATTGTTTACTTCTCCGGCAACACCGCCGACTTGATCAATATTGAAAACCAATTTGATGTTCATCTTTGGATTGGTGCTATTTACAACGGTATTCACGTAGTTTTGGCTTCCGCGAAGTCCTTGTTCTTCTCCGCTGAAATTAATGAATTTTATAGAATATTCCGTGGGAACATCTTTCAGAATTCTTGTCATTTCAAGAATTACAGAGATTCCGCTTCCATTATCATTCACTCCAGGTCCGGCAATTGAATCGTAATGTCCGCAAACAATGACGTACGTGTTGGGATATTTGGTTCCGGTTTTAGTGAGAATAAGATTTTTGGTTGTATTTCCGTTGTATGAAAAGGCATTTTCAGAAATCTGAGATTCGCTGTAACCAAATGCGAGATATTTATTTTTAAGCCAATTAAATGCATTATTGTTATTTGTACTTCCAGTGGTTTTCGCTCCAAAAGTTGCAAATTCAGTAAGATAACTGTTGATGTTATTTTGAGTAATTTGGTTCACTCGATCCTGATAGGCCTGTACAAAGGTTTGCGCTGAATGGAGCATTGAAATGCTTAACGCTGAAAAGATAAAAAGCTTCTTCATTTTATTATAAGTTGGTCAAAACTAATGAAAAAATCCCATACAAAATTGTACAGGATCTATAATTGATAACAAAAAATTTTACATTTATTTGATTTGATCTACAACTGCTTTGAAAGCTTCAGGGTGATTCATTGCTAAATCTGCTAAAACTTTTCTGTTCAGTTCGATATTGTTGCTTTTTAGAGCGCCCATAAATTGGGAGTAAGACATTCCGTGTTCTCTGGCACCAGCGTTGATACGGGTAATCCAAAGGCTTCTGAAATTTCTTTTCTTCTCTTTTCTACCGCGGTAAGCATATTGCATTGCTTTTTCTACGGCGTTTTTAGCTACAGTCCAAACATTTTTTCTTCTACCGAAAAAACCTTTAGCCTGCTTCATTACTTTTTTTCTGCGAGCTCTAGAAGCTACGGCATTTACTGATCTTGGCATAATTTAAATTGTTTTTTTTGAAAAGGGCGGCAAATTATTTCATTGCACTTTTTTGCTCCGTTTCAGGGTTAAAATTTCTGAATTTTTAGAATTCTTATAAACCGAAAGATTTATAAAAACTACTTTATGGCTAATTGACGTAAAACGCTTTTCTCATCCACAGTAGCAACGTAAGAAGTTTGCGTAAGATTTCTCTTTTGCTTAGTTTCTTTTTTCGTCAAGATGTGGCTTTTGTAAGCATTTTTTCTTTTAATTTTACCGGTTCCGGTAAGCTTAAAACGCTTCTTAGCACCTGATTTAGTTTTTAATTTTGGCATTTTGCTTAATTTATAATATTTGTTATCAATATCTTATTGTGTGATTTAACCTAGTTAAATTGGTAAATTTCTTATTTCGCCGGCTTTTTCGGGCTCATCATCATGATCATTCTCTTGCCTTCAAGTTTTGGCAATTGGTCAACTTTTCCGACATGTTCCAGCTCTTGAGCTAATTTTAAAAGAAGAATTTCACCCTGATCCTTGAAAATAATCGAACGGCCTTTAAAGAAAACATAGGTTTTTAGTTTTGAACCTTCTTCCAGGAACTTTTCAGCATGTTTTTTCTTGAATTCGTAATCGTGATCATCCGTTTGTGGACCAAATCTGATTTCTTTTACGACAACTTTTACCTGCTTGGCTTTCAGTTCCTTTTGC
This sequence comes from Kaistella haifensis DSM 19056, assembly GCF_000735695.2. GTDB lineage: Bacteria > Bacteroidota > Bacteroidia > Flavobacteriales > Weeksellaceae > Kaistella > Kaistella haifensis. The sequence continues at coordinate 68,271 of NZ_JASZ02000008.1, forward strand.
TTTTTCTTTTGCTCGTAAAGGAATTTCTTATAATCCAGAATTCTGGAAATAAATGGCTCAGCTTTGTCGGAAATTACAACCAAATCCAGTTCTTGTTCTTTAGCTATTTCTAAAGCTTTTGCTAAAGGATACACGCCTGGTTCTACGTTATCGCCAACTAAGCGTACTTCTTTCGCCCGAATCTTTTCGTTGATCTGGTGCAAATCTTCTTGTACGCGTCGCTGTGGACCTCTACCTCGGTAATTAAATTTCTGTGCTATGGTTTTATATTTTAAAGTTAATTTTTAAATTTTTGATTCTTTTTTGAAATAGGCGATGAAATCTTCAATCGTCATCGTTCCTAAATCTCCTTCGCCTCTTCTTCTAACAGAAACTGTGTTGTTAAGTTCCTCATTTTCACCTACAACCAGCATGAAGGGAAGCTTTTTCAACTCGGCATCACGAATTTTTTTACCCGTTTTCTCGTTTCTGTCGTCAATCAGCCCGCAAATATCGTGATTTTCCAGCAATTGTGAAACTTTTTTTGCATAATCAACATATTTTTCGCTAATCGGCAAAATAGTGAATTGATCCGGAGCGAGCCAAAGCGGAAAATCTCCTGCTGTGTTTTCCAACAAAATCGCGATAAATCTTTCCATAGAACCAAACGGAGCACGGTGAATCATCACAGGTCTGTGTTTTTCGTTATCGCTTCCAATGTAGTGAAGGTCAAATCTTTCTGGCAAATTATAATCAACCTGAATGGTTCCCAATTGCCAACTTCTGCCTAAAGCATCCTTCACCATGAAATCGAGTTTTGGTCCATAGAATGCAGCTTCGCCGTATTCCACAATTGTTTTTAAACCTTTCTTTTCAGCGGCTTGAATAATCGCGTCTTCCGCTTTTTTCCAGTTTTCGTCACTTCCGATATATTTTTCTTTCTTCTCCGGATCTCTGAGTGAAACTTGCGTTACGAAATCTTCGAAACCTAATGTTCTGAATACATAAAGTGTTAAATCAATCACGTTTTCAAATTCAGCCAAAAGTTGATCCGGAGTACAGAAAAGGTGTGCATCATCTTGAGTGAAACCACGAACTCTCGTTAATCCGTGAAGTTCTCCGGATTGTTCATAACGATAAACGGTTCCGAATTCTGCATATCTTTTTGGTAAATCTTTATAAGACCATTGTCCAACTTTGTATATTTCGCAGTGGTGAGGGCAGTTCATTGGTTTCAGCATGAATTCTTCACCTTCATTAGGTGTTTTAATTGGCTGGAAACTGTCTGCACCATATTTATCCCAGTGACCGGAAGTTACATACAATTCTTTCGCTCCGATGTGTGGAGTCATCACGAATTCGTAACCTGATTTTTTCTGAGCATCAGAAAGGAAGTTTTCCAATTTTTTTCTCAATGCAGTTCCTTTTGGTAACCACAACGGAAGTCCTGCTCCCACTTTTTCCGAGAATGCGTAAATGCCCAATTCCTTTCCGAGTTTTCGGTGGTCGCGGCGTTTCGCTTCTTCTAATCTTTCCAGATATTCGGTTAAATCTTTCTGTTTTGGGAAAGAAATAGCGTAAACTCGGGTAAGTTGTTTGTTTTTTTCATCACCTCTCCAATATGCTCCGGCTGCATTTAAAATTTTCACCGCTTTCACGATGCCTGTAGATGGAATGTGTCCACCGCGACATAAATCGGTAAAATTATCGTGGGAGCAGAAAGTGATTTCGCCATCATTCAAATTAGAGATGAGCTCGGTTTTATATTCATTGCCTTCATATTCCTTCAAAGCATCAGCTTTTGAAACCGAATAAAGGTTGAATGTAGAGTCTTTTTTTGCGTTTTCGAGCATTTTTTTCTCGATCTTTTCGAAATCTTTTTCAGATAAACTTTCGTCGCCGAAATCTACATCATAATAAAATCCTTGCTCAATGGCTGGACCAATGGTGAGTTTTGCTTCCGGATAAAATTCCACGATTGCCTGTGCCAAAAGGTGCGCAGAGGAATGCCAAAACGCTTTTTTCCCCATATCATCATTCCACGTCAGAAGCTGTAGCGTAGAATCGGTGGTTATAGGCGTGGTGATTTCAACCTGTGTTCCGTTTACGATTGCGGAAATGGTGTTTCTTGCCAAACCTTCACTTATTGATTTTGCTACCTCAAGCGGTGTTACAGCGCTTTCGAATTCTCTGATGCTTCCGTCGGGAAGAGTAATTTTTATCATACTGAATTAAAAATTTTAAGTGGCAAAAATACGGAATTTCTACTAATTTTTTATTTTGTTTTTGATGGAATTTTACTTCTGATCATTAATTTTCAATTATTCGTAAATCAATTTTTTGGTTGTATGAAGAAAAATCTATAATTGATGGAAAATTTAAATGAAGTTTGATGATAAAAAAAAGCAGAAAAATTAATTTCTGCTCTCGTTTTTTGTGTTATCGGTTTTGCCATCCTTATTAAGCTTAGAAGATTCCTTAATCTGCCGCTTTACTGTTTTTTCGGAGTTCACTTTCTCGGATGATGCAGGAATGTTTGGCAAATCCTGGTTTTCTTTTTTTGTTTGTGCCGGTTGTTCTTTATCTTTTTCCATAAATCGTTTTTTAAAGTTTTGATGAATCGATTTGACCGGTCTGGTCTTCAATTTTATAATTCAAAGCCTTTGCCAAAACGAAAATATGATCAAGATTTTCTAACAATTGTTTTCTTCCTTCGCTTCGTAGTCGCTCCTGATTCACGGTTTTGTAAGCATTGTCTTTCGCAGATTTGGTTATTTTTTGCAAATCTTTTTGGTCAAAGCGATCGAGGAAAGAATCATCCATTGACTGGATCTCTACACTTGGGATAATTCGTATATCGGCGTTGGGAAGCTCTTTGATGATCAGTTTTTTGTTGACAGAATCCACGTCGAGTTTCATTTTATTGAGGTCATACGAAACTTGCGCATTTGTTTTGGTAAAAGTAATAAGCTCTTTTTCCATATTAGGAAGCATTCCGCCTAAAAGTTCGGAAGTTATTTTAGTTTTCTGCATGCTCGAAAAATCCTGTTCCATGACCACCATTTTATTCATCTTTCTGATTTGATTGGTGATGATGTAGTAGTCGTTTTGCACTTGATCTTGTTTCTTTTTTGTCAAGCTGTTCCAAATCAAGAATGCGAGCAACATTGCGATTGCTCCTAATATGAAAGGTAAAATTTTTTTGTCTGTTTTCAATTTATTTTAATAGGTCTTTAAGTGTAGTATTGTCTTTTTTAAGGATTTCCAGAAGGTCTCTTTCTAGATAACCGGTTGTTGGGTATTCAATAATCCTTCCAATTTCTTTGCCATATTTTTGTACGATAATGGTTGGAACTCTTTGGATATTGTAAACGCCTTCTTCGCCGTTTGGAGCTTCTTTTTTGCGGTTCACAGCGATGATTTTCAATTTTTGTTCAGGGAAATTCATGCTTTCCAAAATTTTCATCAATCGTGGAACTTCGCGATAGCTATCTTCGCACCAAGTTCCCATCACAACGGTGATTCCGTAAGAATTCAGTTTTTCTTTTTTAAGTTCATCAACGGTTTTTTGGTCAATGGCGTATTCATCATGTTCTTTCACATACCAATCGCTGTATGGCGTTTTCAGAAGTTGGTTTTTGGTTTGAGTTCCGAGAAGCATTTTTCCGTCATTGGTAGTTTCAACTTCGCGGTTTACGACTACTTTCTGCGAATCACAAGATTGAAAAGTGAGTAGGGAAGTGGCAGTAATCAAAAGGGTTTTCGTAATTTTTTTCATTGATGAATACTTGTTTTTTTAAAATAAAAATTGGAAAAATGTGAATTTTATTTCTTCAAAATAGTTGCCAAATCTGCAGGTGAATAATATTTGTTTTTCAATACTTTATGATCAGATTTTCGGTGAACATTAATTTTGTTTCCGGAAATTTCCGAGAACGCTTCTTCGCCTTTTTCGGCATAAAACGCGATAGTTTCGTCTGCCTGTTGCTGATTGTCGCAAGCTTTCGACATGTTCGAACGGTGAACTTCATTGAACATTTCCACAAATTTTTCGCCCAATCCAAATTCTAAAACTGCGCCACTTAAAACATATTGCAAATCACAAAGTGCATCTGCGATTTCTACCATATTTTGATCAGAAATGGCTTCTTTCAACTCATTCAATTCTTCCTGAAGCAGGGAAATTCTCAATTCGCATCTTTCTTTTGATGGAATTTGAGGCGTTTCTAAAATCGGGGCATTAAAGGTTTTGTGGAATTCTGCAACTTGGTTCAGCGAATCTATTTTTTCCATTAAAATTAAATTTTAACAAATATAGAAAATCAAAAATGATTTTTGGTAAAGACTTTTTCTAAATTGATTATTAAAAAAAGCACCGAATTTCGATGCTTTATAGATTAAAAAAGAATAAAATCTGTAATTTTTATTTTGAAATTTCTCTTCCGATAACCAATCTTTGGATTTCCGAAGTTCCTTCTCCAATAGTACACAATTTGGAATCTCTGTAGAATTTTTCTACCGGGAAATCCTTTGTATAACCATAACCGCCGAAAACCTGAACGGCATTGTTAGCGATTCTTACACAAGCTTCGGAAGCGTACAATTTTGCCATTGCACCTTCTTTGGTCATTGGTTTTTTTGCGTTTTTCAAGTTGGAAGCACGTTGAATCAATAGTTCTGCAGCGTCGATTTCAGTTGCCATATCTGCAAGCATGAAATTAATTGCCTGAAATTCGTTGATGGCTTTTCCGAATTGTTTTCTTTCCAATGAATATTTCAAAGCGGCTTTGTAAGCACCTCTTGCGATTCCTAAACTAAGAGCAGCGATGGAGATTCTTCCACCGTCAAGAATTTTCATCGCTTGTTTGAAACCGGAGCCCACTTCTCCTAATCGGTGAGAATCGGGAACTCTTACATTGTCAAAGATAAGTTCGGCAGTTTCGGAAGCTCTCATTCCGAGTTTGTTTTCTTTTTTACCTGAAGAAAATCCGGGCATTCCTTTTTCCAAAACGAATGCCGTAGAATTGTTTTTTGCTCCTTTTTCGCCGGTTCTGGTCATTACTACTGCGATATCACCGGAAATTGCGTGGGTGATAAAGTTTTTAGCGCCGTTCAAAACCCATTCGTCGCCGTCTTTTACAGCTGTTGTGCTCATCCCACCTGAATCTGAACCTGTATTGTGTTCGGTAAGTCCCCATGCTCCGATTACTTTTCCGGAAGCGAGTTGGGGAAGCCATTTTTTGCGTTGTTCTTCGTTTCCGAATTCATATATATGATTGGTGCAAAGTGAGTTGTGAGCAGCAACAGACAATCCGATTGATGGATCAACCTGAGAGATTTCGTCCAAAATTGCAACATATTCATGATATCCCAGACCTGATCCTCCATATTCTTCCGGAATTACAATTCCCATAAATCCCATTTCTCCCAACTGATGGAAAAGTTCTACCGGAAATGTTTGGCTTTCGTCCCATTCCATAATATTTGGGCGGATGTTTTTTTCTGCAAAATCTTTTGCGGTTTCTGCAATCATTGCGATGTTGCTCATTGTTTCACTATTCATATTTGTTTATTTCTTATTTGTAATCAAAGATAATTAAATTGGCGAATTTTGAAAATAAAAATAATATTCATGCGAACTTCATTTTTTTTTTAATTAGAAATTTATTGTTAAAAGATTACGAAAAATTAATAATTATTACGTCTCCTAAGCAAGTAATTTGACTAAATTGCAAGCCAAATTTTAGTAAATGAGAATAATTTTATTTTTGATTTTATTGCCGTTTTTAGCCGAAGCACAAGCGCCTTCCGGATATTATGATGGTACTTCAACACTTACGGGATATGTCCTGAAATCGAAACTTCACCAGATTATTTCGGAGAAAAACATCAATTGGCATTATGGCGATTTGACCAATTTTTATAACCAAACCGATTTGGATAAATATTACGATCATGATGCATCGAACACCACAATTTTATTAGATATTTACTCTGAAATTCCCAACGGATCCGATTCGTACGAATATACCACCGCAAATATTGTAGGTTCTGCAAGCGCAGAAGGACAAGGCTGGAACCGCGAACACATGATGCCGCAAAGTACTTTCAATAGTAACTATCCAATGTATTCGGATTTGTTTTATGTAATTCCGACCGATGCGAGAATTAATCAATTGAGAAGCAATTATCCGTACGGAGTTGCGAAAACTACCACAACACCTTTTTATACTTTTTCCAACGGATCAAAAATCAATACCAATGCAACCGCCGGTTCGGGTTATACAGGAAGAGTTTACGAACCAATCGATGAATTTAAAGGTGATATCGCAAGAAGTTTGCTTTATTTTGCGGTAAGATATGAAGGGAAATTAAGCTCTTTCAATTTCTACAACGGATCTTCTGCAGCCAATGATACCAGTCCGCTAGATGGAACCGAGGAAAAATCTTTCGAAAATTGGTATTTGGCGCTGTTGCTTCAGTGGAATGCTCAGGATCCGGTTTCTCAAAGGGAAATTGATCGAAATAATGCGGTTTTTGCAATTCAGAAAAACAGAAATCCATTCATTGATCATCCCGAATGGGTGAATGCTATTTGGTCTCAAACGCCCGATGCAGCGGTTCCGCAAGCTCCAACCAATTTGAATGTGGCGAAAAACAGCGCGTATTTTGTAACTTTAAATTGGAATGCATCGCCAGATTCGGATGTAATCGGATATAAAATTTACCAAAATGGCGTTTTAGTTGCTAATACAAAAAATACTTCTGTCGATATCGAGCATCTTCTGCCTTCTACGGCTTATAAGTTTACGGTAAAAGCTTATGATAATGGTTATTTGGAATCTTCCGAAAGTAATTTGATTTCTGTGACGACTTTGCCAAATGATATTTTTGCGAAAGATTTAATGATTACCAAATATATCGAAGGAACTTCCAACAATAAAGCCATTGAAATCACCAATAAAACCGGCCATCCTGTAAATTTGAATAAATACAGATTGAGCATTCAGTTTTATAGCGGATCCAATTATTATTTTCCTGCACCGTTTGAATTAGAAGGAACGGTTCAAAACAACGAAACTTTTGTTATTTTAAATCCAAATGCACAATTATCATGTATTACCAACGATCAAGCAAGATTTGTAACTGCGGCTCCTCAAATGACTTTCTCGGGAAGCCAGTATTTGGAACTTCGCTATAATTCCGAAACAGTTGATGCAATGGGAACAAAAGATATGAGCAATTCATCGACTTTGGGGAATATTTCTTTGTATCGATCGAATTCGGTGCAGCAACCGACTGCTAATTTTGATCTTGCAGAATGGCAAAGTCACGAAACAAACTACTGCGAAAATTTAGGAATTTTAGCTGCAACAGATGTTTCTATTTTTAGTGAAAATGATTTTTCTGTCTATCCGAATCCTGTTGGCGATTGGCTTTCGGTAAAAGGAAAACAACTTGAAAAAATTCAGAAAATATCTTTGGTTGATGTTTCCGGAAGATTATTGAAACAGGAAGATAATCCTTTCAAAAATGGAAATTCATGGAATGTTCAGCATTTGAAACCGGGAGTTTATATCCTAAAAATCGATCATCGCGCGGTGAAGTTTATTAAAAAATAATCATTTGAAAATACAAAAACGAAAATCCCCGCAAACAGTTGTGGGGATTTTTGTTTAAAAACTTTAATCATTTAAGTAAAGCCTCATTCGAGCCTCGTATTCTGGTTTTAATTTCAGGAATTTCCAAATCTTTTTATCATCAGGATATGAAATTCTGTAATAAATGATTTTGTCGGCAGAATATTTAAAATAAGGATGGGCTTTTAGCCAATCTTCTGGAGCGGAAACTAAAGTGTATTTCGGAACTTTAGAATGGTCCAATCTTGCTACGGCAACCAATTTCTGCGCTAATTCTTTGTCTATATCGTAAGTGTCAACAATTTGTTGTCTGGTAACAAAACCACCAAGTTTTTTCCTGTAATTTAGGATCATTCCAGCGTTTTTTTCATCAAAGCCAAATTCTAAAAGTTGTTTGAAAGTAATTTGGTTCAAATCTGTTTTTGCGAAATCTGTTTTTGCTTCCGGAGTGTTTTCAGATTTTGAAGTGGAAACAAATGATGCATTTCCTGCCTTTTGCGGAGCATTTGCTTTGAAATTTTCAGGATTCAATACAATATAAGGTTTCATCTCCTCAAATTTTTCTTCCGAAATCACAAAACATCGGGCAATTTCTTCCAAGTTTTTGAAACTTCCTTTTAAATTTCGATCGCGATAATTGACGATCACTTGCGCCTGTTTTTCAGAAAAACCGAGTTTTCGCCAACCTTCTAAATCGGTAATATTAGGATCAAATTTTTCGTAAGAAATTTTTTCTTTTTCAGAAGAATTGGTTTTGAAATTCGTTTTTGCAACATAGTTTTCCGGAGTTTTTTCTGGAAGCAAAAGATAAGGTTCCATTTTCCGGAAATTTTCTTCGCTGATGATGAAGCAATCTTTAAATTTCTCTTTACTGATAAAGCTTCCGCCAAGATATTGTTTGTATTTCAGAATTGAATTGGCTTGTCTTTCGGTAAAGCCCATTTTCACAAAATCTGCCGAACTAAAATTATCAGGATTAAATTTTCCTGGAATTTTGAGTTCCTTTTTCTCGTAATTTCCTTGATTAGAGTTGTAAAGAGACTTGTAATTTGTGCTCTCGTAAGAATTTTCTGCTTTGTCAGGAAGTAAGATATAAGGTTCTAATTCATTGAATTTTTCCTCGGAAATCGAATAGCATTTTTTTAGTTGTGCTTTTGAGGTAAATTCTCCGCCGACGATGTTTTTGTATTTCAGAATCGTGGCTACTTGTTTTTCCGAAAATCCGAGTTTTTTCCAGCCATTTTCATCCAAATCATTTGGATCGAATTCTTGTAATTCGGTTTTTTCTACGTTTGCAAATTCAATTTTTTCAGTGGGATCAACCTCGGCTTCTTTGTTTTTATCGTAATCAAAATAGAAAAGTCCGCCCAATAGAATAGCTCCGGAAGTCGCAAAACCAAGAAAATAATTCTTGGCAGCAGAAAATTGAAATGGAGAACTCATAACAAATCTTTCTACAAACTTACTACAAATTTTCTTTTTTTTAGTAATAAAAAAATGCTATTTTTTGATGAGTGAAAACACCTTTTTTTATTCCGGTTTATCGACAAGAGAATCTTTAAGCTTCTGTAATTCAGCCTTTACAAACTCCAAACGATCGATCATGGTGATGGTTTCTGAGATTTTAGAATTGGTCGCCAAAGCGATTCTTGCGCCATCCAAAGTGTAGCCTTTTTCTTTCACCAAATGATAGATGATTTGCAAATTTTTTAGATCTTCCGGAGTGAAATACCGGTTTCCTTTTTTATTTTTCTTTGGCTTGATGATAGGGAATTCTTGTTCCCAATAGCGAATTAGGGAAGTGTTGACATTGAATGCTTTCGCAACTTCGCCAATAGAATAATAGAGCTTGTCAGGAAGATTAAGTTTCATTTGTAATCAAAAACTTTTTGAAGATGACAAATATACTATTTATGGATTAATAAACTCAATAAGCGATTTCAATTTTCACTTTTTTACCTTTCAACTTTTCGTTGGCTAATTGTTTGAGCAATTCGATGGTTTTTTTTCGGTTGACAGCCACGTAAGAAGTTGTGTCTTTTACCTCGATTAAACCAATGTCATCTTTTCCTACACCACCTTTTTTGATTAGGTAACCAACAATATCAACTTTGTTGACTTTGTCTTTTTTTCCGGCACTGATGTAGATGGTTTGATTCGGTGTTCGCTCAGGCGCTTTGTCGAAACCGGCAACGCTTTCTTCTGGCGTATTATTTTTAATGAATGGGAAATTTTCGTCTTCAGTCATTATCAAATAGGCAAAACCTTTGGCGTTCATTCTCGCGGTTCGCCCATTTCGGTGGATGAAAGCGTCTTCTTTCGGCGGAAGTTGATAATGCACAATCGATTCTACTTCCGGAATATCCAAGCCTCTTGCTGCCAAATCGGTGGTAATGAGAATTCTTGCGGAATCGTTTCGGAATTTCAGCAACGCGCGTTCTCTTTCGTCTTGTTCCATACCGCCATGGAAGGTTTCTCGTTGGATTCCTTTTTCCCGCAATAATTCAGAAATTCGATCGACTGCATCGCGGTGATTGCAGAAAATCAGGGTTCTTTTATTCCCTATTTTACATATTAAATGGAATAAAGTATCGAGTTTTTCCTCGGAAATCGTCATTACTCTTCGCAATTGGATGTCCGGTTTGGTTTCTTGAAGTTTAAGGAAATTAATGGTTTTTTCATTCTTTAAGCCCACAAAATCCGGAATTTTATCCATCGCAGTTGCCGAAGTAAGAATTCGCTGGGAATTGTTTTCTAAAGCTTCAATAATTTCATTCATATCTTCCTCGAAACCAAGTTCCAAAGCTTTGTCGAATTCATCTAAAACCAAAGTTTTAATGGTAGTAGGATCAAAATTTTGGTTTCTTAAATGATATGCGATTCTTCCCGGAGTTCCAATCAAAACCGCAGGAGCCTCTCTGAAATTGTTGATTTCGATTTTTTTATCGTGACCTCCGTAGCAAATAGAAACTTTGAAATCGGTACCCATTTGTTTGAAAACCTGCTCAATTTGCAATGCAAGTTCTCTTGCCGGAACGAGAATCATCGCCTGAATGCCGGTGTTTTCTTTTTTTAAATTTCTAAGCAAAGGGAATAGAAAAGCGAGTGTTTTCCCTGATCCTGTGGGCGATAGCAGAATGACGTCGGTTTCGTTTTCGGTCGCAGTATAGGTGGATTTCTGCATCTGATTCATGTCTTGAATCTGCAGTTTTTGGAAGATAGATTCTAAATTCATATTGCAAAGGTAAAGAAAAGGGCTTTGTTTGAGAAATCGAGTGTAGAAGAAATTTGATTTAAAGTTCTGAAAATATTGCAATTATCAAATATTTTTTTAATTTTGCACCACTTTTTGTGGGAGCATTTGGCAAAGTTAAAATATTCATAACTAACAACTTCCGTATTTTTCGTAAACCACATTGGGCCAAGCAACGAGAGAGATGGAATACAAATTTTATTAGAAAATGTCAAAAGAGACAAATTCAGCAGAGGTTTTATTAAACCAAAACGTAGCACCAGAACAATTTGATTGGGATTCTTTCGAATCAGGATTAGATGCTGATGCAAGAAAAGAGAAAAGTGATTTAGAGGAAATCTATAACGGATCTCTTAACAACCTTAGCGATAACGATGTATTGGTAGGAAAAGTTGTAAGACTTACTGATAAAGAAGCTATCGTAGATATCAACTTCAAATCTGAAGGGGTTATTTCATTAAACGAATTCCGTTATAACCAAGGATTGAAAGTTGGTGATGAAGTAGAAGTAATGGTTGACAGAAGAGAAGACAAATCTGGTCAATTGCAACTTTCTCACAAAAAAGCAAGAACTCTTAAAGCTTGGGATAAAGTAAACGAACTTCACGAAACTGGAGAAATCGTAAACGGTTTCGTAAAATCTAGAACTAAAGGTGGTATGATCGTTGACGTACACGGTATCGAAGCATTCTTACCAGGTTCTCAAATCGATGTGAAACCAATCAAAGATTACGATCAGTTCGTAGGTAAAACAATGGAGTTCAAAGTTGTGAAAATCAACCCTGAGTTCAAAAACGTTGTTGTATCTCACAAAGCGCTTATCGAAGCAGATCTTGAAGGTCAGAAGAGAGAAATCATCGGTCAGTTAGAAAAAGGACAAGTTCTTGAAGGAACTGTTAAAAATATTACTTCTTACGGAGTATTCGTAGACTTAGGTGGTGTTGATGGATTAATCCACATTACCGACCTTTCTTGGTCTAGAGTAAACCACCCATCTGAAATCCTTTCTGACGGAGAAACTGTAAAAGTAGTAATCCTTGATTTCGATGATGAGAAAACAAGAATCCAATTAGGTATGAAGCAATTGGAAGCTCACCCATGGGATGCGCTTTCTGCTGACTTGAAAGTTGGTGATAAAGTTAAAGGAAAAGTAGTTGTTCTAGCTGATTACGGTGCATTCGTAGAGGTTGCTCCAGGGGTAGAAGGATTAATCCACGTTTCTGAAATGTCTTGGTCAACTCACTTAAGAAGTGCTGGTGATTTCGTAAAAGTAGGTGATGAGGTAGAAGCTGAAGTTTTAACTCTTGATAGAGAAGACAGAAAAATCTCTTTAGGAATGAAACAACTTACTCAGGATCCTTGGGCAAATATCGAAGCTAAGTATCCTGTAGGTTCTAAACATGTAGGAACTGTAAGAAACTTCACTAACTTCGGAGTTTTCGTAGAATTGGAAGAAGGAATCGATGGTTTGATCTATATTTCTGACCTTTCTTGGACTAAGAAAATCAAGCATCCATCAGAATTCTGTGCAGTTGGTGATAAATTAGACGTAATCGTTCTAGAATTGGATACCGCTGCAAGAAGACTTTCTTTAGGTCACAAACAACTTTTTGAAAATCCTTGGGATAAATTCGAAACTAAATATGCTGAAGGTACTGTACACACAGGAAAAGCTACTGAAGTTTTCGATAAAGGAGCACAAGTTCAGTTCGAAGATGCTGAAGTTGAAGCATTCTGCCCATCAAGATTATTAGAAAAAGAAGACGGTTCTAAAATCAAGAAAGGAGAAGAAGCACAATTCAAAGTAATCGAATTCAACAAAGAATTCAAGAGAGTAGTAGTTTCACACACCGGAACCTTCAGAGACGAAGAGAAGAAAAACGTGAAAGAAGCTTCTTCCAAACCAGCTGCTTCATCTAGCAACGAAGAGAAATCTACCCTAGGTGATTTAGACGTTTTAGCTGAATTGAAAAAGAAAATGGAAGGAAACTAATTCCAATTTTTCTTTAATATATATGGCGCCTCAGTAATCTGGGGCGTCTTTTTTTTGGGGTTCATATTTTATTATTAAGTATAAAAACATTTCTCCGTACTAAACCTAAAAATGAATGTTGATAACATCTTTCTTTTTTTTTGTGTTGAAAATTGAAAACTTAGCATTATTTTTTATAAATTCGATGCCAATTAATTAATATATATGAAAAATAGAAATTTACCTTTGAAAATCGCAACAGCTTTTTTGATGTTTTCTTTTGCAAGCGTCACCGCTCAGGATTTTAAAACGATCATTAAAAATCATCTGGCAGCAAACGGAGGCACTTCGAAATCTACTACGGAAGATTTTACGGTAATTGTTGAAGATTACTCGAAAGCGATGAACGCAGATGTTGTAAAAGTGCAGCAATCTTATAACGGAATACCAATTTTTAACGCAACAGCTACAGCCCTAATTAAGGAAAAGAAAGTAAACTACTTTATCGATAGTTTTGTAAAAAATTATAAAGTTGCTGCTACCGAAAAAACAGCCCATCCTTCCGGATCTATTTTTGAAAAAGTAGGGAAGAACTTTGGTTTAAAAAACATCGCAGAATACCAGATGTTAAGTTTTAATGATGCTGATCTTGACGGAACTCCATTTGCAAAAACGCAGGTTGTTTATTTTCAGACTGAAAGAGGTGATCTTAGACTTTCTCAACAATATATGTTCGAAGAGAAAGAAACCTCCGACTATTGGAATGTGGTTGCAGACGTTTCAATAGGCGAAATCTTATATAAAGAAAACCTTAAACTTTCGTGTAATTTCCCACATGGCACTTTCCAGCACGATTATTCTTCTCACGCGTCCGGTGGGTTTGTTAACGATTTTATAGAGGAAGTAGAGCATAAAGTTGCTTCAACAGCGAAGGCTCCTTCAAATGCATCGTATAATGTATTTGCTTTGCCTGTAGAAAGTCCAATTCACGGAACCAGATCGATGATTAGTAATCCGTGGTTCTTAGATGCTTCACCTGACGGATGGCATACAATTTCCGGAGGTAGTTATTCTGGTTCTTATAATACGACTAGGGGAAACAACGTGATGGCCTACGATGATGTAGCTAAGAAAAACGCGGCAGGAATGTATGCAGACGGTGGTGCTAGCAGGATGTTTGATTTCCCGTTTTCAATTGATAATCAGTATACAGTTAATCAGAATGCAGCGATTACCAATCTATTCTATATCAACAATAAAATGCACGACATTTTTTATCGTTTAGGATTTACGGAAACTGCAAGAAATTTTCAGGCTTTCAATTTTGGTAAAGGTGGAGCTCAGGTTGATTATGTACAAGCGGAGGCACAGGATGGTTCAGGAATGGATAATGCCAATTTTGCCACAGGACCAGACGGAACAAGACCAAGGATGCAAATGTACCTTTGGAATCCGGCACTTACGGAAAGGGTATTTTATAATACTCCACCAGAAGCAATTGGTAGAAAAGTGAAAAATTATGTTTCAACAACATTTGGTCCTACTTTAACAACAACGGGCGTAACCGGAGATGTTGTTTTAACTTCGGTTGCTGACGGCTGCACGGCACTGCCTGCCGGTTCACTTACCGGTAAGATTGGCTTGATGCCAAGAGGTACTTGTTCTTTTACCGTAAAGGTGAAAAATGCACAGGAAGCCGGTGCTGCTGCTGCGATTATTTATAATATGCCAGATTCTACTCCTACAACCGGTATGGGTGGCACCGACGCATCCATTACTATTCCTTCAGTTTTGGTAGAGAATGTTGAAGGTGTTTATATGAAAGGACTTATTGATTCTGGTAAAAATGTTAATGTTACTTTAAAATATGATTCATCCACACAGATTTTCAGAGACGGAAGTTTTGATAATGGAATCATCGCCCATGAGTATGGCCACGGAATTTCTACAAGAATTATCGGGTCATTAAGTTCCAGTTTAAATAAAGAGCAGATGGGTGAAGGTTGGTCTGATATTTTCGCATTAATGCTTACTAATCGACCTGGTGACAATGCCAGCGTAGCAAGAGGAATTGGAAACTTTGCTAGCTCATTGCCAGTTACAGGTGCAGGTATCAGACCTAGACCTTATTCTCCGGATTTTGCCGTAAACGAATATACTTACGGTAAGACCAATGGTATGGAATATACTAACACATCAGGAGTAACTGTACCAGATGTGCACTCCATTGGTTTCATTTGGGCATCAATGCTGTGGGATCTTCACTGGAAATATGCCGAAAAGTACGGTTATTCGTCAGATGTTATGGCAAATACTTCCAACGGAAGCACAAGATTCTTACAGTTGGTTATTGATGCGCTGAAGTTAACCCCAACAAACCCTGGATTTATTCAGGGAAGAGACGCTATTTTAGCAGCGGAAGAGGCAACAACTCAAGGAACAGATAAATGTATGATTTGGGAAGTTTTTGCTAAGCGAGGTCTGGGAGTTAATGCAGCTTCAGGATCTACAACCAATATCAATGATCAGGTTGAAGATTTCACAAAGCCTGCAGATGATGCGCGTTGCCAAAAAGTATTGGCTTCAGGGGAAGTCAATGTAAATAAAGGTATACACATTTATCCAAATCCTGCGAAAAACGAATTTTTCTTAAAATCAGCAAACAAAACTTTAGGAAAAGTAAATGTTGAAATCTTCGATGCAACCGGAAAATTAGTTTCCAGCCAGAAAATTTCTGCTACTGACGCAGTTAATACACAATCTCTAGTAAATGGAGTATATGTAGTAAAAGTTTCAGGAATAGGAGTAAATTACTCTTCTAAATTGATGATTAAAAAATAATTGTTAGTTAATATATTTCTAGCCGTCTTGCTTTTTTAGCAAGGCGGTTTTTTATTATGAAATACCTATTTTTATTAAGAGCCTGTTTAAAAATTAAATTAGAAAAATTCGTATGGCGTTTATTTTATAAAATAATCTTATAAAAAACTGATTGTCAGTTGTTTATGTTGTTTATTTTCCGTAACTTGTTGGTTACTAATCAATTAAATTACAGTGAAAAATTACTCGACAAACATTTCTGACAATCAGTGGCAATTTATAAAAAAGACTTTGAACCTCAATGACAGAAAGCGAAAATATGGTTTAAGAACCATTTGGAACGCCATAATGTATTTGGTGAAAACCGGTTGCCAATGGAGGATGTTACCCAATGATTTTCCGAAATGGGAATTGGTCTATT